>NZ_OESG01000013.1:2155517-2463448 GCF_900240945.1 Mycobacterium sp. 3519A
TCGCCCGCATCAGTTCGTCGGCGTAGGCCAACGCCGCCTGCTCGTCGTCGATGTCGAATTGGCACAAGGTGGTCGCTTGACCGTCGCGGATCTCGCTGACGTAGATCCAAGTCCACCTGTACTGCTCGCCGTCTCGGCCGAGGGCCTCCCGCTCAGAACGGGTGACACAGCAGGTTGGTGACAGCCAGCAAATGACGGAATGCCATTGCCGCGCGCGCGTGACCATCGAAGACAGTTCCTCGATGCTGGCGCGGAACTCTGCAATCGAGCGATCGGGAAAGACTGACTGCGAACGATTCTCGAAACGCATACCGGGCGTCGTGAGTTCTTCGAGCATTCGGTCGAAATCGCCTCGGTTGTAGGCCATCACATAGTCAGTGGCCACGGCGCCGGCCGCGGCGAATGCCGCGCCCTCGCCTGCGTAGTAGCGGCGTTCGAGTTCGCGATAGGCGCTCTCAAAATCGTCCTCGTCAAAGCGGCCGTCATAGACCACCCGGCCGTCGCCGTCGAATTCGTGCACATGCAGATACGTCGTCTGGTTGCCCGTGGTGTCCGACCAACGGCTCCAACTCAGTTCGAGACGTTCGCCGCGCACAGCCAGTACCCGCATCTCGAAATCGCTGTACTGGTCCAGGACACGCGCGACGGCCGCACGCATGCCTGCGTGGTCTGTTACCGGATCACCGGCGAGGCGACGCCGATCTTCGTACACGAACTGGTCCGCGTAGATCGCCATCAGCGCATCGATGTCACGGTTCCGCATCGCCTGCCAGGCAAGCTCATTGGTTCTACTGGCCCGATTGGTCATCGCCACCCGCGACCTCGACGCTCGGACCCGCGCCTCGGCATATGCGAACGCCGACGACTCGTCGGTGACCTCGAACTCGCACATCGACCCGAGTCGGCCCTGACTGACCTCGATCACAATCAGCCGTGTCCACGCGAATTTCTCAGCGTTTGGCCCGACGGCCTCCCGATCGACCCGAGTGACGGCGCAGGCAGGCGACAGCCAGCAGATTGCCGACGTCCACATGCGGGCAGAGGTGACCATCTCATTGAGTTGTCCGAAGGCCGCCCGCAGGTCGGTCAGTGAGCGGTCGGGAAAGCCAGACATAGTGCGGTTTTCCACGCGCATGTCCGGTGTCAGCAACTCACCGAACACCCGGTCGAAGTCGCCGGCGTTGATGCGCATCGTGACTTCCGTCGAGGCGGCCGTTCCTGTCGCGAATTCTGCGCCTTCGCCTGTGGCATAGCGACTTTCGAGCTCGCGGTAGGCGCCTTCGAAGTCGTCCTCGTCGAAGCGGCCCCAATAGTCGACCTGCTCGGGATTGTCGACCTCGAACACGTTCAACGTCGTCGATTCGTTACCGGCGTCATCGGACATGTGGATCCAGCGCAACTCGAGGCGCTCGCCACGGACGGCCAGTGTGCGCCACTTTATGTATGGGTACTGGTCGCGAGCGCGCTCGGCAGCCGCGCGTATCCCCGAGACACCCATCACCGGGTACCCGCCGAAGCGCCGCCGGTCGTCATAGGCGAAATGGTCCGAGAAGTCGGCGACCGCGCCGTCGACGTCGCCAGTGCGGTACGCCTGCCACACCGCATCGAGTTTCTCGCTTGCCCGATTCCGCACCGCCAGTCGCGACGCCGCCACCGGTTCGACACTCAGAGGGGCGGCCTGGTCGACGGGCCGGCCCAGGCCTGAAGCGACTTCCTTGGCTGCGTACAACCGGTCAGCGTCCGCACGGGCAACGCTGCTGCCCTTGCCATCTCCGGCAGCCTCGAGCACGCGACTCAGCACCAGGCAGGCCTCGGCGTGGTCGAGCACCAGGTCGGTTCCCGCGGCGACGGCCACCGCATCGCGCGCCATCACGGCGGCCTCATCGTACCTGCGCTGGGCGGCGAGGATCTCGGCGCGCGCTGCGCGCCAGGCGATCGCGGTCTTCAGGTTGCGGCCCGCGAGGCGCTCGCTTTCCGTGGCGTACCGGTCGGCTTCGTCGACCCGACCCTGCGCCAGCACAGATCGAGCGAGCAACGCCGCGGCCTGGCCGGCGTCAGCGCCGACGCCGAGCGCGTCCAGACCTTCCAGGGCGGTCCGGAAGTGGGGCTCGGCGGCGACGAAGTCGCCCTGCATCGACTCGATGATGCCGGCGAACAGTTCGGTTTCCATCAGCCCGTGCCGCAGGCCGAGGTCGGCGACCACCTGGCGGGCGTCGGCGAGCATCGTGCGCGCTTTGTCCGGCCGACCGCGCAACATCTCCAGCACCGCAAGGCACCGCAACGACGTGGCCTCCAGTGAGGGTGCGGCCGTTGTCATTCGCTGCATCCGGACCACGTCCAGGCACCGGCCGCCCGCCTTCGGCACCGGGCTTGGCCCCCACAGCGCCGCGCTGGGGGCGGCGCCCAACGCGGCCGTGATCTGTCGATGATCCGCACTTCGCCGCGCCGCGATGAGCGCTTCGAAGAGGTCGACCTCGCAATCGCCGATCCGACCGAGACGGGCCCGTGCGCCGGCCCGGACGCGATGCGCCTTGGCCAGCCCCGCTGCATCGTTGCGGCGGCCGAATTCGTCGATCGCACTCTGCAGGCGTTCGTCCACCTCGAGCAACCGCTCGGGCTCGGTGTACACCAGGAACTGACACCGGTAGCAGATTGCCCACGGCGCCAACGTATCTCCGGATATCCGGTCCAGTTCGTCGACGAGCGGCGCTCCCGCCGCCACGTCGCCCGCGGACAGGAAGGCCTCGCAGCCGATGAGCAGCAACTCGGCGTGCACCGCGTCGTCGGCGGCCGCCAGCGCTGCGCCTCGGGCGGCCTGAGTTCCGGCCGACACCAATTCGTCGCGGTCGAGGGCACGTCTGGAGGAAACGGCGTACCGACGGGCGGCGCGCAACGCGAGCTCGCGGCAATGCGCCTGCGGCGAGCCGAGTTCGGCTCGATACGAGTGTGCGGCCTCCAGATGCCGGGCGATCATCTCGTCGGCGTCGAAAGCCGCGCTGGGCCCGCCCGCATCCACCCAGTCGGCAAGCCGCTCATGCAGATCCGCTCGGTCCGACTTCAGGAGCCGACGGTAGGCGACGTCCCGGATCAACACGTGGTGGAAGCGCCAAACCGGCTCGTCACCGATGTACGACCCGCTCGGTTGCACCAGCTCGAGTAGACGAAGCCGGTTGAGCGACAACATGACTCCGCGCAAACCGCCGGCGAGCGCGCCGACAGCCGCGGGGGAGAAGTCGCTGCCGACCACCGACGCGACTTCGAGGATGCGCCGATCGGTGGCGTCGAGGCGTTCCAGCCGCGACGCCAGCAGCGCCTGAATGGTCGGCGGAATGGAGATGGCGTCGACATCGATGGTGAGCCGCCACCCGCTCGGCTGTTCGACGAGCACTCCGTCGTGTACGAGCATGCCGATCAACTCGCGGAGGAACAGCGGATTACCACCGGTCGACGACGGCAGCCTTCCCAGGAGGTCGCTCGGTAGGGCGGTCGTTCCCAGCACCTTGACCACCAGTTCCGCGGTGTCTGCCGCGTCCAGGCCGTCGAGATGGACCGCTTCTGCCACCCACCGGCTGGCGGTCACGAGATCGGGTCGCATCTCGCGAAGCTCGGGCCTGGCGAGGGCCAGCACCAGCACGGGCGTCTCCTGCACCCACTCGACGAGATGCTCGATGAAGTCCAGCAGCAGGGCGTCGGCCCATTGGATGTCGTCGAAGACCACCAGCACCGGCGCGTCAGCGGCCAACACCTCGATGAGCCGGCGCAGCGCCCAGAAGTTCTCTTCGACCGAGCCCGCTACACCGGTGGCCAGACCGTTGAGGTCGCGCAGGAGTCGGTCGCGCTCGGGAATGTCTGCGGGAACATCGCTTTTGAGATCGTGGTCGCGGAGCGTCTCGATCAGCGGGGCGAGCGCGACCGTTCCTTCGATGTCGCAGCGCGCCTCGACGACACGGGCGTCGCTTCGAGCCGCGATGAACTCGGCGGCCAATCGGCTCTTGCCGACGCCGGGATCGCCGACGACGGTGACCATTCGCGCCGCGCGTGCAGTGATGGCGTCGTCGAGGACGGCCACCAGTCGCCGCATCTCATCGGACCGTCCGACGAACGGCGCGGTGTCGGTCTCCGAGCGGCGGCCGAGCCATCGGTACACCGCCACCGGCGCGGTGCGGCCCTTCACCGGCACTTCGCCGAGCGCTTCGTAGGTGTGCCGGCCGCGGGTCGAGCGCCACGTCTCCTCACCGACCACGACGTGGCCGCGCGGACATTCGGCCTCCAGTCGGGCGCCGACGTTCAGCGCATCGCCGACCAGGTCGGCGTCGCCGGCCCCGACGACGACCTCCCCGGTGTTCACGGCGACGCGCAGCGCCAGGTCGACACGGTGGGTGGCGGCCACCCGCTCGGCAAGGTCGACGAAGCGCTCCTGCAGATCGACCGCGGCTTCCACGGCGTGGGCGGCGTCGTCGGGTCCGATCTCGGGGACGCCCCAGACCGCCATGAACCCGTCGCCGATGTACTTCGTGACGCCGGCGCGGTGCCGTCGCGCGGTCGACCGCAGCAGGTCGTGGTAGCGACCGATGACTTCGCGGGCAGTTTCGGCGTCGACTTTCTCCTCGAAACCGGTCGACCCGGCGAGATCGGCGAACATGACGGTCACGGTCTTACGTACCGGACCCACATCCGGAACATCCTGTGCCACGGTGCTTTCCAGGGGCGCTCCGCAGCCGCGGCAGAAGCGGGCGGTCGCGCTGGCCTCCACGCCACATGTCACACAGACGCGGGCCATTGACGCGCCGCACCCCTCGCAGTACCGGGCGTCCTCTTCATTGGCGGTACCGCATGCCGCGCACCGACGGCGCTGTTCGACCATGGTCAGTCCGGCCTCAGCGAGAAGCCGTCGTGGTCCTCGATCGCCGTGACGGCGCGGTCGAGCATCGAGTGGAGCAGATTCAATTGGCGGTCGTTGGCGATGTCGATTCGGCCAGCGCCGATCACCGGATAGCTGAAGCACCACGCGGTGGCCAGCCGGTAGTCGTGACGCAATTGTTCTGCAGGGTAACCGATTCCGTGCTCAGCAAGACGCTCGGTGTACCGTTGCAGCAGCCGGTCCTCGCAGCTGCGCCTGGTATCGGCGGTGAGGCTCTGGCTCAGGAAGTAGCCGACGTCGTAGGCGCCGCGACCTTTCGCGGTGAGCTGCCAGTCCAACGCCGTCAGCGGTGGGTCGTCGGCTTCGACGGCGAAGAACAGTTGGTCAAGCCGCAGATCGCCGTGCAGGAAGGTGCGCGGCGGACGTGTCAGCTCGGTCAGTAGCCACGGTATCAGCGACGGCATTCGCTCACCGAAATCCCGTGCTGCAGAGGATAGTTCGGCTCCGACGCGGTCGAGGAAAACCGGCCAGCCCGCCGTGAAGTTGCTGACCGCCACTTCCGGGAACGGTCCGGTGTTGTACGGCGTCAACCAGGACAGCGACTCCAGGCGATCGTTGTGCCACCAGTGGGCGTGGTGTCGGGCGATGGCGTCGATGACGATCTCGGCGTCCGCCGCGGCGCATCCGACGGTCTGGTCGGCGGTCCGAAGCCTCTGCAGGTCTTCGAGCACCAGGACGAAGTCGTGCGTGGCGTCGTCGAAGGCTGCGAAATACGGCCTTGCCGGCGGTAGCGGATTCGCAGTGCCGATCTGTTCGTAGAACCGCACTTCGCGTAGATAGAAGTCGGCCGCTTCGCAGATGTACTTGCGGGCTCGGGTGTCCAGCGTCGGCAGTTTCACGACAACCGACGCCGGCAGGTCGGGGTCGCCGTCGAGATGAGCGCGGAACAACCGGCCGAGTAGTCCGATGCCGATCGCGATCTGCTCGACTTCGCACGCGCGGACGTCGGCCTGTAACGCGTCGCTGAGCCACGCAGGCGTCATGGTAAGGGGATCGACGGGAATAGTCGGCATACGCATCGCCCCCCTTGCGGCGCCCCCCAAAGCGAATCAATCGTACGAGATGACGGGGCCATCGGGACCGTTACCGCGCACGCCGTCGTTGTGTTGGCAAAGAACGTTCTTTAACGAGCAGACGCAAAAGTCCCTATGTGGGTCCAGCTCGCGCCGCTCGAGTAGGCCATTTGGCCGATGTTTCCCCGCGCCCGCAGCCTCATGCTGGCTAACATGAGCCAGACCGACTGGAGCGACCTTGGCATGACCGATCTACTGCCAACGGGCATGGTGACGTTGCTTCTTGCCGACGTCGAAGGCTCCACGCGGCTTTGGCAGAGCCAGTCCGAAGAGATGACGAACGCGGTTGCCCGCCTCGACGTGGTACTCGCCGACATCGTCGCCAAGCATCACGGCGTTCGTCCCGTCGAACAAGGCGAAGGGGACAGCTTCGTGCTCGCGTTCGCCCGCGCCAGCGATGCGGTGGGGTGTGCATTAGATCTGCAGTTGACGCCGCTGGCGCCGCTGCGACTGCGCGTCGGCGTGCACACCGGCGAGGTGCAGTTGCGCGACGAAGCCAACTACATGGGTTCGACGATCAACCGCACTGCGCGGCTGCGGGATTTGGCCCACGGTGGCCAAACGGTGCTGTCCGGGGTGACCTACGAGATGGTGGCGGAGCGACTTCCGGACGGGGCGTGGGTGCGTGAGCTCGGTTCTCATCCGCTGCGGGATCTACCCCGTCCCGAGCGGGTGGTCCAGTTGTGTCATCCCGACCTACACAACGAGTTCCCGCCGCTGCGGGTCACGAACGTCGCTTCAGCTCACAATCTTCCGGCGCAACTCACCAGTTTCGTCGGCCGCAGCGCTCAAATGGCCGCTGTCCGAAGCCTTCTCGACGAGAACCGGTTGGTGACATTGACCGGTGCCGGCGGTGCAGGCAAGACTCGGTTGGCGATCGAAGTCGCAAGCCAACTCCCTGTTCCCGATGGGGTCTGGTACGTCGACCTGGCGCCGATCACACATCCCGAAGTGGTCCTTGTCGCGATGGCGCGCGCACTGGGATTGCCTGACCAACCGGGCCGCTCGACCGACGACACACTGATTCGCTTCATCGGTGACCGGCACCTGCTGATCGTGCTCGACAACTGCGAGCACCTGCTGGATGCCTGCGCGTCGGCCATCGGGACGCTCCTCGGCGCGTGCCCGGAATTGAAACTGTTGACGACCAGTCGTGAACCGCTTGGGATTCCGGGCGAAGTGACGTTTGTCGTGCCGTCGCTGTCGCTTGAGGACGAGGCGATCCAGCTGTTCATTGACCGGGCACGTCGTGCGCAGCCGGAATTCATGGTCACCGAAGACAATGCCGCGACGCTGGGCGAGATCTGCCGACGGCTCGACGGTATGCCGCTGGCCATCGAACTGGCCGCGGCGCGGGTGCGGGCGCTGACGCTCGACGAAATCCTGGACGGGCTGCACGACCGCTTCCGACTGCTGACCGGCGGTGCGCGCCGGGCGGTGCGACGTCAGCAGACGCTGCACGCGTCGGTGGACTGGTCGCATGCGTTGTTGACCGACGCTGAGCGCGCGTTGTTCCGTCGATTGGCGATGTTCCTCGGCGGGTTCGGCCTGGAGGCCGCGCACGCCGTCGCCGGTGACGACGGAGTGGAGCGCTACCAGGTGCTCGACCTACTCAGCCTGCTTGTCGACAAGTCGCTTCTGACAGCTGAAAACGTTAGCGGCAGAACGCAATACCGATTGCTGGAAACCATGCGGCAATATGCCCTGGAGAAGCTCGGCGAATCGGGTGAGACAATCGAGATCGGCAACCGCCACCGCGACTACTACACCGCGTTGGCCGCCGGGCTTGATTCACCGAAGGGCGTCGGCGATGCGCAGCGCCTGGAGCATGTGCAAGCCGAGTTCGACAACCTCAGGGGCGCGTTCGCCTGGAGTCTCGAGAACGACGAGAGCGAACCCGCCCTGCGCCTCGCGACGTCACTGTTACCGCTGTGGTTTTCTCGGTGGCGCAATCGTGAAGGTCTTGCGTGGCTCGCGGCCGCACTTGCCGCAGAGGCGCCGCAGGATGATCCGGCGCGGGTGCGAGCGCTTGCCTACCAGGGCATGCTGCAGTGCTTCACCGGAGTCGCCGAGGGTGAACAGATCGTCGACGAGGCGCTCAACCTGGCGCGGCAGACGGGAGACTCCGACGTCATCATCAGCGCCCTCGTCGCGCACGGTGTGGGCCACGCCCAGAACGCTGATGTAGCCGCAGCCGATTTTCGCGAGGCCGCCGCTCTCGCACGCGAACTCGACGATCGGTGGCGACTTAGTCAAGTTTTCGGGTGGCAGGTGATGGCGGCGATGGCAGTAGGAGATCATGCTGCCATCGAAGCGGTGGCGCAGGAAGGTAGCGCTCTCGCCGACGCGATCGGGGACGGCTACACCGCGCGGATATGCCGACTGGCTGTCTGCAACGCTCACACGTTCCGAGGGGAGGTCAGGCAAGCGGTCGAGAAACTGCGTGATGCACTCGCAGAAGCCGCGGCGGCGCGCGATCCGTTCTGCCAGTTGACCGCCCAGCTGAACCGTGTCTTCGCGTTGGCTTGGCAGGGCGACGTGGACCGAGCGCAAGAGGTGCTGGATGTGCTCCTCAACTTCCGGGTCTCTCTCGGCGACCTCGTCGACCGCGTCGTGCACTCGGGGATAGGGCTTGTCAAGCAGGCGGCGGGCGACGCTGTTGCGGCGCGCGAGGCCTACGCAGTGGCACTGCAGCGCACGCCACTGACACCCCAGACGGTGTCCACATATGTGGTTGCGCCGTTACCGCTGTTGGCCTGTGAAGAATTCACGGCGGCCCGCCGTCTAGCGGACGAAGTCGTGGCAGCGTCGACGGGTATCTCACTGGTAGCGGGGTTAGCGGCACGGGCGCGCGTCGCCCTCGCGCAAGGCGAACTCGAACAGGCCGAGCGCGACGCCCGCGAGGCGTTGGCGCTCGGCGCCGAACGCCACGGCTATGTGATGATTCCCGACGCGTTCGAAGCTCTCGGCTACCTCGCGGGCGACGCGGGTAGTTACCGGGAAGCAGCACGACTGTTCGGGATGGCCGACGCCGCCCGGCGGCAGACGGGTATCAGTCGATTCAAAATATTCGAGGCTGACCATGTGACGCGGCTCGCTGGTGTCCGAGACAGCCTGGGGGAGGATGACTTTCAAGCGGCATGGGACGAGGGCGCAACGCTGACCATCGAGGAGGCGATCGCCTACGTCGGCCGAGGCCGCGGTGAACGCAGGCGGCCGACGAAGGGCTGGGACTCGCTGACCCCGACAGAACTCGACGTAATCCGGCTGGCCTGTGACGGCCTGGGCAACAAGCAAATTGCCACCCGGCTCTTCGTGTCGCCGCGTACCGTGCAGGCGCACCTGTCGCACGTCTACTCGAAGCTAGGTGTCACCTCACGTGTGCAACTGGCGCAGGAGGCCAGCAGACACTAAGCCGGCACCGGCTCCTTCTGCTTCACCCACACCGGGTCGATGCCGTCGTCGAGGCGGCCGTCGGCCTTGGCGTCGAGATAGCGGAAGTAGAGCACGCTGAACACCACGATGAGCATCAGACACCAGCCGTAGGTGAACTTCATGTACTCCAAGTACCGCCCGGTCGTCGGCCAGTGACCGAGCAGCCACCGGTCGGCGCTCATGAACCCGTAGATCGCAAGCCACGCAGGCCAATTGCGGATCACCGAGTTGGGTAGCACCACCGTCATCAGGAACGGGAACAGCATCATCGAGTAGTAGCCCTGGCCCAGCGACAGCACCAGATACGACGTGATCAGCAGCACGCCCGATGACGTCGCCATCCAGAACAGCGGGTCGCGGGTGCGGTAGTAGCGGTACAGCAGCCACAGGCTGACCACGGCCAGCGCCAGGAACGCGAAGCGCAGCAACAGGATCAGCCACGGTGGCAGACCGTAGTAGGTGCCGTTGCCGTCGATCGAACTGTTGAAATAGTCGCGCGTTTTGAAGATGTACCGCAGCGTGCCGGTGACGAAGTTCATCGGGTCGGCGACCAACGGCCACGCGACCGCGTTGAAAATCAGCGGCATCAGGAACGCGGTCACCAGCGCGCGCCACTGCCGGTTCAGCAGCGGCAGCAACAGCAGCGGCCCCAGCAGCGGTTTGACCACCAGCGTCAGCCCGATCGCCACCCCGGCCCACCACTGGTGGTTGACCTTGCCGTCGAGCAGCCACCGGAAGAACAGCACCTCCAGCAGCAGGATGCAACCGTTGATGTTGCCGAAAACCAGTGTGTTGACCACGCTTTCGGTGCAGAACATCGCGACGAGCAGCGCCGGCAACGCCACCGACGTCCACGAGAATTTGAACAACTGCACCAGCAGAACCGCCGCGATGATGATCGCGATCGTGTTGAACGTGATGAACCAGTAGCGCGACGCGTCGACGGGCAGGTAGCCGAACGGCGCCATGATCAGCGTCCCACCCGGCGGATACAGGTAGTGCGGGTCCACGTAATCGAAGTGCTCGTTGTAGATGTCCCAGCCCTTTTTGAAGTTGACGACCGCGCGGTACACCGGACCGTAGTCATCGGTGATGTAGCCGTTGGTGGCCAACACGTAGCTGCGGTGGATGATCATCAGGATCGCCACCGGCCACAGGATGGACCGCAGCACGACTGCGACGCTTGGCGCTGAGGTTCGGGGCGCGAACGCCTTCAACAGGCCGGTTCGAATGGAGTCAAGAGCCGCCACCAGCGCACCGTACACCGATCAACCCGCAGGCCCGTGTCAGGCCGGGCAGTAGGTGTCGGTGGGTGGCAGGTTACCGCTATTGAGGTAGCCGATCACCGGCGGCAGCGCGCACTCCGAGTAGATGCTGGCGCCGTGCCCGATGCCCTGCCACATCACCCGCTTGCTGGTGGTGCCCGCGTTGATCATGGTCGCGCCGACCGCCGCCACGCCCTCGTTGCCGACGATCGGATCGTTCTGCACGCCAAGCAGCATCACCGGGATCTTCAGGTTCTTCGGGTCCTGCGGCGCCGAACCGCTCGGCCAGTTCAAGCACTTGACCAGGCTGAGCGCGCCGACGGCCCCGAACTGCGGATAGAGCTTGGGCCAGGCGACCACCAACTCGCGGACCCGGTCCGGGGTCGGCCGGTTCAGCGCGTCGCTGCAGCCGTTGACGAACTGGCCGTCGGTCTGGCGCAGGTTCTCGGCGGCGGTGATGAGGTTGGTCATCTGGTTCGTATCGCCGGCCCGCGCCGCCGCGACGGCCGCAGCCAGGTCGTTACCGGAGTTGACGCGGTCGCCTCGCGGATAGGCCAGCGCCGTCGAAATCGCGTCGGCGACCGCCGACACCGACGCGCCGCCCGGCCCGCCGCCGTTTCGTGCCGAATCCAGCAGCGCGTCGATCGCGCCCTTGGGATCCGGCGCCAGCGGGCAGTTGGTGGCCAGACATTGCGCGGCCCAGGCGTCCAACGCGGCCTGTTCACCCTTCACCCGCTGCTCGGTCGCGGCCTCGGCTGCGATGCCCAGCGGCAGCGGCGAGTCCAGCACCAGCCGGGCCACCTTGTTCGGATGCGAGCCGGCGTACGCGAGTGCGACCTGCGCGCCGTTGCCGACACCCAACAGCGCGATAGTCGGCACGTCCCAGGTGCTGCGCAACCGCTCGATGTCCTCGGCGGCGTGCGAGTTGTCGTATGCGGAGTCGCCCGGCGCGATGGTATCGGTGCAACTGGTGGTGGCAGTCTGCGTGATCGCGCCGAGGTTGGCGACCGGGTCGTCGCCGGACTGGAACTGCGCCTGGTCGATCATCTCCTGGCGGTCGTAGAGGTCGCGGCAGTCCAGTGCCCCCGACATGCCGGTGCCGCGGCGGTCGACCGCCACGATCGGATGCGACTTGAGCACGTCGGCGCCGGCGCGGTTCAGCCACACCGGTAACTGCGTCGACGACGGCAGGTCCGATCCGGTGGTCATCACCAGCGGCCCGGCATCCTTGGGCGTCTGCACGGACGTGGCCCGCACGACGCCGATGCTGACCGTTCCGGTGGCGCCGTTGATCGGGTCGAGGTCGGCGTCATAGCTGGCGCAGTCCAGCTTCACCCCGGGAATCGCCTGGACGGCGGCCTCGCTGAATACGCGTGACGTGCAGTCGCGCCACGACAGGTCGTTCTTCGGCGCCTCGATCGGCGGCGGGCCGGACGCCGCCTTCGTGGTCTGTGGCGCCCCCTGAGGATGCGCACCCGCGTCGGTGGCGTAGCGGGGATTGGCGGCAAGGCCTGGTGCGCACGCGGCGACGAAGGCCAAGGCGGTTGCCAGGCTCATGGCCTGGGCGAGGTGACGACGCCGACGCATGCCGACCAGGGTACTGATGGTTGGGTCACACCCCTTTGACGTAGCGGGTGTAGAGGTAGCCGTCGTCGTCGGTGAGCAGATGGGTGCGACGCATCCTGGTGCGCACCTGGCCCGGACCGGTGGCGATGCGCTGGGCCGCGCCGCCGACGAGGATCGGCGCGATGGTCAGGCACAGCTCGTCGAGCAGACCGTCTGCGATCAGCGAGCCGAGGAACAGCGGACCGCCCTCGGACAGCACTCGGTACAGGCCGCGGTCGGCGAAGATGTTCAGCACGGTGGCGCCGTCGACGCTGTCTGACTGCGGACCTGACGCGTCGATGACCTCGGCCACCGAGCCGAGTCTGCGCCGCGTGGCATCGACGGACCGGCCGCTGGTCAGGATCAACGGCGGCACCTCGGTGCGGGTGAACAACAACGCCGCCGGGTCCAGGTCGCCGGACTGGGTGACGACGGCGATCGGCGGCACCTCGGCCTGGCCGCGGCGCTGCCGCTGCTGTCGAGCGGAGACCGATAGCTGCGCGCCGGAGTAGTTCTCGACACGCACTGTGGCGGCGCCGACCAGGATCACGTCGGCGGCGTGCCGCATCAGCGCGAAGACCGCACGATCCCCGGCGCCGGCGAGCCCACCGGCCTTTCCGTCGTCGGTGGCGCCGCCGTCCAGGCTCGCGATCATGTTGCCGCGCACCCAACACGACTGAAGACCGTCGGGATAGGCGTAGAAGTCGGCGAGTCGTCTCTCGTCCACCGATTCGGTGGAGCCGAGCACTGTGAGCTGTATCCCGGCAACGTCGGCAGGCATACGCAGAATTGCAGCACGTCGCTAAGGTGCGTGCATGCACGGGTCCAGCGGGGTGGCGCATCTGGTCGATCGGCACCCCAGCGTCACACCCGAGCGTTTGATCGCCCAGTTGATTCCGCCGCCGACATTCTCCGACGTCAGCTTCGAGACCTACAAACCCGATCCCGCCGAGCCGACGCAGGCGTCGGCAGTGCAGGCCTGCCGGCAGTTCTGCGAGCAGGCCGTCGAGCGGCGGGCGGGCAAGAAGAAACTCTTCGGCAGGCGCGAGACGCTGCCCGGGGTGGGCATCTACCTCGACGGCGGGTTCGGCGTCGGGAAGACGCATCTGCTGGCGTCGTCGTATTTCGAGCTTCCCGGGCCCAAGGCATTCGCGACGTTCGGCGAGATGACGCAACTGGCCGGGGTGTTCGGCTTCGTCGAATGCATCGAGCTGCTGGCCGATTACACCGCGGTGTGCATCGACGAGTTCGAGCTCGACGACCCGGGCAACACCACGCTGATCTCGCGGCTCCTCTCGGAGTTGGTGGCGCGCGGGGTGTCCGTCGCTGCGACGTCGAACACGCTGCCCGATCAGCTCGGTGAGGGCCGCTTCGCCGTGCAGGACTTCTTACGTGAAATCCACGCGCTGGCAAGCATTTTCACGTCGGTGCGGATTGACGGGCCGGATTACCGGCACCGCGACCTGCCGCCCGCACCCGTGCCGCCGAGCGATGCGGAAGTCGCGTCGCGGGCCGCCGCGGTGCCGGGCGCGACGCTCGACGATTTCGACGCGCTGTGCAAGCACCTGGCGACCATGCACCCGTCGCGCTATCTGACCCTGATCGAGGGTGTCACCGCGGTGTTCATCACCGGGGTGCATCCGATCGACGATCAGAACGTCGCGTTGCGGTTGGTGTCGCTGACCGATCGGCTCTACGACGCGGGCACTCCGGTGGTGGCGTCGGGCACCAAACTGGACACCATCTTCTCCGCGGAGATGCTGGCGGGCGGTTTCCGGAAGAAGTATCTGCGGGCAACGTCGCGCCTGTTGGCGTTGACAGCGGCCGGCCAAACTGCCGGCCAGACTTCCGGCGAGCAGACATAAACTCGCACAAACTTCGGCGAAAATGTGCGAGTTTGCGTCTGCTAGCGCTGGGAACGCTAGGGGAGTGGGCGCACCATCACGTAGTCGTTCTCGACGCCGGCGCCCAACTGAAATGTCTTGGTGCCGTTCACGGTAAACCCGTGCTTGGCGTAAAACCGCTGCGCGCGCCGGTTCTGCTGGTTGACACCCAGCCACACGCATTTCGCATCGTGTTCGGCCGCGTACTGCACTGCCGCGGTCATCAGCGCCGCGGACACGCCCGCGCCGTGGCTGTCGGCCAGCACGTAGATCTTGGACAGCTCGACGGCGGGACGCAGCGTCACCGCCCGCTGCACATCGTCATCGTCGGGCACGCCGCGAATCAGCATGGCGTAACCCGCAATTCGGTCCTCGAAGCGTGCCGCCAGCACTGCCCGGTCCGGATCGGCCAGGTACTCCCGGAACCGGGCCTGCGAGAGGTTCTCGGCGATGAAGGCCGCGATGTTCTCCTGCGTCGCCTCGGGTGGGCAGGCCAGCGGGAACGTGACGGCGGCGACATCGGCCAACTCGGGCAGGTCGGCCTCGACGGCCGCGGTGACGTCAATCGACACGGCTCTACGGTAGCGGTGCCCCCGGCTGCCACAGATTCCACTGCGCCAGGTGCGTACCCGTCGACGGGTTGATCAACACGACGTTGGTCACCAGCGCGCGGTACACCTGCCAGTAGACCGCGCCGTTGACCGTCGACCCCGGCGGCGCGTTCGTCAGCGCGTGTTCCAGAGAGTCGGGCGCATCGGTGTGCTTGGGCACATACGCATCGGCGTACGGGGTGACCCCGTTGAACGCGAACGCGACCGCCATCGCGTACGGGTTGGGCGCCTGGATGGTGTGGATGGTGATCGGCGCCTTCCACGGGCCGCCCTGGTTGATCCACCGCGGCGAACCGGTCGCCACGTAGCCCGGCGGCGGGGGATCGACCGGCAACACGTCATGCACGGTCACGTCGGCCACGATGCCCTTGAACTCGACACGCAGCGTCTGGCCGATGTTGCCGATCGGCGTGCCCTCCGCCGAGGCAGGGGGAGCCGAGAAACCGACGACGGCCGCCAGCAGGGCGACGAGGAGCACGAGGCAGCGGCGCATCAACGCATGATGGCACAAACTGAAACGTGTTACAGCCAGTTGGGCGTCAGGACGCCGCGACCCCGAGGCCGCCGACCTTGTCGATCCGGATGCGGGTGAGCAGACCTTCCGGGGCGTTTGGCGGCGGGAAATGCTCGTCGCTGCCGAGCATCACCCTGGCCAGTTTCTTCAGCAGCGCGGGCGCGCCGCCTTCGACGATGCGCGCGGTCCCGGTGATCGCCAGGTAGGGCGTCTGCTGACCCGGGTGCTTGGTCGACAGGATCGTGACGGCCACCCGCGGGTCGCGGCGGATGTTGCGGGTTTTCTGGTACTCGTGCAGGTGCGCGGCGACCAGTTCGTCGCCGTCGGGTGTCGATTCCAGAGCCACCCAGACGACGGTGGCCTGCGGGCTGCCGTCGGGGTTGATCGTGACAAGTGTCGCGTCGGTGCCCTCGCCGATGAGTTCGCGGGCGGCGTCGTTGAGTTTCATGACCTACATCTACCGTCGGGCCCGCGTATTCATTCCCGCCGTCAGGCGGCCTCGAGATCCAGCAGTGTCGACTTGGCCACCGGCCCGCCGACATACTGGCCCGTCGCCCCGTCCGACCGCACGACGCGATGGCAGGGGATCACCACCGGCAGCGGGTTGTGTGCGCACGCCGTGCCGACGGCACGGACCGCCTTCGGGTTTCCGATCGCGGCGGCCACCGTCGCATAGCTCTCGCGGTGGCCGTAGCCGATCTCGCGCAAATGTTCGATCACGTTGCGGCGGAAGCCGTCTGCCAGCCGCAGGTCGACGGGCACGTCGAAGGCGGTGCGCTGCTTGGCGAAATATTCGTCGATCTGCCGCGCCACGGCGTCCAACCGTGCCGGTGCGCGCAGCACCCGCGGGCTGATCCGTTCGGCGAGAGCGTGCAGCACCGCGTCGTGCCCTTCGACGTCATAGGCCACCCGGACCAATCCGGCGGTGGTGGCCGCCAGCAGCAGCGTGCCCACCGGGGTGTCGAGGGTGCGGTAGGCGATGTCGAGCAGATCGGCGGCGTCGGCGTCGCGTTCGAGCCGCTGGTGCAGCCGGGTCAGCGCGCCGTCGTCGGCGGCCAGCTCGTCAAAAAGGTTGGCGGTCATGCTGTTTCGTCCTCGCGATAGTACTTCCGGAGAGTCTTGAGTCCGTCGGCGGCGGCTCGGCGCGCGGCGTCGGGGGAGTTGCCGAGCAGTTCGGCGATTTCGGCGAACGGCAGGCCCGCGATGTGGTGGTAGGCCAGCGCCTGACGTTGTTTGGCCGGTAGCCGCTGCAGCGCGGCCCACAGGTCGGGGTCGCGCGCCGCGGGATCAGCGTGGGCGGCGGGACGTTCGGGCAGGGTGTCGGTGGGCGTGGGGCGCCGCGAGCGGGCGCGCCCGACGTCGACGGCGCGGCGGTGGGCGATCGTGACCAGCCAGGCCTCGACGTTGGCGTCGGCGGGCAGCTCCGGGTACGCGCGCAGCGCCGAAAGGAACGTCTCCGACCAGGCGTCCTCGGCGTCGGTAGGGCCGAGGACGGCCCGGCAGACGCGCAGCACGGTCGCCCCGTGCTCGGCCACCACGTCCTCGAACGGTCGCACCCTCACATCATGAAGACGTCGCGACGGTCGCGGACGTGAGATCAGCCTTTCGTCAGCGACTCGAGTGCGGCCACCAGTTCGCGCTCGAAGCGGTCCCGGTCGACACCGACCCGGTGCAGCGTGCCGTCGTCGTCCTCGACTTCATACAGTGCCAGCAGAATGTGTTCGGTGCCGACGTAGTTGTGGCCCAACCGAAGTGCTTGGCGGAAGGTCAGTTCCAACGCTTTCTTGGCCTGTCCGTTGAACGGGATCAGGGTGGGCACGTTGTCGGCGCGCGGCGGCAGCGTGATGGCCTTGATCACGGTGTCGGCGTCGATGCCCTGCCCGGCCAGCAGCTTGGCGGCCAGGCCGTCGGGGTCTGCGAACAGGCCGAGGACCAGATGGTCGGTGCCGATCTCGTTGTTACCTGCTTCGCCCGCCTTGTTCTGCGCGACGACGATCACGTTGCGGGCGCGGGGCGTGAATCGGCCGAACCCGGCATTCGGGTCCAGTAACGCGTCCGCCTTGGGCACGAACCGCTTCTGGGCGGCCTGCTTGGTCACCCCCATGCACTTGCCGATCTCGGTCCACGAGGCGCCGGACTTGCGGGCTTGGTCGACGAAGTGGCCGATCAGGTGGTCGGCGATGTCGCCGAGGGCGTCGGCGGCGATGACCGCGTCGGTGAGTTGATCGAGCGGTTCGTCGTGGGCCGTCTTGATCGCGGTGATGAGGTCGTCGAGGCGGACGGGGTTGGTGATTTTGACTGGCTCGGTCATGCCGTCAACTCTAGGTTGACGGTTGCGGTTCGTCAACCTTTGGTTGACGGTCCGCGGGCGGCGAGGAAGCCGGTTTGGGATGGCGGTCTCCGGGTATCAGACGGCTAATGCGGAACCATGTCGAACACTCTGCTGCGCAGCCTCGCACGCTGCGCCGGGCAATCGCGTTCATCCACGAAAACGCTCACCGGGACATCGGTCTGAGCGACATCGCGGCCGCCATCAACGTCACCCCGCGGTCGGTGCAATACACGTTTCGTCGTCATCTCGGTACGACGCCGCTGGAGTATCTGCGCAAAGTCCGCCTCGACAGGGCGCATCGGGATCTGCTGGCCGCCGACCCGTCCGTGGACACCGTGATGGCGATCGCCGGGCGTTGGCGGTTCAGCCACGCGGGCCGGTTCAGCATCGCCTACCGCGAGGCGTTCGGGACTCCGCCGAGTCGAACGCTGCGCGGCGCATAACGGCGGTTACCGCGGGAAGAAACCCTCACGGGTGAAGAAGCCTGGCTGCCAACCTTGGCCGCCGAGGCACAGCAACGGACGTCCGTCGGGAGCCTGGGCCGCGGCTTGCGGCTTCGGGCACGGCGAGCCGACCTCTTGCACGCCGAACAATTCGTACGTCGACACCCAGAACCCGGTGTAGACCGGCGGCCACTGGTTCTCGATCCACCGGCATTGCAGGGCCTCGCCGCCGGGGCCGCGGCCAAAGGTGAACAACTCCATGTTGTCGCACGGCGCGCTGAGGTGGGCGTCGTAATTCATGCCCGGCACGTCGTTGTCGTAGTGCGTGGGTTTGTCGAAATACATGTTGTCGCCGTTGTCGGCGAACGCGGCCGGTGCCGTGCTGAGCGCGGCGCCCGCGATCGCGGCGGCGGCGAGAAGTACACGAATCATGTCCCACCCTCTGGTCGTCGTGACCGGTTGGTCTCCGCGAAGCCTAGCGGTTGCGCTCTTGCCGGTGAACAGTTTCCGGCTGGTCAGCGGACGACGACGTCGAGAGGAATGTCGAACCGCTCGTGGCTGCCGTCGAGCCGGAAGCTGTAGACATGTCGGCCTCCGCCGGGCTCCACCGGAAGCGCCAACTGGGTGAGCACCATGAATTTCATGGCGCTGGGCAATTGGAAACTCGTCGACCAGGCCGGCGCCCAACGCTGACCCGTCGGGCCCAGTGCGTCGACGTGCAGGGTGTAGTGGCTGCCGATGTCGCGGCGCCGGGTGTCGCACAGCACGACGCAACTCGACTGGAAGCTGGTCGCGCCGGCGGGGACGGTGGTGCTCGCCCAGAAGCCGCCCTCGACGTTGAGCATGTCGTCGACGACCTCGGCCTTGTTGGCGAAGAAGGCTCCCGCTAGCCGCATGTCTGTCGAAATTACCCGAAGTGGCAGCAAACAATCGGGTGAACCGGGTGGGGTTACAGCAGGAAGACGAGAACGACGGCCAACCCCGCCGCGACGGCGAGCGCGCCCACGATCCACACCACCGCGAAACTCGGCCGCTCGGGTGCGGTTTGGTTGAAAAAGCATTCACCCGGATGGTGGCAGTCGCACTGGCGGGGACAGCCGTAGGGCTTCATGTGTGCTCCAGGCGATCAGACCAGTCGAGTCCATTCTGGACGCAAGGCCTGAGCGGACGCGACAAACACGTGGTTCGTTGCCAAACTGTGGCGCGTCGGCCGAATGTGCTTGCGACGTATGCGATTGTGAATCGTCTGCGGTGCGGGCCGTCAAGCGTCCTACGTCTCACGCGATGTTCGCAGCAGACTGTATTTGCGGCATTTCTGGCACATGAACGTCACTCCCGGCGGGGTGTCGTTCGGGATCTGGTCAGCGGAGTGCAACTGCTGCACCATGGTGAAGCCGCAGTGTCCGCACAGGAGGTGCACGTCGCCATGCGGAGGCGCGTACACGGACGGGTCGTCGCCGTCGATTTCGATCACGACCCGGGTTCGTAATCGGGACTTGCGTGAAGAGGTTCTAGCTCGACGTCGGGCATAGCCTCGGCCAAGCATTCCGGACGGGTGCTGGGCTACAGCCCTCAGAAACAGGGCCTGAGCTGCGAAAACTGTGGTGCGCGATACTGGGATTGAACCAGTGACCTCTTCCGTGTCAGGGAAGCGCTCTCCCGCTGAGCTAATCGCGCGGGTCCAACATGGAGGTGGAGACGGGAATCGAACCCGTGTGCACGGCTTTGCAGGCCGTTGCCTCACCACTCGGCCACTCCACCGCTGGGGTTGATGCGACTGCACCTCGAGCGGATGACGGGATTCGAACCCGCGACCCTCACCTTGGCAAGGTGATGCGCTACCAACTGCGCTACATCCGCGCGCCACGAACGACACGTCGCCCGTCGCGAAGCACGACGATAGTCCACCAAAGTGTGGCCGCACAAATCCGTGATCATCGGCGGTCAGAACAGCCGGTACGGCTCGCCGGACATCCCCACCCGTTAGTCACGACGGGGAGCTCTCCGAGCGCAGCGGTGTGGTTAACGAATTCGGGTTGCGAGTCCCCGCGTGCTAGTCTTCGACGTCGTTCGACCTGTTCGGTCGGGCTCCCCGGTCTCGTAGCTCAGGGGGAGAGCGTCCGCCTCACACGCGGAAGGTCACTGGTTCGATCCCAGTCGGGACCACAATACAAAATCCCAGCTAGAGGGCCCGCTTTTCAGCGGTCATGGTCGCCTGCTCTGAAGCCAACTGAGGCGGTTCACGGCCAAGGTAGGGCCAGAATTCTCAAGCGTTCGTCGGACTGCCGGTCGTCGAGTGCGTCTAAAGCTGAAGCGACTTCGTCGACTTCGTCGTCGTGGAAATCGGCGTAGATGTGTGCGGTCACCGTAATCGAGGCGTGCCCATCGTCTTCTGTCGCGGCCGCAGATCGGCTCCGGGCCCCGGCGCGCCAAAGATGCGTAGGTGTGTAGAAGATCGTGCACCCGCAGCGTTGGGCCCCCGATCTCGACCATGGCTTGGCGCGGCAGCCCGAGCCGAGAACTCAGCGGTGAGGTAGTCGCCGGCCTGCCGACGACTCGGGGTTGCCCTCGACGAGCTTGCCGCCCACTTGGGTGACCGCCTAATCACATGCCGGTATAAGCGAGCAGAGTGACCACATCGCCTTGGCTGCGACAGGCGAGGGTGAGCGCAGTGGTCAGGTAGGTGTGTGTGGTCGGGTGCAAGGGTGGAAACTTTCTGCGGGCGGCGGGATTTCGGCCGAGGGCTGCCCTTCGGCGGCGGCGTGGACCAGGCGCAGTCTGGTTTCGCGGCGATTGATACCCATGGGCGGTCTCTGCGAACAAGTTTGTGCCACAGAGTGTTTCACGGCGCACCGACAAGAATTCGAGTAGCGGTGGCTCACACACGGTCGGATGCAGTGCCATAGCGGGTTTCCCTCGCAGCGCGATGGCTGGTACCCCGGGGGTGTGCAATTGGCCGGCGAGCCACGGCAGCGCCGCGCGTAGCGCATAGGCTGCGAACGGCCAGTCGTGTCGGCCGGGCAGTTCCATCACCGAGCACGCGATACCGTGGGCGGCGCCCAGCGTCGCCAGCGCGGCTGCTGCGCGGTCCTGGCCCTCGGGGTTGGCCGCATCGCGGTTGTCTGCGCCGATGTCAGGGGAGCCGACCTCGAAAAGCCCTGATACTGCACGATATTGGCCGTGCCTTGCGATCACCGTCGCTGGGTCGAAGCCGGCCCACGCGTCGGCGTCGCCGCCGAACAATCGAGTGATGGTCTGGGTCTTGTCACCCGAGTTGGGCCCGACACCGACATTGGAGATCATGTATGGCACCACGTCTTTGGTGAGATGCAAAGAGGCGTTGCCGCGGGGACCATTGACGCATTCGGTGTCGTTGCCGAATGCGCCGGTGGGATCGACGAAGACAAATACCGGTGCGTTGCCTCCGTGTATCGCCACGAACTCGTCGACGGTTTGCACCGCCCCGCCGGCGCGCAGCCAGTCGGCGGGGCTGTTCAGCTGGGCACCGATCATCATCACTGTCGGTATGCGCGGCGGTGGGTCGGCGGCGAACCATGCGGGCACGCCTGGTCGGTTCTGAAGCCAGTGCCGGAAGACACGCTCGGCCAGCCGATTGGCGACGACGGCGCGGGCCTGCCGCTGGTGGAATTGCAGTTACACCGGTCGGCCTGAGGCCCCCGAAGCGGGGAACGGCGGACAGGTGAGGTTCGCATGCAGTTCAGAGTCTCGACCCGTCAGCTTGCGCATCGTGCCGTCTGAACTTGGACAACTCCGCCGTCGCACACCGGGAATCGGCTCAGCTGCTGTGCGGGGGCAAAGCGGTCGCCTCGGCGGACGCCCTTTGGTAGCGAAGCTCATCGGCGTACATTTGTTCGTCACTCGGGTACAGGTCCGGGGTCGCTGTCATGAATTCCTCGCTGGCCGAGAATCGAGCCAGCGACGCTTGGGCTAAACCGATCGATACCAACGGCCGGGCAAACACAGCGCTGGTGACGTATCCCAATGCAACGGCCCACCGATTCGCGTTACGGGGTATTGCGTATAGGTGATACAGCCGGGTAACCAGCTTCGCGGCGAAACCGGACAACTGAATGTTCAGCGGATTTGCCACAGCGAACCCGGGGCCCAAGTCGACAACAGTTCCCAGGTCGCGGTGCCGGTACTTGCGTGCTCTGCCATGGCCCAGACTGGCGGCGACGTTTCGGGCGAGGACTTTGCCCTGCCGGTTTGCATGTTGTGCTGTTGGCGGCGTTATCTTCCCCGGGTTTGTGGCATCGGGTACCGCCGCGGCGTCACCGCCGGCGTAAACGCCTTCGAAGCCGGGCACCTGCAGATCCGATCCGACCTTGAGTCGGCCCTTTTCGGTGGGCAGCCCCGTCGCCGCGATGAGTGGACTCGCGACCACGCCTGCGACCCATGCGACGGTGTAGGTGCCGATGCGGGTCCCGTCGCTGAGAACAACATGATCGGCCGCAACGCGGGAAAGGGTGACACCGGTGAGGATCTGCACGCCGCGTCCTCTCAGCACGTGCTCGGCTCGCGCGGCCAACTCGGGGCCGAGTTCGGGCATCAACCTGCCTGAGCGTTCGATGAGTATCAACCGGACATCGCCGGGCTCGAATCTGAAGTCGTGTGCCGCCACCGCGGCCATCGCGCAGAGTTGTGCGATGAGTTCCGTTCCGGAATAGGAAGATCCCACGACCACAATCGTTTTGCGTGCGTTCGCGCGTTCACGGTCACTGTCGATGCGCGCCAGTTCGAACTGCTCGATGATGTGGTCGCGCAAGTAGAGCGCCTGTGATATCGACTTAAGGCCGCGGGCATGTTCGGCCAATCCCGGAATGTCGAACAGGCGGCTGATCGAGCCGGGCGTCAGGACGAGCCGATCCCAGGAGAGCTCGTGGGTAGTGTTCTCCTGGTCGCGACAGTGCAGCGAACGTGCAGACAAGTCCACCGAATCGACATACGCCCGAAACACCCGGACCCCTGGCAGTATGTCGATCAAGGGCACCGTCGCGAAGCGCGGGTCGATTGCCCCACCGGCGACTTCGGGCAACAGCGGTGTGTACAGCAGGTAGTCGACGGGCGAGATCAGGGTCACGGTCGCGTCGGCGCGGTGCCGCTGCAGCAGCTTGCTCAGTCGGCGTGCGCATTCGAATCCGGCGAATCCGCCACCGACGATCAGAATTGAGGATGGCCTGCCCATGGCCTCTTCGCGCTGGCGGCTTTTGATCGAACCGGAACGCGTCCGGGCTATACGCATGTGAACTCCCTTGGTCGCGGGGCTTCGGCTGGGACTGACGCTCGAGCGTTTGCTGCGGTGCGGCGTGCACGGCGAGCCGTGGCGCCGGCGTCGGCGTGTCGTCGGGGCTGCCTAGCGAACCGCTGCGTTTCTGTGGTCGAGCCTGTCGTCGCGTCGGGTGTCTGTCATCACCCGGTGGGCAAGATCGCCCGGGTGATTGTGGTGCGGGTAGATGAGTGCGCCGATTCCTACGATTCGTTTCACCGCGCGAGGGATTCGACGCGCCACGACTAGGTCGGGAAACAGCGGGAACACAGTAGTTCGGACAAAGGAGACGCAGATGCCCCGCAGCAGGGACCCCGGATCACGCGCGGTTGACGCGGCACGCCGCGCCGCCGAGCTACGCCAGCGACCCGACGACGCCGACGCGCCCCAGCCCCTCAGCCCAGACGACGTCGAAGAAGCCGTGCGCGCCGCCGACGAGGCCCGCATCGCCGCCGCCCACTCCGCTCAATCGGCCGCGCGCAGTTTCGAAAAGACAGCAGAACTCCATGAACGCGTCTCGCAGGTGGAGGTCAAAACCATCGATCAGGGTGCCAGTCGCGCTGACGTGCACCACGAGTCGGTGGCCTTCCACCGCGAATCGGCAATCGAGGACCGCAAACTCGCTGAGCAGAAGCGCGAGGAGGCCGCGGCCGACGAGGAGCCTGGCCTCTGATCCAGCCGAGGCCGCGCACTCGGCGGCGAGTTCAGTGGTCCTCGACACCAGGGTCTTTGTGCTCTGCTCATCGCGAAGGTGAGTCGCCATTGTGGAGCCATGAACGCACATTTCCCAGACGTCGAGACCATCCGGTCCGCCCTTTTGCTGGCCGCCCGGGCTCCGTCCGTGCACAACTCGCAGCCGTGGCGGTGGCGGGTGGGGGACCAGAGTCTGCATCTGTACGCCGACCCGGACCTGCAGCTGCGACACACCGACCCTGACCGCCGAGACCTGATGCTCAGTTGCGGCGCCGCGTTGAACCACTGCGTCGTCGCTTTCGCCGCGCTGGGGTGGCAGTCGAAGGTCCACCGACTGCCGAATCCCGACGACGAGCATCATCTGGCAGCGGTCGAGCTCTACCGCTACCCGGCCAACGAGATCGATGTGACTCTGGCCGCGGCCATTCCACGGCGCCGCACCGACAGACGTCACTACAGCGCATGGCCCGTGCCCCAGGGCGACATCGCACTGATGGCCGCCAGGGCGGCGCGCGCGGGTGTCACCCTGCGCCGAGTCGAGGGGCTCGACCATCTCAAAGACCTTGTCTCCGAAGCCGCTGTCCGCCATGCCAACGATCAGGAGTATCTGGCCGAACTGGCGGCCTGGAGCGGCAGGTACGGCGCTACGGCGGGCGTTCCCGCGCGAAGCACCCCGGAACCCGCCCCGGCTGCGCGGATTCCCGCGCGTGCCTTCGCCGGTCCCGCACTGGCGCAGACCGCCGACGTCGATCCCGCGGAGGACAACGCGGTGGTCATCGCCTTGGGCACCGCCGAGGACGACGACCTTTCGCGGTTGCGCGCAGGCGAAGCCACCAGCCTGGTGTTGCTGACGGCGACCGCACTGGGATTGGCCAGCTGCCCGATCACAGAGCCGTTGGAAATCGACGAAACCCGCGCAGCGGTGCGAGCCGACGTATTCGGCGACGACGAATATCCCCAGATGCTGCTGCGGATCGGCTGGGCCCCTGTCAACGCCGATCCGTTGCCGTCGACACCGCGGCGTGGTTTAGCCGAATCAGTTGTGCGACTTGACGGCTCAGCGTTCGGCTAGTGCGTCTCTGCGGTCAGGCCGACGGTGACGTGTAACACCGAGCCATCGAGGCGCCGTGTGCATGGCCACCCGAGGTCTGCGAGCACCTGCAGCATCAGATGGTTCTCCCAGAGCACTTCTGCAACGAACTGGCGAATTCCGTCGTCTTTGGCGATTCGGCCGAGTTGACGCAGCAGCGCCGTACCGACGCCACGAAGGTGCTGCGCGTGGGCCACCACCACGGCCACTTCGGCTTCATCCGGCGTCGAGGTGCAGACAACATAATTGGCTACGCCCAATAAATGCCCGGCTCCAAATGCGCCGAGGGAGTACTGGCCAGTCCTCGGTACGGTCAACGATTTCGCCCAATCGGCGAGGTGCGCCGGGTGCATCGCGAAAAACCGGAAGTAGCGCTCCTGGTCGGTCAATGTCTCGTACAGACTCACCACGTCCTCTGCATCGTCCGGTCGCAGCCCGCGCAGTGAGATCACCGAACCGTCAACAAGTTCCGCCGTACACGCGTTGTCGACCCGTTGTTCGCTCATGAGCCCGACGCCACACCCCTCATCACCCGGCAGCCTGTCGTATCGAGGCTATTGCGTTGAACCATGCGGAACCAGGGCCATTGGTCTCTGGGTGGCGCTGCGGTGACATCGGTCTACCGCGGGAGGGCCATTGGGCCCTAAAACTGCGTGCCTGTGAGGGTCCAAGATCGACATATCACACAGCGCATCTGTGACTCGAGGAGACGTCATGGACACCTTCACGATCGGCTCGCTGAGCCCGTGGTGGCTGCGAGCCCTCGTTCGGGGTAACCCACTGCTGCGCCGCAGCGATCGCATCGAGGCGTTCGTGCTCGTCCTCGCCGTCCTACTCGCGATTGTCGCGATACCGGTCGCGGCCGCCGTCGGTACTTCGGTTCACGAGGAGCGCTTGCGACTGTATGCCGAGCAGGCGCAGACCAGGCATCAGGTGATGGCGAACGCGGTCGGAGAGGGCCAGGTCGTTCCGAACCATCGAAGTGTCGCATTCGTGGCCGAGGCGACATGGACTGACGCTGGAATTCCGCATCAGGGTGTCGTTCCTTGGTCGGGTAAGGCCGAAATCGGTGATAAGCAGAGAATTTGGGTCGACGACCATGGCGACTACGTGGGTCCGCCGTCATCGCCGGGCCGCGCCACCGCGGAGGCGGTCGCGGTTTCGTTTCTGATTTTGCTCGGCGTTGTTGAATTGGCCGCGGCCTCAGTGCATCTGATCCGGCGTCGACTCGATGACAGGCGATTCGCGCTGTGGGAGCGCGAGATCAACGAATTTCAGGACAACGACGGTCCGAGGAGGCACACGTCATGACGCAGGAAACTCCAATGAACGGGACTCACAACGGAATCGTCGTCGGTGTGGACGGTTCACCGGCCGCCCGCGTCGCGGTGGACTGGGCTGCCAGGGAAGCATCGGCACGCCAGGTTCCGCTGACGCTGATCCATGTCATTCCCTGGGCCACCTTGGGGATGTGGCCGGAATTGCCTATGCCCGCCGATCTCGCGACGCAATTCGACCGGCAGGGGCACGACATTCTCAGCGCTGCAAACCAAACGGCGGTGGAGGCAACCAGGGGCTCGCAGCCGATCCAGGTCAGTACGGAGCTGACCACCGACGGTGTCGTGTCGACGCTCGTCGAGCGGTCCAAAGGCGCCGACCTGGTCGTCGTCGGATGCCGCGGACTCGGCGCCATCTCGCGACGTTTGCTAGGTTCCGTGAGCTGGGGTCTCCTTCACCACTCCCACTGCCCGGTGGCCGTGATCCACGACGAGGATCCCTTGATGCCTACTCCCGCAATGGCGCCCGTTGTCGTGGGAATCGACGGCTCACAGGCATCTGAGAAGGCCACCGCGATCGCGTTCGACGAGGCTGCTCGCCGCGGCGTGGAACTCGTGGCGGTCCATGCGTGGAGTGACGCCGCGGTCGATGAATTTCCGGGTCTCCAGTGGTCTGATCTGGAGAAGCGAGCTGAAGAGGCGTTGGCAGAAGCGTTGGCCGGGTGGCAGGAGCGCTATCCCGACGTGGCTGTCCGACGCGTCGTCGTCATGGCTCGACCGGCGCATGAGCTCCTGAAGTATTCAGAGTCAGCGCAACTGACGGTCGTCGGGAGCCACGGCCGCGGCGGGTTCGCCGGAATGTTGCTGGGTTCGGTCGGCGCGGCGGTTGCCGAATCGGCCCGCATGCCGGTGATCGTCGCGCGTCCGTCGTGACGGTCACTGCTCAGGCTGGCGGTGCGATTTCTCCAACTTGGAGATGAACACCGCGGCCTGCGTCCGCCGTTCCATACCGAGCTTCGCCAACAGCCGGGAAACGTAATTCTTGACTGTTTTCTCGGCGAGGAACATCCTCGCCGCGATCTGCTTGTTGGTCAGGCCCTCGCCGAGCAGGTCAAGCAGGACGCGTTCCTGTTCGCTGAGACCCGACAGCGGATCGGAATGTTCAGCGGCTCCACGAAGTTTGGCCATCAGCGCCGCGGCAGCTCGGTTGTCGAGCAGCGACCGGCCCGCGCCGACCTCTTTGATGGCCCGGGCGAGTTCCATGCCCTTGATGTCCTTCACCACGTATCCGCTTGCGCCGGCCAAGATCGCGTCGAGCATGGCCTCGTCGGAGGTGAACGACGTCAACATCAGACAGCGCAGATTCGGCATCCGCGACAGCAGGTCTCTGCACAGTTCGATGCCGTTGCCGTCGGGCAACCTCACATCCAACACCGCGACATCTGGCTGAAGCGCTGGGATACGGGCGAGCGCCTGGCTGACCGAGCCGGCTTCGCCGACTACCTCGAGTTCGGAATCTTCTTCCAGGAGGTCGACGAGTCCACGCCGCACCACCTCGTGATCGTCAACGAGGAAGACTTTGACCACGCAACGGCCCTCCGTAGTTGTTCCCGGAACCGGAAAGGTACCGCTCACAATACGTGCTGCCTTTCGCAGATCAGCACGGAACACTGAGCCTCGTTCAGTGCCGCATGGCCTGGCGGACTCAACAGCGCGGAAACGCCGTGCGGGCGTTCACGCCCCACCACCAGCAGCTGGATCGAGTTTGCGTTCTTGGCCAGGTAACCCAATGTGTTTCCGTGGACCGCCGTCGTACGTACGTCGAGCTTGGGATAGCGCTTCCGCCAATGCGCGAGACGTCGGTCGAGCTGTGCCCGCGCGAGCCTGCTGTTCTTGACGACAGCATCGCCGTCGCGCACGTCGGTGAAGCGTGATTGCCAGGTAGTCAACACCCGTAGCGGGGCGCGGCGGAGTTGCGCTTCCTCGAGCGCCCGCCGCAGCACACCATCACTGGCTTCCGAGTCGTCGACCTCGGCCACCACCCACTGCTGTCCGCCGCAGTGTGGATCGTGATTCGCGACGACGGCGACAGGGCAGTGCGCGGACGCCGCTAGCGCCGATGCGGTCGACCCCACCGCGGTGCTGGTGAACCCCATCGAACCGACGCACACCATGGCGGCCCGACGCGATGCGCGGCGCAGCGCGCGCGTCGGCTGGTCCTGCAATATCTCGACTTCGATTTTGACCGGCTTGTCGGTCGACTCGACCGCCGTGAACGCTTGCCGCACGGCTACTTCGGCCGTGGCGAGCTCACGTGCCGCGTCCTGGGTGTCGGCACCGGTAGAGGCTGGGTCGATGGCGTACACGAGCCGTAGCGGGATATCCCGGCTGACCGCCTCGTCCACCGCCCAGAGCGCGGCGTCGACCGCCTGCCGTGAACCGTCGATGCCGACGACGACGGCACGCGACGGTGAGCTCTCGTCTTGCATGGTTCTGACGCTATCGACGTTGTGTCCGAACGCAGAGAGGCGAAAGTCCCTTGTCCGCGGCCGTCAGTCCGCGGTGCGCACCTCGAATACCTCGTCGACAGGTCGTCGCGGGGTCGGTGGTGGCACGTCTTCGATGGACGGGGCCCGGCCGATGCGGATCAGGACCTGGGGCGTGATGTCCTGCGTACTGTGACCGATGAGTTCCGCGACGATGTCTCGGCTTGCCGGCACCTCGGTGATGTGGGTGAGTGTGCAGGTGGCCAGGCCTACCATGGCGGCGTCGAGCAGCACGGCGGAGAGCATCTCACCGCACTCGAGCACGCTGTGCGGCGTGTTGTCGTACGTCGACAACGCTGCGACCTTCGCGTGGTCTTCGTCGACCTCCGGTCGCCGCTCGCGGTGATGCGTTACGGGGAACGAGCGGCCGACGTCGACGCGGTCGCTTTCGGCCGCCGATACCAGCGAACTGCGGGGGATACCTTCGGACAGGGCGAATCCCGCTGTCCACCATTCGAGTTCGGCGTGATACGACGAGTCGTACAGGCGCAATGACTCCGTGAGCTGCGACGCCTCCGCGAGTTCCGAACGGCGGTCGTCGGGAATCACGTCGATTCGTACGCGGTCCGAGCGGACGGTGTCGTGCAGCGCCGGTTCGAAGGTGTCCCAGTCCGGCGGTGGTGCAAACGGAAGTCGATCGGTGCGCCGCAGCAGAATCGCGTTCGCGCGCTGACGGTGTCCGTCGGTGACGTATTCAAGTGGGGTGAACTCGATGGACGCCACGTGCAAGAGGTTGTTGGGGTTGGGAAATCGTTCGACATGCGCGACGAAACCCGCGGCGGCCATGGCCACCCGAAGGTGGTCGAGGACGGCGCCACAGGCCATCAACGTCTCCCGGCCCGAGGCATCGGTGGCCCGGGGGACCCGGTATGGATCGGCGAAGAGATGCAGGGCGGTTCCCTCGAGCACCCACCGCCACGGTTGACTGTTGTGAAGCGACGGTGCGCGGCACGCCAGCCGGACGGCTTTTCTGATGATCTCGGTGTCAACCATCGTGGCAGGCATCAGGACCTCCGCTTTCTGTACTGCCCTCACTCTCGGTCTTCGGCGATCCGCAAACCAGGGCCAATGGTCCCGAGGGCGAGGTCTTCGGACCCTTGGTATGCGTCACCCCGGTTGGCAGGCTTGGCCACATGCCGGCGACAGTGAGCGCTTCGGATCAGGCCGTCGCCACGGCGGGCGGCCTCGACGCCCAGGTGCGCGAGACCCACACCGGACTCGTGTTTCTCGTCGGTGACAAGGTCTACAAGGCCAAGAAGGCCGTAGTGACCGACTTCCTCGACTTCAGCACGTCCGCCGCCCGCGAACACGCGTGTGCGAAGGAAGTGGCTCTCAATCGGCGCCTGGCCCCGGACAGCTATCTGGGCATCGCACACTTCCACGGCTTGGGCGATGAAGCGGCCGAGCCCGTCGTCGTGATGCGCCGCTATCCCGACGACGCGCGGCTGGCAACGCTGGTCACCAACGGCCAGCCGGTGCATCACCACCTCTGCGTCATTGCCGAGATGCTGGCCCGCTTCCACGAACATGCAACGCGGGGTCCCGCGGTCAACGCCGAAGGTACCGCGCGTGCAGTGTCGGCGCGGTGGCAGCAGAATCTGGTCGAGTTGCAGCGGCACGCTGCCGATATCGTTCCAGCAGAACAGGTCTCGGAAGTAGCCCGGTTAGCCACCCAGTTCGTTTCGGGACGGGTGTCGCTGTTCGAGCATCGAATTGCAGACCGCCGCGTCGTCGACGGGCACGCGGATCTGTTGGCAGACGACGTCTTCTGCATGCCCGACGGACCGGCCCTGCTCGACTGTTTGGAGTTCGACGATCGCCTGCGTTACGTCGACGGCGTCGACGACGCCGCTTTCCTGGCGATGGATCTGGAGTTCTTGGGGCGAAAAGAGCTTGGTGACTACTTCCTCGACGAGTACGCTCGGCGCGCGGACGACCACGTGCCCGGCACACTGCGAAATTTCTATATCGCCTACCGCGCCGTGGTTCGGGCGAAGGTGGACTGTATTCGGGTGGCACAGGGAAATCCGGACGCACGCAGCGATGCTCTCCGGCACATCGACATTGCACTTGACCGCATGAGAGCAGCGACCGTACGCCTCATCCTGATTGGCGGGGGGCCAGGGACCGGAAAGACGACTTTGTCTCATGGATTGGCCGAATGCATTGATGCCGAGGTCATTTCGACTGACGACGTTCGACGCGAACTGCAGCATTCCGGTGTCATCAGCGGACAAGCAGGCACCCTCCACGACGGTTTGTACACACCCGAGAATGTCGCGATCGTTTATGACGAAGTGTTGCGGCGAGCGCGACAGTCGCTTGCCAACGGAAGATCGACGATTCTCGACGGTACTTGGCGCGACTCGCGCCAACGTGACCGGGCGCGTGAACTAGCCCGGGCAATGGCGGCATCGATATCAGAATTCACGTGTTCGGTACCGACATCGGTGGCTTCGGAAAGGATCGAGAAGCGGCCAACCTCCACCTCGGACGCGACGCCGCAGATCGCCGTCGCGCTGGTCGACCCCGAAACGGCGGCCTCTGAGGGTATCCACATCGATACCAGTCGACCGCTGTCTGAATCCGTCGCAGAGGCGCAACGTCATGTCGCATGGTGACGAAGGCGACGGCAGTCGCACTGCGGAGAACCAGGTTGTGGTCGGCGTCGACGGTAGCTACACGGCGATCGGAGCGGCGCGATGGGCGGCCGCGGTTGCGGTGAAACTCGATGCTGCACTGCATATTGTCCATGCCAGGGCGCCGGTCGAGCACAACCTCTCCGATGCCGGCGCATATCTCCGGGCGGCCGATATGGAAGCCGAACACGAGTCAGCCACAGCGATTCTCAAGTCTGCCAAACACGCGGCCGAAGCCGACCACGACAACCTGCAGATCATCACCAGCGAGGTCGAAAGACACGCCGACGAGGCGCTGACCGAACTGAGCAGGACCGCGAGGCTCATTGTGCTCGGCAGCGACGAAATCTCACTCGGCACGGCGATCATGGTCGGTTCTACCACGTTGTCAGTGGCTACACATTCGACATGTCCAGTGGTCGCGTGGCGCGGCGAGGTGTCGGCTCCGACAAGTCAACCCATCGTGCTGGGTATCGACCACGATCACGACAGTCGAGTCGCCGTCACGGCGGCGTTCGAGTTCGCGCATCGCCTCGGCGTCGGGATCATCGCGGTTCATACATGGTCGACACGACGACCGGCCGGCGACGTCTCGATTCCGTTCCTGATCGACTGGAAACAGCTGGAAGATGATGAGCGACAGCATCTTTCCGACAGCATTGCCCCGTTGATAAAGCTCTATCCCGACGTTGCCGTGACTCAGATCGTGGATCTGGACGGCCCGAGCAGGGCGCTGCTCAGACGTGCGAAGGCGGCACAGTTGATCGTCGTGGGCAGCCGGGGCAGAGGCCTGCTGAGCAGCGCCTTGCTGGGCTCCACTGGACTCAATCTGCTCCACCACTCGACGATTCCGGTGATGATCTGTCGCTCATCAGAAGGACATGACGGATAGCCGGGTCCGACTGCCGCTGGGCGACGGTCCTCAGAGCTGGGGACCTTAGGCTCTGCCGGTACCGTCACCACTGCCGCACAGTGTTGTCATGGAGCATCTTTCGACCCTCGACGCCGGATTCCTCGAGGCAGAGGACTCAGACCGACATATCAGCCTGGCGGTGGGCGGGGTGTCGATCATCGAGGGACCGATGCCCGACTACCAAAAGCTGACGGCGGCCATTGCCGAGCGGGTCCTCAAGGTGCCCCGGTTCAGCCAGGTGCTCCGCACGCATCTTCTCGATCTCGGCTCTCCTGAGTGGGTGACCGATCCGAATATCGATTTTTCGCACCATATCCACCGCGCTGCCCTTCCACAGCCCGGTGACGACAAGACATTGTTCCGCTTCATCGCGGACGTGATGGAGCGTCGGTTGGATCGAGAACGACCGCTATGGGAATGCTGGCTCGTCGAAGGGCTTGCCGACGGCCGGTGGGCGATGTTGATGAAGATCCACCATTGCATCGCCGACGGCATCGCGACGATGCACATACTCTCCGGATTGAGCGATTCGGGTGAAGGCGATACGTTCGCCACCGAGATTCGCGCGGCGAATGAAGACGAGACCAAGCCGTTCAATCTGCCATCGTTGAGCCTTAATCCGCTGGACTGGGCGAACGGATTGTGGCGTTTCGCGACGAGTGCCACCGGCGCGGCGGTGCTGGCGATCGAAGGTGCAGTCGAACTCACCGCAGGCTTGATACGTCCTGCCGCACCGTCGTCGCTGGCTGGTCCGGTGACGACGATGCGGCGCTACAGTGCGGCGCACGTGAGCCTCAACGATGTCGCCGAGATACGGCACAAGTTCGGCGTAACACTCAACGATGTTGCCTTGGCGGCGATCACGGCCAGCTACAGGTCCGCGCTGGTGCGAAGGGGCGAGCAGCCGCGTCGCAACTCGCTTCGCACACTCGTTCCGGTATCCATGCGGTCAAACGATGCCAAAGATGTGGCCGATAACCGGGTGTCGATAATGCTTCCGTTTCTTCCAGTCGACAAAGAAGACCCGGAAGAGCAGCTAGGTGCGGTACATCGCAGGCTGACGAGAACAAAGTCCAGCGGCCAGCGTCAAGCCGGTGGGGTCTTCGTCGCGGCCGTCAATGTCATGCCGTTCCCGTTGACCGCCTGGGCGGTTCGCGCGTTGACCCGCTTGCCCCAACGAGGTGTCGTGGCGTTGGCGACCAACGTGCCGGGCCCACGCCGGCGCTTACGAATCATGGGCCGGGAAGTATTGTGCGTGCTGCCGGTTCCCCCCATTGCCCTGCAGCTACGGACGGGAATAGCAATTGTCAGCTATGGCGACGAACTCGTGTTCGGAATCACCGCGGACTATGACACCGCACCGGACGTCGATGAGCTTGCCCGCGGTATTGAAGAGGGCGTGGCGCGTCTGCGGCAGTTGGCGTCGTAGTCCGATTGCGCGGCGCATCCGCGGATCAGTTCTCCCCAGATCGCGATGATCGGGGAGTCACTTGTCGCGGACTCGCGCAGCCCGCTTGCCAATTCAACCAACTCTCGACATACCTGGCCGAGACTCATCCCGGTTTGGTTCACCGCGCAAGCAATCTCGTCGAAGGCTTGGCGCTCTGTGCAATGACGCAAGCCCATCAATACCCCGATCGCCATGTCGATCGCACGGCGGGACAACGTGTCGGCATTCGTGCTCATCTCGTATCCTCCCCGCTCGCCAAGGTACGGCATGGCCCGTTTGGCTCGTAGGGTCATTCGGCCCCGGACCGGCGGCCGATGGACCGCGTCTGTCGAGAAGGGGCGTCAAGTTTTCCGAAGGCGGCCAGAGTTCCGCGTTCCGATGACCGCCCATACCACCTTGCCGTCGTTCGTGGGATGGCTGCCCCATGCGTTCGACAACTCCGAAACCACGCCCAGGCCCGTGAAGGCATTGGTGCCTTCGACCGGTTCATGTCGCACTGCGGGACGAGTGCTCCTGTCGGCTACCGCGATGGTGAACTGGCCGGCGGCGCACTCGAGGCGTATCCGCGGGGCGCTTCGGGTGTGCGCGAGAACGTTGCGTACGAGTTCCGTCGCAATGGTTTCGGCGGCTTCGATGTACTCAGGGTGGCCCCACCGTGTGAGCGATCGGCGGACCAGGTCCCTGGCCAGTCCTTGACTTGCGGTGTGTCGCGGCAATTCCTGCGAAACCCTCAATCGGTGAGCGTGTGGTGCCTCCGCACCGGTCGCCATTGCGTCCACAGCGGCCTGCACAGAAGAAAAGATACCGAGGTAGCGGGCAATTCCGTTGTGGTGCAGAACGCGGCGCACGTCCGGGATTGTGCTGAGTACGCAGATCCTCACCCCCGGCCAGTCATCGACCAGCCATTGCGCGCTGGTGAGGACCGACCATGCGGATGCGACCGGAACGACGAGCCGGTCGACGTTGACGAGCACAGCCCGCGGTTGCTCGGCCGCCGCCTTGAGCAAGGCCGCGCGCAGAGTCAGATACGAACGGGAGTCCAACACCCCGACCGGCGACACGAGGATGTTCGTGTCACCGACCGTTTCGGCGCGAAGCTGCAACTCGCGCGCACTGCTATCGGAATGCGTCAATGAATTTCCTTGGCCGCTTAAGCCTACGGGTCGCGCAGCCCTTTGCATGGGGCTGTGAGCAATTTCGAAGCCAGGTATTTGACTGGTCAAATCCTGGCAACGGGAAGGCCCAATGGCGCGGTTTCAAGGACCAACGCCTCCTGGTTGCCGGTGCGACAGCGTCTTAACGTCACCGGCTTAGGAGGTGGTCGAAATGCCTGAAGAACTTGCGCACACAGGACTCGTGGTCGGAGTGGACGGGTCCCCCTCATCCGTTGCGGCCGTACGTTGGGCAGCGCGGGAGGCAGCGATGCGAAATATCTCGCTTCTGCTCGTCCACGCCGCGCCCGCCCCGCCAGAGGCCATGTCTCCTGCGATGGTGTGGCCGGCGTCAGCGCGCACCGCCGCTGAGCTGGACGAGCTGCAAGGACAATGGGGCCGAGAGGTACTCGACAAAGCGATGCGCATCGTCCAAGACGCGGCCCCGGACCTTGAGCCGAGGGCGGTCGCCACGGAACTGGTGCACTCCGCGCCGGTGCCGACGCTCGTTGACCTCTCCAAGGATGCGCACCTCGTGGTGGTCGGTTGTCGGGGACGTGGTGCGCTTCGGCGCGGCCTGCTCGGCTCCGTGAGCAGCGGCTTGATGCACCACGCGCGCTGCCCAGTCGCGGTCGTCCACAACGAGGTGCCATCGGAGCTGAAGTCGGAGCGTTTACCCGTCCTCGTCGGCATCGACGGATCCCCGGCTTCAGACCTGGCCACCGATGTCGCCTTCGACGAGGCGTCGCGGCGCGGCGTCGACCTGATCGCACTGCATGCGTGGAGTGACGCCGAAGTCTCCAGTGTGCCGAGCCTTGAATGGTCCGCCCGCGAAAAGGCGGCGGATGAAATCCTTGCCGAGCGTCTCGCGGGCTGGCAAGAGCGCTATCCCGACGTCAGTGTCCATCGGGTCGTGGTATGGGACCAGGCCGCCCGCAGGCTCCTCGAGGAATCAGAGTCGGCTCAGCTCGTTGTCCTCGGCAGTCACGGACGCGGCGGATTTGCCGGAATGGTACTGGGATCGGTTAGTTCGGCGGTGGCGCAGGCGGCCCGCACTCCCGTCATCGTCGCGCGCCAACGATAAGGGCGAGTAGAGATAGCCATGACAAGCAAGCCAATCGTGGTCGGCATCGACGGTTCTGAGGCGGCCATCAAGGCTGCGGAGTGGGCGACCGATGAAGCCATCAACCGCAACGGACCGGTGCGGTTGATTTACGTGATGAAGGCCAACCATCCTTCGATGGAGGCGTATCAACTGGATCTGGAGTCGGCTGAAACCGCGCTTCGCGCAGCACAATCAGCAGTGGAGGCCATCGGCAAGCCGGTCAAAATCGAAACCGTCATCGAATCAGGGCTTCCCAGCGTGAAGCTGATCTCCGCCTCAGTGGATGCCGACATGGTCTGCGTAGGCAGCACGGGAATCGGCAGCTATGCACGGGCATTGCTGGGCTCCACTGTGGCTGACGTCGCGGAGAAGGCGCGTTGCACTACAGCGGTGATTCGTGCCAGTGATGAGCAACCCCGAGCCGACATCAACTGGGTGGTGGTCGCATTGAACGATGATCCCGACAACGGGGCCGTCGCTGACTTCGCGATGGGTGAGGGGGCGCTGCGGAAAGCACCCGTGCTCGCCATCGGGACGGAATTGCAGCATCTGGACCATGCGTTGGAGCGCCGAGTCGAAATGCTGAGGCGTCGCAACCCCGACGTTCATGTCTACCCGGTTGCCACCGAGGAGGACATCGCTGGCTTTCTCGAGGACAATCTCGAGCGCGTGCAGCTCGTCGTCATCGGCGGCTCGGACGCCGACGAAGTGGCGCGAATCGTTGGGCCGCACGGTCATCCGGTCTATCGGCACGCCCAGTCGTCCGTGGTGGTCGTGCGCGGCTAGGTGTACCCGGACCGGACGTTCGTAGCAGGCGTGTCGGCTTGATGTGAGGAGAACCCCCGGGTGGGGTGTGGCTTGTCTAGGTCCACCACCGTCCGGAGGTTCTCGTGTCCCACCGTAATGCCCGTACTACGTTTCATGGCCGCCTGCTGATGGTGCGCCGCTATCAATCAGGCTGGGCTAAGGCCCATATCGCCAAAGCGATGGGAGTGTCACGCAAGTGCGTGCACACCTGGATAAGCCGGTTTGAGTCCGAGGGCGAAGCCGGGCTTGCTGACCGGTCATCGCGGCCGCACACGACCCCGACCCGCACGCCACGTGGCGTTGAGAACCAGATCGTGGCCTGGCGCCGGCGCCACCGCTGCGGTCCGGACGAAATCGGCGCCAAGCTCGGGGTGTGCGCCCGCACGGTGTCGCGCGTACTGAACCGGCGCCATGTGCCCTACTTGCGTGACTGCGACCCGATGACCGGTCAGGTAATCCGCGCCTCGAAGTCCACTGCCATTCGATACGAACGGGACCGGCCAGGCGAACTGGTGCACATGGATGTCAAGAAACTTGGCCGCATCCCCGACGGCGGTGGATGGCGAGCGTATGGGCGAGGACGCGCTCCGGATCGAGAACGCAAGCATGGCAACGGATTCGACTTCGTTCACTCACTTGTCGATGATCATTCCCGGCTCGCCTACTCCGAGATCTTGCCCGACGAAAAAGGCGCCACCTGCGCAGGCTTCCTGCGACGCGCGGCAGCCAACTTTTCCAGCCACGGCATCACCACCATCGAGCGGGTGATGACCGACAACGCGTGGGCCTACCGCTACTCACTGCGCGAAGTCTGTGCAGAGATCGGCGCCCATCAGGTCTTCATCAAACCGCACTGCCCCTGGCAAAACGGCAAGGTAGAGCGCCTCAACCGCACCTTGCAGACCGAATGGGCCTACCGACAGACCTTCGCCACCAACGCCCAACGCGCCGCAGCCCTTGCACCCTGGCTCAACTACTACAACACTCAACGCCGCCACAGTGCACTCGGTGGCCTACCACCCATCAGCCGACTGTGACCAACCTACTGTCCGGGTACAGCTAGNCAGCCACGGCATCACCACCATCGAGCGGGTGATGACCGACAACGCGTGGGCCTACCGCTACTCACTGCGCGAAGTCTGTGCAGAGATCGGCGCCCATCAGGTCTTCATCAAACCGCACTGCCCCTGGCAAAACGGCAAGGTAGAGCGCCTCAACCGCACCTTGCAGACCGAATGGGCCTACCGACAGACCTTCGCCACCAACGCCCAACGCGCCGCAGCCCTTGCACCCTGGCTCAACTACTACAACACTCAACGCCGCCACAGTGCACTCGGTGGCCTACCACCCATCAGCCGACTGTGACCAACCTACTGTCCGGGTACAGCTAGGCGGTGAGGAAGCTCTTGTTGATGATGTCGCGAGCGGCTCTCAGGTGTAGGTCCACTTGATCAAGACCGGCGGAGAACTCGCCGACGTAGCTGTTCAGTGAGCCACTCGCCGCCGCGAGACACATGTGTGCGGCCTCGTGTGCGTCGTTGATGGCCGCGTCGATTTCAGCGGTGAGGTCGGGGTCTGGCGTCGGCATATGCGCGCGCAGGGCGACGATCCCGGCGTCATGTAGCTGCTGACAGGACTTCTCCAGCGCAGCCTCGTCGATGCGCTTGATTCCCTCTCGCGTGTCGTCCACGGCACCCTGGAGTGCATCGAAGTGTTCTCGCGCCCCCGACCACCATTGCTGTACTTTCGCGACTTCGGTAGTCGTTGGCGTCGCGGCAATCTCAGTATCAGAGCGGTTTGTGACGAGGACCCCGAGGACGGTCGCCAAGACGACTGCGGCGACGATACTGGCCGCGATGATCGCCAACCATATGCGCGTTGACAAGGGACGCCGCTCGGCATCGACCATCAGCGCGTCGCAAACTGCGCACAGCTCTTGATTCTTCGGGTTCCTGTGCCCATTAGGACATTTCGCCATCAGCTCGTGTCCTTACTCGCTGCGGACCACGACCACGGGGGCCTTCGCTGACTGGGCCACCGTAGAGCTGACAGAACCGAGCAGAAGGCCTGGGAATCCGCCGCGACCGCGACTTCCGACGACGACTAATTGGGCTTGTTGGGACTCTTCGACCAGCCAGCGAGCGGGTCGATCGCACACGATGCGCCGCCGTACGGTCACGTCCGGATACTGTTCCTGCCAGCCGGCCAGGCGTTCGGCGAGTATCTCGTGGCCCTCGTCCTCGTATTGGTGCCAGTCCATTCCCAGCACAGGAAAGACGCCGACGTCGCTCCAGGCGTGCAGGGCCACCAATTCGACACGCCGTCTCGACGCCTCCTCGAACGCGAACGCGGTGGCCTTCTCCGACGCCGGTGACCCGTCGATACCGAGCAGGACCGGTGATGTGTGGTCGGCCGACTGCGCTTCGTCGAGATGGACGATCACCACAGGGCACCGCGCATGATGAACCACGCCGCTGCTCACCGAACCCAACACCGCTCGCCCGAACGCTCCCAGGCCGCGGCTACCCACGACGATCATCTCCGCCGTCTTCGTGGCGTGGACGAGTGCGGGCACCGCGTAGTCGTGCAAAATCTCGGTGCGAACTTCCGGCGACTTCGATTCACCGCGAGCGGTTTGCAGCATCTTCTGTCCTTGTTCGAGGATCTGGCGCGCGTTGTCCTCCTGCCATTCGTTGAACTCGGCTTGCAGCGAGCGAACCGGCCAGCTGGTCACGACCGGAACAACTACATGAGCCAACGTGACGCGCATATCGCGGAGTTCGGCTTCCTGCGCCGCCCATCGGACGGCGGCGTCCGATTCGGGCGATCCGTCGACTGCGACCAAGATTCCGTATTTCGTGGCCTGTGCTGTCATTTCGTGTTCCTTTGTCGAGAATCAGTCGGTGTCAATCACTTCTTGGAATTGCGGACCGTGAGGTAGGTGGTCAGCACGATCATCAACGCGACGATCGTCGCGATCAGCACAGCAGCAGTCGGCCAGTCCATGGTGTGTCCTCCCCATCGGGCATCGGCTAGCGCCAGTGACGATGTCGAAGCTAGGAGGTGGCAGCTCCGTCGAGCAGGGTCGTTGGTCCCTGCGTCGGATGTCAGTGGTCCCGAGCAGGTGATGACGTGCGGCAGGTCTTTCGCCTCTGTCGGACCGTGGATGCGGCGACCACGATGACGCTGTAGTGAGAACGCGAGAAAAGGAAGATCATGATGTTCTGGTACGACCACGACATGAGTTGGTGGGGTGCCGCCGGAATGGGCATTTCAATGGTGCTGTTCTGGGTGCTCATCGTGGCGGGCATCGTCGCTCTGGTCATGTATCTGACCGTTGGGCGGACGACCAGGCCGTCTCCACCGTCGCCCAGCTCTCCCGAACAGATCCTGGCCGCGCGGTTCGCTCGCGGTGAGATCAGCGAAATGGAGTTTCGGGATCGCCTCGCTGTTCTGCACGAGCACGCTCATTAGCACCGGCGGGCCGTGAACAGGTGCATCGCTGCTGCGGCGGCACCGCGCTCATCACACTGTCGACGTGTTGACCGCATCCATTCCAGCCGGTCTTCCCGCACACCGGGCACTGCACTGGATAACACATTGCTCCTCGTTCGGAAGTTCGCGTTGGTTAGATCTATCCGCGAAATACGCTGTGGTTCAACCTGTTAGGTAAGTGCGTGCTGGGTGACCCACGCGTTGTAGCCGCCGGCCAGATCCCACACCTCTTCGAAACCCAGTGTTCGCAACAGTGACGCGGCCACGCTGGAGCGCCAACCGCCGGCGCAGTGCACCACGATCGGCCTGTCTTTCGGCAGCATGTTCTGCCGGTTCCGCAGCTGGGCCAGCGGAATGTTGGTCGAGCCGGGAATGCGGCCCATTTCGACCTCGCCCGGGTTGCGGATGTCGACGAGGACGACCGCATCCTCGGCAAGTAGGCCGTCGAGTTCGGTCGGGGAGATGCGCGTTGAGCTCTGAACGAGATCGCCCAGTTCAGTCGGGAACTCGCCGCCTCGGTGCACGTTCAGATAACCGACGGCGTTGTCCGAGCCGACCCGCGACAGCCGCAATGCGGCGTCCTGCTCGTCGCCCGGATAGGTGATCAGCGCGATTTGGTCGCCGATCTCGGCGACCATTCCACCGGTCTCGGCGAACCGCCCGTCGAACCCGACGTTGACCGAACCGCGCAGATGTGCCGCGGCGAAGTCCTCGACGCTGCGCGCATCCAGCACGCGCACACCGTCTCTCAATGCTTGTCGGATCTGCGCCGGGTTCATCGCCGGGATCCGGCGGGCCGGTGCGAGCAGCGGGTGCACACGCTTGTTCATTGCCGCGTCTGCCGAGAAGTACGCCGGTACCGCGGGCTGTCCGTGCGTGATCATCTCGACGAACTGCGCCTCGCTCATCGGCTGCACGGACGGGTTCTCGCGGCGCTGTTCGCCGATGGTGGAAGTCAATTCGGTCGACAGGTTCTTGCCGCACGACGATCCGGCGCCGTGCGCGGGCATCACCGTCACCTCGTCGGGCAGCTTCAGTAGCTTGTCGTGGATCGTGTGGTACATCGCCCGCGCAAGATCACTGGTCGAACTGTCACCGATGTTGACTAGATCGGGCCTGCCGACGTCGCCGATGAACAGGGAGTCACCCGTCAACACCGCCGTGGGGCGCTCGCCGGGGTGCTCGCGCACGACCACGCTGATCGATTCCCAGGTGTGCCCTGGCGTGGACAGGATCTCCAGGTCGACCTGGCCAAGTGAGATGTGCTCCCCATCGGCGAGGCGCCGGATCGGATAGTCGGTCTCGGCGGCCTCGCCGAATCCGATCCACGCCCCGGTCGCCGCGACCAGTTCGAGGTGTCCCGAGACGAAGTCGGCGTGGAAGTGGGTGTTGATCACCCCTTCTATTGTCAGCCCGAACTTCGCGGCGTCGGCGAGGTACTCGTCGATGTCGCGGCGGGGGTCGACAACGACTGCACGGCCCGTCGTTTCGTCTCCGACGAGATACGACGCGTGCGACAGGCACTCGATGTAGTACTGCTCGAGAATCATCGGTTCTTCCTTCTCGTTACTCGGGTACTCCACTTATTTTGTGGATACCCCTCCGGGTATGTCAAGTACCCTAGGGGGTATGTCTATTCCCCCCCTTGAGAATACACCGGGGGGTATGTATAACTGTAACCAAAATATACCCCTAAGGGTATATCCAGAAGAACCGGAGGCCCTGATGACAACACCAGCCATCCATCCAACTGACCTGCGTGCGCTGCTGAACTCCGCGGCGCGGCCTCGGGTAATAGACGTGCGGACACCAGGGGAGTTCGACACTGTCCACCTGGCCGGCGCCTACAACGTCCCGCTCGACCTGCTACGCGAGCACCGCGACGAAATCCTGTCGCACCTGGACCAGGATGTGGTGCTGGTGTGCCGCACGGGGCAACGCGCGACTCAAGCCGAGGAGACGCTGCGCAGAGCCGGCCTGACCAACGTGCACGTCCTCGACGGCGGAATCACCGCCTGGGAGGCAAAGGGCTTCGCGGTCAACCGGGGCGCTCAGCGCTGGGACCTGGAGCGTCAGGTGCGACTCGCCGCGGGCCTGATCGTGGCGGTGAGCATCTTGGCCAGCATCGTCATCCCCGGCGCCAAATGGGTGGCCTTCGCGATAGGAGCGGGCCTGTCGTTCGCGGCGCTGACCAACACCTGCGCGATGGGCATGTTGCTCGCTCGGCTTCCGTACAACCGTGGCGCCACTTGTGATCTGCGCACGGTCGTCGCGCAACTCGTCGACGCCCCGGACGCGCGCCGGAGCAGGCTGTCATGATCGCGCTCACTGTCGCCCTGGCGGTGCTCGTCGGCGTCTCCCTCGGCCTGTTGGGCGGCGGCGGCTCGATCCTGACCGTCCCGTTGCTCGCGTACGTCGCCGGAGTGGACGCGAAGGAGGCCATCGCCACCTCGTTGCTCGTCGTCGGAATGACGAGCGCCGTCGGTGCCGTCTCGCATGCACGTGCGGGGCGGGTGCAGTGGCGCACCGGTCTGATGTTCGGCGCCGCGGGCATGGCAGGCGCGTATGCCGGCGGACTGCTGGCGCGCTTCATTCCTGGCACGGTGCTGCTTATCGGATTCGCAGTGATCATGATCGCGACCGCGGTGGCAATGGTGTGGGGCCGCAGAGACATCGAAGCCGAATCGGTCCAATCGCTGCCCGCGGCCAAGATCGTGGTACTTGGGTTGACCGTCGGTCTCGTGACCGGCTTGGTGGGCGCAGGCGGCGGCTTCCTGGTGGTGCCTGCGCTCGCGCTGCTTGGCGGAATGTCGATGCCCGTCGCCGTGGGTACCGCATTGGTGGTGATCGCCATGAACTCAATCGCGGGACTGGCCGGTCATCTGACCACCGTCCACATTCACTGGGCGCTTGCCGCCGCCGTCACGGCCGCCGCGCTCATCGGCACACTGGTGGGAGCCCGGCTGACCGCCCTCGTGAATCCCGCCGTGCTGCGCAAGGCGTTCGGCTGGTTCGTCCTGGTGATGGCTTCGGTCATCCTCGGCGAGGAGGTGCACCCGCTGCTCGGCGTCACCGCCGCCGGATTCACTGCGGCGGCTGGCGGCATCACGTTTGCGTGCGCGCGATACGCGCACTGCCCGCTGCGTCGGATCGCCGCCAGACACAGCGTTGCCGCCGGGGTGACGTGACAGGTGAGGAATACCCCGGCGGGTACCATCGTTGCCAGGCTTGGAAAGGAGTGGCTCCATGGTTGGTGATGAAGACGCCATCGCAGCGGTGCTCAATAGGCTGCGGCGCGCGCGAGGGCAACTCGATGGCGTGATCTCGATGATCGAACATGGCCGCGATTGCAAGGACGTAGTGACTCAACTGGCTGCGGTGTCGCGTGCACTGGATCGCGCCGGCTTCAAAATCGTCGCAACAGGCTTGCGGGAGTGCGTGACCGGAGAGGCTGCCGACGGCGCCAAGCCGATGAGCGAAGCCGAGTTGGAGAAGCTGTTCCTGGCGCTCGCCTGAGAGAGAGTCGACATGGGTATCGCAGTAGCCGCTGCATTACACACTTCCTTCGACGATGCCGTCCGGCACACCAGGGATGCGCTCGCCGAGCAAGGCTTCGGGGTGCTCACCGAGATCGACGTGAAGGCGACCTTGAAAGCCAAACTCAACGAGGACATGGAGGACTACCTGATCCTCGGCGCATGCAACCCATCGTTGGCGCATCGTGCCGTGAGCATCGACCGCCAGATCGGGTTGTTGTTGCCGTGCAACGTCGTGGTCCGGGCCGACCCGAACGAGAGTGGCACGGTGTTCGTCGAGGCGATGGATCCTCAAGTGCTCGTCGATGTTACGGGTGAGGCAGAACTTCGCCCGGTAGCCGACGAGGTCGGCGAGAAACTGCGAGCGGCCATCGACTCGTTGACAGTTTCTGCGGGCAACTGAGCTAAGGTGTACGAGTTGCCGCGCGTTGCTCGACGTAACGGACAACATCGCTGAGAGTCCGCAGGGAGCTGTAGTCCGACTCCGGAATGTCGACGTTCAATCGCTTGTGGATACCGATCAGGAAGTTCAGCCAGTCCATCGAGTCGATGTCGACCTGGTCTCGCAGCAGCGTGTCATCGTCGATGGCGTCGGCTTCGACCTCGGGGGCGATCGTCGTCAACACTGACAGGATCTCGCGACGAATATTGTTGTTTGTCATCATCTTTCGGTCATTTCTCTAGAAGTTCGGGCTGCTGCAGCAGCTCGTTGACGGCTGCGAGGAACAGCGCGCCACGGTGGCCGTCGCTGGCTCGGTGGTCGGCCGCCAACGTGGACTGAACCGTTGTGACGATGCGGATTCCGCCGTCGACGGCACGGACTCGTTGTGCCGGTTTACCGAAACCCACGAGTGCCACCTGCGGTGGATAGATCACGCCGAACACCGTATCGACGCCCTGATCGCCGAGATTGGTGACCGTGATCGACGGATCGGACATTTCTGAACTGCGCAGCGACCCGGCGCGGGCACGCGCGACCAAATCAGACAGATCGCTCATCAATTCGGCGAGGTTCTTCTCCGGCACATCGTGAATCGCCGGTGCGACGAGGCCGCCGCCGCGCAGCGAAATGGCCACGCCCACATGAACTTCACTCGCCGACTCAAAGCGGTCCTCACGCCAGAAGCCGTTGAACTCGCCGAATCGTTGCGCAGCGAGCGCGACCGCTTTCAACTGCAGCACCGCGGGTAGCACGCGATCGGTGATGGAGCGCTGCGCATTGCGTCCGGCCAACCACGCCGACGCGGTATCCATCGGGATCTCGTCGGCCAGGTAGTAGTGCGGGATCTCCCTCTTCGATCGGCTCATTGCCGCGGCGATGGACCTGCGCATCTCGGTGGCGCGATCCGCCGTCGTCCGTTTAGGCTCGGGCGCCTTGGTTTTCGTCGCCGCGGCCCCGGCGTGCTCGACATCGCTGATCGTGACGGCGCCCTGCGGGCCTGTTCCGGTGACGTCTTCGACGTCGATGTGGAGCGACGCGGCGAGACGCCGCGCGGCGGGGGAGACCCATCGGCGGTGCCGAGGATGAGGTTGGGGGCCCGCGGCCGGAGCCGGCTGGTTAGCCGCCTCCCCCTTTGGCTCGACGACCGCGGGCGTCTTGGTTGATTTGTGTCGGCGTTTACGCGGGGTCTGTGCTGTCTCGCCCGGTTCGAGCAGCGTCGCCAGAACCGTTCCTACTTGCACGGTTTCGCCGATCGGAACGACTAGTTCACCAACGGTGCCCTCATGCCAGCACTCGACCTCGACCGCGGCCTTGGTGGTCTCGACAACGGCGACCACCTGACCGCGGGTGACTGGATCACCGGGTTTGACGAGCCATTCGTTGAGCGTCCCTTCGTCCATATCGGAGCCAAGGGCAGGCATCTTGAATTCGATCATGGTTTTTCGCCCACCACGCTGTGCACTGCAGTGACGACCTTGTCCGGCTGGGGCAATGCCGCCTGCTCCAGGTGTTTGGCATACGGCATCGGCACCTCGGCGCTACATACGCGAGCGATCGGCGCGTCCAGCTCGAAGAAGGCGTTCTCGGCGATGCTCGCACTCACCTCAGCCGCGAGACTGCCTGTGCGCCAGGCCTCATCAACGATAACGGCGCGATGGGTCTTGCTGATCGACCCGAAGATGGTGTCTGTATCCAGCGGACGCAGCACCCGCAGGTCGATCACTTCACAATCGATTCCTGCCAACGACAGCTCGTTGGCCGCATCGAGCGCCTTGGCGACGCAGCCGCCGTATGCGATCAGCGTGACGTCGGATCCTTCGCGGCGGACCGCGGCATGCGAAATGTCGGTGGCGGAAAGGGAGTCCGCGTCGGTGGAGGTGTTGTAGAGCTGGACGTGTTCGAAGATCACCACCGGATCAGGATCGGCCAAGGCGGTGCCGATCATCCCGTACGCGTCTTCCACAGTGGCGGGCGCGACGACCTTGATGCCCGGGATGTGCGCATACCAGCATTCCAGGCTGTGCGAGTGTTGAGCGGCAAGCTGACGGCCGGCGCCGGTGGCCATCCGCACCACCAGCGGCACCGAGAACTGACCGCCCGACATATGCCGCAGTGCCGCAGCGGTGTTGACGATCTGGTCCAGGGCCAGGAGGCTGAAGTTCACCGTCATGATCTCGACGATGGGACGCAACCCGCCGAGTGCGGCGCCGATGCCCACGCCGACGAACCCCAACTCGGACAGTGGCGTGTCACGCACCCGCTCGGGGCCGAATTCCTCCAGCAAACCCTTTGACGCCGCATAGGTTCCGCCGTATCGGCCGACATCCTCACCCATCAGGATGACGCGAGGGTCGCTGCGCAGGGCATCGCGTAGAGCGTCGTGCACGGCGCTGCGATAGGTAGTCTTCATTTCACTGTCTCCGCGGTAGGAGTGAGGACGTCACGGGCCAAATCGTCGACGCTTTCCCACGTTCCGGCCTCGGCGAAGGCGACGGCGTCAGCGAGCTCCTTGTCGGCCTCCGATTCGATGGTCGCGATGTCGGCGGACGTGAGTGTGCCGTCCTGGAGGCACTTGTCACTGAAAAGTGCGATGGGATCGCGTTTGCGCCACTCCGCGACTTCTGTCTTCTCGCGATACAATTCCGGGTCGAACATCGAGTGCGCTCGGAATCGATATGTGCGGAACTCGATGAAGAATGGACCGCCAGCCGTCCGGATGTGGTCGGCACCCTGTCGCGCGGCCTCGTGGCAGGCGATCACGTCCATCCCGTCGACGGCCAGCGTCGGGACCTTGTAGGCCGCCGCCTTCGCGCTGAGGTCGGTCTGCGACTGCGCGCGGTCCAACGCGGTGCCCATCGCGTACAGATTGTTTTCGCAGCAGAACAGGACGGGCAGATGCCACAGCGCGGCCATGTTCAACGACTCGTGAAACGCTCCCTCGGCCACTGCGCCGTCACCGAAGTAGCATGCGGTGACCCGGTTGTAGTGCTGCATCGCATCGGCCAGCCCCAGTCCGACGGCTAATGGCAAACCACCAGCGACGATCGCGTTGCCGCCGTAGAAGCGCGTGTCGGCGTCGAACAAGTGCATCGATCCGCCGCGCCCACGTGAGCACCCTTCCTGCTTGCCGAACATCTCGGCCATGATCGACGTCATGGGCATACCGCGAAGCAGCGCATGCGCATGCTCTCGATAGGTGGCGACGACCGCATCCTCTGGGGTAAGAGCCCGCAACGACCCCGCCGCGACCGCCTCCTCGCCGACGTAAAGATGTAGGAAGCCGCGGATCTTGGTCTCGCCGTAGAGTTCTGCGCACTTCTCTTCCATGCGGCGGACCCGGACCATATCGGAGAGAAGCTGCACCGCAAGGGCATGATCGGTCATGACGGCACCGCCTCCGGGTCGGGTTCGCTGGCGGTCTCGACGGTCGATGTATCTCCCTCGGGAAGACCGAGTTCGCGGGCCTTCAGCAGCCGCCTCATGATCTTTCCGCTGCGCGTGTGCGGCAGCGAGTCGACGAATTCGATCTCCTTGGGCGCCACGGTTGCGCCCAGGCGTTTACGGGCGTGGCCGAGGATTTCCAACCGCAACTCATCGCTGGCGGTGAACCCGTCCTTGAGCGTGACAAAGGCTTTCACCAGTTCCCCGACGGTCGGGTCGGGTTTGCCGATGACCGCCGCCTCGGCGACCGCCGGATGGTCGGTCAGCGCGTTTTCCACCTCGAAGGGCCCGATCAGGTGTCCGGCCGACTTGATGACGTCGTCGGAGCGGCCGACGAACCAGAAGTAGCCGTCGGCGTCCCGTTTGACGAGATCACCCGTGAGGTAGAGGCCGTTGGCAAACGACTTGCGGTAGCGCTCTTCTTGGTGGAGGTAGTCCCGGAACATCGACGGCCAGCCGGGTTTGAGCGCGAGCTCGCCCTCGATGTCGGGCTCGTCGATGACCGACACCGTGCCGTCCTGATGGCGTCGCACCACGTAAGCGTCGACGCCCGGCAGCGGCCGCCCCATCGAGCCGGGCTTGATGTCGAAGGCCGGCGTGTTGGCGATCATGATGCCGCCGGTCTCCGTCTGCCACCAGTTGTCGTGAATCGGCAGCCCCAGCACCCGTTTTCCCCACCACACTGCTTCCGCATTCAACGGTTCACCGACGCTGGCGATGAATCGCAACTTCGGGAAAGTGAATTGCGCCGCAAGCTCCGGACCGGCTTTGATCAGCATGCGGATCGCTGTCGGGGCGGTGTACCAGACGCTCACCCCCTGGGTCTGCAGTATCCGGTACCACCGCTCGGCGTCGAACTCGGCTTCGTCCACGATCGACGTGACTCCGTGCAGCAGTGGCGCGATCACCCCATATGACATGCCGGTCACCCAGCCGGGATCCGCCGTGCACCAGTAGATGTCGTCCGCGTGGAGGTCGAGTGCATACAGTCCGGTCAGATAGTGCATTTTGACCGCACCGTGTACGTGTATGGCCCCTTTCGGAGTGCCGGTGGTGCCGCTGGTGAAGTGAAGTAGCGCAGGGTCTTCGGCCGTGGTGGGTTCGATCGGTGCGTTGTCGTCGGCGGCATCCATCCAATGCCAGAAGTTCAGAGTTCCGCGTGCGTCATCGTGGTCTTTGTGATCGTCGATGACGAAGATGTGCTCAACTGTGGGCAGTTTGTTACGGATCTTGTCGATCTTCTTCTGGTAGATCGCCTTGGTGGTGATGAGCACCCGGGCCTCGCCAATGTTCAGTCGTGTCGCGATCGGCTCAGGCCCGAACGCCGAGAACAGGGGCGATACCACGCTGCCGTTGCGCAACGCGCCAAGGATGCTGATGTACAGCTCGGGTGAGCGGCCCATCAGTGTGAAGACGCGGTCGCCCTTGTTGATCCCCAGCGCGCGCAGCACGTTGGTGAACCGCCTCGACAATCTGCCGAGCTCGGCATAGCTCAGCTCGCGAGTTGACACTGCGCCGTCCCACCCTGTCGCAGACACGAACCGCAGCGCTGTGCGGGATGCGTTGGCCCTGGTGGTATGCCGATCGACGGCTGCGTACGCGATATTGCACTTCCCGGATCCCATTCCGATGCACGGGTTGGGCGCCGTCGACCAATCGAAAGTCGCGCGAGTTTGTTCGTAATCAATCAAGTTCGGGGCGATTCGCCAATCGTCGGCCGTCTTGTAGATCACCGTCATGGTGAGCTCCTAGTTGTTCGGCGCCGGCAGAGTTCCGTTGCGCAGAGCGGCGCCGATGTTGGCCATGATCCGTTCCAGTAGCGCGTTATATGCGGAACCGTCGTTTATCAGCTCGATGGGTCCGTAATGGACGAGGAAAGCGTCGACGCGCCTGTCTATCGGCCAATCGGAGTAGGTCGGACCGGTGAACTCGGAGCGAAGGAATCGCCACGCGATGATCTCGAGTTCCTCCCGATTCAGTTCCTCACGGTAGGTCGGCGTCATTGTGTCGTCCCTTTCGTCATGTGCAATGTCCTCATGGTTTTCCAGCCGAATCGATGTTGATAGAGACGAAAGTCACCTGCGCCCCTGGCAGTCGTCCCGATCACGGCGCGCCGACGGCCGGTGGCCTGGTGAGATGCCAAAAGTCCCTTGCTTCGGATCCGGTCGGCCCTGTGCCGCCGGCTTTTGTCGCGAGCAACATCCGGTCATGACCACTGACACGTTGAGGCCGGTCCGAGACGTCGTGCGCTCGTTCAACAAACACGTGCTCAATCCGGTGATGTTGCGCTTCGCAGGACATGAGCACTTCTATGCCGGGGTGATCCGCCATACCGGACGCCGGTCGGGGAGGAGCTACGCCACCCCTGTGGTGATCGACCCGACAGAAGACGGGTTCATCCTGCCGTTGCCGTACGGCACTCAGGTCGACTGGTTGCGCAACATGCTCGCTGCCGGCAAGGCCTCGGTGACGGTCGGTGGGCACACATCCGATGTTGTCGAGCCCGAAGTCATCGACGCGTCTACCGCTCTGCCTGAGCTGTCCGAGCGGCATCGACGCTCATTCGCGCGGTTGGGCATTCGGAATTTCGTCAAAGTGAGGCGGGCCAAATGACCTTTGACAGTTTGCGCACCGAGACCGAACGCTTTCGAACCCTCGCCACCGCACAGGGCCCCTTCGTCTCCGTGTATTTCGACGATTCGCGTAACAACGCGGATCCGCAAGGGCAGCTCGAAGCGATCTGGCGGGATCTGCGCAAGCAACTCGAAGACCTCGGAGCCGACAAAGACATGATCGCGGTGGTGCGGCAAGGCATATTGGACGGCCACCCCGCGATCGGACGGCAAGGCCGCGGCATCATCGCGACCCGCCGCGAGTTGCTGGTCAACGAGCACCTGTCGCGCCCACCACAGGCAACCATCGTCCGAATGTCCGAATACCCGTACGTCATGCCGCTGGTGGAGCTCGCTGGGCGACATCCGCAGTACCTGTTCGCTGCCGTCGACCACCTTGGCGCCGATATCACGATCCATCGGGATGACACGATCTCCCGCGACACTGCCGGCGGCGGCGGCTATCCAGTGCACAAGCCGGCGACCGCGGGATGGAACGGCTACGGGGATGTGCAGCATTCAGCCGAGGAAGCGATGCGGATGAACGTTCGTGCAGTAGCTGATCGCATCACTGACCTGGTCGAGAAATCCGATCCCGAACTCGTTTTCGTCTGCGGGGAAGTTCGTGCACGGACCGACGTCCACACCGCGCTGCCCGAGGCCATTCGGAAGCGAGTTGTGCAGTTGCATGCCGGAGCGCATGGGCATCGAGTCCGTGAAGAAGAGATCCGCGATCGGATTGACGAGGCCTTCCGGCAATACAGGCAACGCAGAGTCGCCGAAATCGCCACTCGGCTGGAGTCGGAGACGAAGCGCCACTCGGGATTCGCCGCGGAAGGTCTGGAGGTGGTGTGTGCGGCACTGCGTGAGGGAGCCGTCGACATCCTGGTCGTCGCCGATCTGGGAGATGCAACCGTCGTCACGGGGGAGGAGCGCACTACCATCGCCCCGGATGCCGACGCGCTGTCCGAACTCGGCGAGGCGCCACGGCGGTTGGTGCGCGCCGACGAAGCGGTACCCCTCGCGGCGATCTGCGTTGGCGCATCGATAATCCGGATCGACGGAATCGACTGTGCCGATGGAGTGGCCGCTCTGCTGCGGTATGCGCCGAATGACATGCCTGAACCTGGTCCAGCACGCGAGTCGGCCCTCCAATGACTGCGCACGAGGACTTCGACGACCGGCTCGAAGATCAGCTCGAGGCACGCATTGAGGCGTTGGCCGAGCGGCATCGGCAACTCGCACAACGACATGAGCAACTGGCCCACAGGCATCGAGAACTCGATCAGCGCAGGCAAGAACTCGAGGCGCACACACCCGTAACGCACCTCGACGCCGAAGAGGCTTCTCAGCAGGCCGAAGCCGGGCACAGGCTCGCCGACGACGCACACCGGGCCGCGGCTGCCTGCCACGCGGCCGCAGCCATTGCGCACCAGCTTGCTGCGGAATCCCACGAGCTGGCTGTCGTTGAGGGATTGGGCGACGCCGACGCGCATCGCCGAGCTGCCGAGGAGCACCGCGAAGCGGCATTGCGCGATCTCGAACGTGCGGAGGCGCAACGGCGTAAAGCTGAATCGCTACCAACGACCTGACGAACTGTCAGGACCGGGACTTGCGGTCGCCCAGTTGTATTGCGCCGCTTCCTGCGTGCCGAACTGCTCGAGTCCGGGTGACTTCGGTCCCTAGCCGCAGACGCTGCCGGCGAAGAGACTGAGTCCACAGGTGTATCGCTCGCAGTGGAAGGAAGAAACAGTGAACCGCGAAGTGTGCAAATTCTTCTCCGGGTCCTTTGCCGCGCTCGCTTACGCGCACGCGGCCTATGCGGTGGCGACATCGACTGGCGCCATCAACGAACCTGTTTTCCTCGGCAGACGTTGGGGCGTCGGTTATATGTGGACGGAAGCTGTGGTGTACTCGGCGGCGAGCCTGGCACTCGGCTACGTGGGCTGGAAGGCCAAACCGCGACAGCAGCTGGAGACGTCAGCACCTCCCGCGACGGACGGTCAACGTGCCGACGCGGATGAAGAATTGCATCCCGTATCGGGTTGACGGGGTGTCCGGTAGCGGTATGCCGTCGCGCAGGCTGCTTGACCAGCTGCGTGACGAGCGTGGGCGCAGCGTTGTCCTGGTATCGCACTGCCTGTTGAACGAGAACACCCGGTATGCGGGCGGGGCGACCCGGCCGGGGGCGGTGGCCGAGATCGTCGACGAATTGATCGCAGCCGGCCACGGCATACATCAGATGCCGTGCCCCGAGCGCCTAGCCTGGGGCGGCGTCCTCAAGCGCCACACCGCAAAGCTTTACAGCTCGAAGGGCAGGCTGCGTTATGCGGCGCGCGCCGGTCTGCTCAGCGTCTTCGTCCTATGGACCAAGGTGATCTACCTCCGTCTGGCACGGCAGATCGGTCGCGATGTCTGCGACTACCAACGGTCCGGCTTCACGGTCGCAGGCATGGTCGGGGTCGGCGCGTCGCCGTCCTGCGGCGTCTCCAAGACGCTTGATCTGAGGTTCTCGCTCGAGGTCGTGGCCGCCTGCCCGGCTGCCGCGTTGACCCGCGATGTCATGAACGAACGAGCGGTCATCGGCTGCCAGCGCGAAGGGCAGGGCCTGTTCGTCAAGGCGCTCGATCGTGAATTGAGGCGCCGCGGACTCGGGGTGCCTGCGTTCGAACATGACCTCATCGCAGAACTGCGTGGGCGCCGCCAAGATGTGTTGGCGACGGGGCCACTGCGAACGCTAGGAGCGCCGCCGTGACCTTCGTTGGATTGGCCTGGGACGTGTATCGGACGGCTCGCGAGGGGTCGGAGGGAATAGCACGACGGCAGCAGTGTCGGCTCGACGATATCGTCGGCTACGCGCGCGCTCAATCGCTGTACTACAAGTCGCTCTATCGCCTTCTACCCGAGCATGTTTCGGATATTCGGCAACTACCCGTCGTCAACAAGGCGGACCTGATGAGTCATTTCGACGACTGGATGACCGACCCGGCGGTCACAAAATCGCGGGTGGAGTCCTTCCTGGCTGATCCCGCCAACATCGGCCGCGACTTCCTGAACCGGTATGTCGTCTGCACCACCTCTGGCTCGACAGGGGTTCCGGCCATACTGCTCTGCGACAGTGAGGCGTTGGCCGTTTACAACGCGTTGGGCTATATCCGTTCTCTGCCGGCGTCGCTTCTCACGCCGCGACGCATGTGGGCTCTGGTGCGCGGAAGGGGGAGACTGGCGGCGGTTTTCGTCGCGGGGGGCCATTTCTTGGGCAACGTGATGATGGCGCGACGTAGCCGAAAGATGCCGTGGCGCCGCAAGACACAACGCATCTTCTCCGCATCCGAGCCGCTGGACGAGTTGGTCGCAGACCTCAACGACTTTCAGCCCGTTGTGCTCGGCGGCTATCCGAGCGCCCTCGGACTATTGGCCCATGAGCAGCAAGCGGGCCGATTGCGCATCCATCCGATACTGGTCAACGCCGCCGGGGAGACCCTGTCGTCCCAGAAGCGTCGGTCAATAGCCGCAGCGTTCGGGTGCTCAGTCGGCAACTACTACGGATCTTCGGAAGCCGTTGGCTTGACCCACGAGTGCGCCGCGCAGCATCTGCACGTCAACAGCGACTGGTACATCCTCGAACCCGTCGACACCGAGAACCGTCCGGTCGCACCGGGAGAACTCTCCGACGACGTGCTGGTAACCAACCTTGCCAATAAGATTCAGCCCATCATCCGATACCAGCTGGGGGATCGTGTCGCGATCAACCCTGCCACCTGTGCGTGCGGAAGCCCATTCCCGCAGATCGAGGTCGACGGGCGCGCGGACGACGTACTGAATTTCGCCACACCACAGGGCGAACGAATCCGCATCCTGCCGTTGGCGTTCGCGACGGTGGCAGAGGGAACGCCCGGCGTTGCGAACTGCCAGTTGATTCAGCGCGGGCCGTCGACCCTCATCGTGAGGATGGGAGCACAAGACGATGCCGACGCCCTAGCGGTCTGGACTTCGTTGCGCAAGCGGTTGGAAGACTTCCTGGCAACGCAGGGTGTAACGACGGTCGTGATCGACAGGGCCGACGAACCGCCCGCACTTCATCCGCGTAGTGGAAAGTTTCGGCAGGTGTACGCCGACCTCTTGCCCAGATCGGAGGCCGATCATGTTGACCATTGAATCCCGAGTCCACGTCCGTGGCCTGACAGCAGAAGAAGTCATCAGTTTCTTACTCAACTGCACTGACTCCGAATACCAGAAGTGGTGGCCGGGCACTCACTTTCAGCTGCATACGCTCCGCGTCGGTGCCCCCGATCATGTCGACGATGTCGTGTTGATGGACGAGATGATCGGTTCACATCATTTACGGCTGGCTGCTGTGGTCGTGGAAGTCGAACCGGGGCGAAAGGTTGTGTGGCGTATGAAAAAGGCGATCAGGCTGCCTGCGCGATTGACCTTGGATCTGACGGATCAGCACGACGGTGTTGAGATACGCCATTCGATTACCGTGGGCTGGAGAAGCCGTGGCCAGCTGTTTGATCCGCTGTTCCGGCTCTACTTCACGCCTCGCTTCGCGGCCGCCATGGACGCGCATGTGAAAACGGAGTTCCCGCGCCTGGGAAACCTGCTGCACCCGCCTAACCCGCTTCCGGTTGATCGTCGGTGAGGACGAAGTAGTTCTCCTCCTCTTCGAGGAAGTGCAGGCGCAGCACCGCGTACAGCCCGTACAGGCAGGCCAGCAGATCCTCCACTTGGTCCGGTTGTATTGCACCACTGTCCTGCGCGAGCCTGATGTGGGTGGCGATCCGATCGGACAGTCGCTGGATCTCGGCGTGGGTTCGGCTCATCGGCGCCGTCGCTTCGTCGCTGCCGAGCGGCCGTGCCAGGGCCGGGTAGAGCTCTGTTTCCTCAGCCTGTTCGTGCGGCAGAATCTGCTCGGTCAGGAAGGTGTTGGCGCGCACCAATGTCTCGAGTGCAACCGTGTCGGCCCCGGCGGCGAGCCGGTCGGCGGCGTCGCGCAGCAGTGCGAGTGTGTCGCGCATTTCGTCGTGTTCAGCCGCGAAACGCCGCAGCATCTCTTCGGTTTCGGCCGGCAACAGAATCTCGATGTCAGGATTCCCTCGCAGTGCACGCAGTGCGTTCAGAATGACTGCGACGTCGATGCCCTCCTGCAACAACGCGCCGGCGGCCGGCGGCAACCAACCCAGCGCCGCAATCACCATCGCGACCAATGACAACACCATGCCAACCGCAGCGCTCTGCACCGCAATCCGTCTGGACCACCGTGCGATGTCCATCGCGTCCGCGAGTCGGTCCAACCGGTCGGTGGTCAACACGATGTCGGCAGCCTCCGACGACGCAGTCGTCCCGCGCGCACCCATCGCGACACCCACTGTCGCCGCGGCCAACGCGGGAGCGTCGTTGACTCCGTCGCCGACCATCACAGTGGTCGCACGGGCCCGTTCGGTGCGGACCGCTGCGACCTTGTCGGCCGGACTCTGCTGTGCATAGACCTCGTCAAGCCCGAGCACCGTGGCCACCTCGCGGGCCGGCTCGGCGCGATCGCCAGTCAGCATCACCAGGCGATTCAGCCCGGCGGCCCGCAAGCGGCGAATAGTGCGGGGAGCAGTGCGCCGCAACGGATCCCGCAGCAAAACGGCACCGATCAGCGCGCCGTCGACGGTAACCCAAGCGACGGCCGCCGAGTCAAGGCTGGCGCGGTTCATCGCTGCGCGCGCCCAACCCGCGTCGATCTCCTCGTCGAGCACCTTGCCGACGTGAACGCGGTGGTCGGCGACCGTGGCGGTCACGCCGCGGCCTGCCTCTTCACTGACCTCCGTGGGGAGCAGCAGTCGCAGTCCGCGCGCCAGCGCTTCGGTGACAATTGCCTCGGCCAGCACGTGTGGCGACATCTGGTCAACTGATGCGGCGAGGCGAAGTACCTCGGTGGTGTCATGTTCTGGTGAAGCCAGAATTTCGACTACTTTCGGCTGGCCCATGGTGAGTGTGCCGGTTTTGTCCATCACCAGAGTCGTTGCATGACCGAGGTTTTCCAGGGCACCTCCGCTGCGGATCACGACACCGTGACGCGACGCGCGTGACAGCCCCGAAACAATGGCTACTGGCGCAGCCAGTAGCAGGGGACACGGTGTCGCCACGACCAGGACGGCAACCGCGCGCACGGCGGAGCCGCTGGCCAGCCAGGCACCGCCTGCGATCAGTAACGCCAAAGGCAGGAACCACGCTGCGTAACGATCCGCCAGTCGGACTATCGGGGCGTTTTCCGCTCCTGCTTGTTCGGCCAGTCGCACGATGCCGGCGTAGGTGCTGTCTGCCGCTGTCGCCGTTGCCCGCAGCTCAAAAGCATTGCCTGCATTGACCACGCCGCTGCGGACCGGTTCGCCGGGGGCGCGCTCGACCGGCAGCGATTCGCCTGTCAGCACCGATTCGTCCAACACTGCAGGTTCGTCTCGGATCCGGCCGTCGACGGGCACCACCTCGCCGGGCGCGACGACCAGCACATCGTCGACGAGCACCTCGTTGAGCGGTATCACGGTGACGGCGGCACCGACGCGCCGCCGCGCGAATCGTGGCGCGTGCTCCAGCAGGGCACGCAGATCGTGGGTGGCTCGGCGTTCCGCCGCCGCTTCCAGTGCGCGCCCGCTGGCGAGCATCACCGCGATCAACGCCCCGGCGACGTACTCGCCGACGAACAGCGTGCCGAGAAGCGACAGTACCGCGATCACGTCTACACCGGCCCTGCCGCGCCGCAGGGCAGCGAGGACCCACAGCACCGCAGGAATCAGCGCAACCAGTGTGCCGGCGATCCAGCACCAGTCGGCAACATCGCGGTAGCCGGTCAGCCAGGCGATCCCGCCCGCGGCGAGCGCACCGACGGTGAGCACGACAAGCGTGGACACGGCCAACAGTCGGTGCGAAATCCGTTCTTCGATCGACATTCGACCTCCTACGTCGGTGACGGCAGACGTCCCGGATGGCTGAACCTGGCGGCGCGCCGATGGATGCGATGTGCCCGCCCGCGGGTGCGGTGTGGCTGGCCGGCCAGTCGCATCGGTTCGGCGTAGAACGCCGTCTTCGTGAGCTCGACGAGAACGAGATAGATGACCGTGAGACCCACCAGCGCCGCGAAGAATTGCCAGGGGAGCGCGATGAAGCCGAGCCGGTGCGACAGCGGCGACAGCGTCAGCGCGATACCGACTGCGACCACCGCGAAGGCGGCCAGCGTCAGCACGGTACCGGGTCGGCTGCGGAGAAACGGCACCCGACGCGTGCGGATCGCGAAGATGATCAGCGTCTGTGTGGCGAGCGATTCCACGAACCAGCCGGTGCGGAACTGCGCCGGCCCCGCGTGCAAGACACCCAGCATCAGACCGAAGGTGAGGAAGTCGAACAATGAGCTGATCGGGCCGAAGGTCAGCATGAAGCGCCGGATGAACGCGATGTTCCAATGCGATGGGGCATGGAGCTGCTCGTCGTCGACCCGGTCGGTCGGAATCGCCAGCTGGGAGCTGTCGTACAACAAGTTGTTCAGCAGGATCTGGCTGGGCAGCATCGGCAAGAAAGTGAGCACCGCCGAGGCCGCTGCCGCGCTGAACATGTTGCCGAAATTGCTCGATGTGCCCATCAATACGTACTTGATGGTGTTGGCGAAAATGCGTCGACCCTCAGCCACGCCAGCCGCGAGCACGCCGAGGTCCTTTTCGAGCAGGACGACGTCGGCAGCATCCTTGGCCACGTCTGTCGCGGTGTCCACAGAGATTCCAACGTCCGCCGAGTGCAGCGCCAAGGCGTCATTCACGCCGTCGCCGAGAAAACCGACCGATCTTCCTGTGCGTCGCAACGACGAGATCAACCGGGCTTTCTGCTCCGGCGACATCCTGGCGAAGATTGTCCCATCACGGGCCGCGATATCGAGTTCGGCATCATCCATCTGGTCAAGGGCTGCGCCGGTCAAGGTTCCCTTCGAAACCAAACCGAGTTCGGTGCAGACAATCTCGGCCACCAGAGGGTTGTCACCCGTTGCCACTTTGACTTCGATGCCCAGCGCCGCCAACTGGGCCAAGGAGTCACGAGCAGCCGCCTTGGGATTGTCAGCGAACACAAGGAAGCCGTCGAGCGTCAGCGCGCACTCGTCGCTAGCCGTCAGTGTCGTCAAACCGGGCGCGCCCTTGCTGGCGACGGCGACCACCCGTCTGCCCGCAGCGAACAGCGCTGCCAGCGTCTGCTGGGCACGGTCCGGCGTATCGACGCACCGGGCCAGCACCTGTTCGGGAGCGCCTTTGGTGATCAGTGTTCGGTCGGCCGCCTCCTCGACGACGACAGTAGTGGCCCTGCGGGTGTGGTCGAAAGGCATCATCGCGACGCGGGCGACACCCCGGATACCCGGTCGACCCTCCCACAGCGCGGCATCCATCTCGTTGGAACTCGTACCGCCCGCCTCCACGTCGACGTCGGTGGCCATGAGACCTTGGCGCAGAACCGAATCCGATTGACGGCCTGTCGGATCGATCGCCTCGATGAACCTGATGCGCCCGTCGGTCAGCGTGCCGGTCTTGTCCGTAATGAGGATGTCGATGTCACCGAGGTCCTCGATGCAGACCAGTCGCTTCACGAGCACCTTGAGTTGCGCGAGCCGACGTGACCCGGCGGCGAGGCTGGTGCTCACGACGGCAGGAAGGAGTTGCGGAGTGATCCCAACGGCGATGGCGAGGCCAAACAACGCGGAATCGATGAGGGGCCGTCGCAACAGCAGGTTGATGGCGATGATGACGACGGTCAGAGTGAGGGCCACGCGCAGCAACAGGTACGAGAAGCGGCGAAGCCCGCTCTGGAATTCGGTTTCCGGTTGGTGCTCACCCAATCCCGCCGCGATGCGGCCGAACTCGGCACTGGCGCCGGTGGCGTACACCACGGCGGTCGCTTCGCCCGCGCTGACCACGGTGCCCATGAAGGCCAGGTTGTTGGCGTCGGCGAGCGCCACATCGCCCGCCGTCGAGTCGACCGATTTCTCGGTGGCGGTGGACTCGCCGGTCAGAATGCTCTCGTTGCACTCGAGGCCGTTGACTTCGACCAGCCGGACATCGGCGGGGATGAGCTGGCCCAGCTCGAGCTGGATGACGTCGCCGGGCACCAGAGCATTGACGTCCACCTTGGTCAGGCGGCCGTCACGGCGCGCCACCGCGTTGTGGTGAACACGTGAATGCAGCGCCGCCGTCGCGCGTTCGGCACGGTACTCGTTGACGAAACTCAGCGCGATGCTGACCAGCAAGATGATGCCGATGATCACCGCCTGAGTGCTGTCTCCCAGGAAGAACGACAGCACGGCCGTCACCGCGAGCAGACCGAGCACCGCATTGTTGAGTTGGCGCATCAGGATCGCAGCCGCACTGACCCGATGGCTGCGAACCGAATTCGGGCCGTAGCGGGCCAATCGCGCCTCGGCCTCTGCTGTCGAGAGCCCGTCTGCCGAGGTGTTCAGCCAGTTCATCACGTCGGCGAGGGAGGCTGCGGCGACGTGTTGTTGGTCGACAGCCTTCTCGCCGAGAGCCGTCGTCACGGTGACTTACCGTGCCGATTCCAGGAGCAGGCGCCGTTCGGCGGCTGCGATGGTCCGCCGAGCGGCACCGAGGGCATCGGGGTTCACCGACACCGACGTGATACCCATTCGGACCAGGTGTTCGGCGAAGGCCGGCTTCGTCGACGGCGCCTGACCACACAGCGAGGACGTGATCCCGAATTTGCGTGCGGTGGCGATGATCTGGCCGATGGCATCGAGCACCGCGGGGTCGGATTCGTCGAAAAGCTCTGCGCAAATGTCGGAATCGCGGTCGACTCCGAGGACCAGTTGGGTCAGGTCGTTGCTGCCGATGGATACACCGTCGATGCCCATCCCGATGTACTCGGGCAGCCAGTGCACCACCGACGGCACCTCGGCCATCACCCAGCGATGAAGTCCACGTTGGCGGCCAAGCGGGCTCGCGTCGACCAACGCCAGACATTCCTCGAGCTCCCACCGGGTGCGCACGAACGGAATCATCAAGTGCACATTCGGCGACTGTTCCCGCACCCGCGCCAGAGCTTGCAGTTCGAGTGCGAACAGGTCGGGTTCCTTGATGTAGCGGTAACAGCCCCGGTAGCCGATCATCGGGTTGTGTTCCTCGGGCTCGAAGGACTCGCCACCCTTGAGGCCGCGGAATTCGTTGGTGCGGAAGTCCGTTGCGCGGTACACGACCGGACGCGGCGCGAACGCAGCGGCGATCCGGCCGACCGATGCCACCATTCCGTCAACGAGCAGGTTCTGCTCGCCACTGGCCATGAGATCCCGAGGATGACGCCCACCGAGCGCCTCGGTCAACATGAACTCGGCGCGCAGCAGGCCGACCCCGTCAGGACCCTGCGCCGCAACAGCTTCCGCCGTGTCCGGCATGGCCAGGTTCACATACACCTTGGTGCCCGTCACCTCCGCCTGGAGCGCCGGTTCGCGCCGCTCGGTAACGGCCGCGACCGGCGTCGGTGTCAGCACCCCTGACACCACTCGGCCGTGGCCACCGTCGACGGTGACCGTCGTACCATCGTGCAAATCCCGAGTGGCACTGCGTGTTCCGACGACACACGGCACCCCCAACTCGCGCGCTACGATCGCGGCGTGACACGTCATGCCGCCCGTGTCGGTCACCAACGCCGCCGCCCGGCGGATCGTGGGCAACCAATCGGGATTGGTCATCTGCGCGACCAGGATCTCGCCCGCCATCAACCGGTCGCCCTCGTCAGGGTTGCCCAGCACGCGAACCTTGCCAGACGCAATTCCTGGGGCGGCGGCGAGCCCACGGGCCAGCACCGCATGCTTCTCCGATGACGGCGCGGTCAGATGGCGCAGCGTCGTGATCGGCCGCGCCTGCACGAGGTAGGTGTTGCCCTTCGAAATCGCCCACTCGGTGTCCTGCGGGCATCCGTTGTGTTGTTCGGTAGCGATCGCGAGTTCGGCGATGCGCCGAAGCTCACCGTCGTCGAGAACCCTCGAATCGGCCTGCGCGGCGTCGAGGTCTACCCGCGTGTCGTGCCCGTCAGGACCCCGCACGATCTTGAACGCCTTGTGCCCCAGCCTGACGTCGAGCACGTCGAGCGTCTCCTTCGACACGATGTAGGTGTCGGGCTCGACCTCGCCGGACACCACGACCTCGCCGAGCCCGAACGCGCCTTCGATGACCACGCGGTCCTCAGCGCCGTTGCTCGGGTCGGCGGTGAATGCCACACCCGCTTTCTCGGAGTCGATCATCTGTTGGACCACGACGGCCATGGCGGGATCACCGGTGAAGTCCCTGCTGGCGCGGTAGGTGACCACCCGAGGGCTGAACAGCGACATCCAGCACCGGAGCACCGCATCGATCAGGCCCTCTTCGCCGCTGACGTTGGTGATCGTCGCGTTCATTCCCGCGAACGACGCGTCGCGGCCATCCTCACCGGTGGCCGAGGAACGGACCGCGACCACCGTGTTCGACCCGAGTCGGCGGTGTGCGGCAAGGATCTCGTCGCGGATCGCCTCGGTCACCCCCGCCTTCTGCACAAGAGCTTGCATCCGCTCGCACAACTCGGGCAGACGCGTCGGGTCGGCGGTCAAGGCCTCCCGATGAAGCTTGCTGAGCTCGCCGTCGACGCCACCCTCCCGCATCGAGTGGCGGTAGCAGTCGCGCAGCAGCACGAAGCCGGGGGGCACCGGAAGCTTTTCCGCGACCATCTCGCCCATGTTCGCGCCCTTGCCGCCGGCCTCCTCGGCATCGGTGATTCGCAGCGTCGAGATGTCCCGCACGTAGGTGTCGCTTCGCATGACACCAGCCTTTTGCATCGCGTCGCGCACACGTAGCGCCCGAGGACCACACCCCACGCGCTGAAGGTCACGAATGCGTAGGGCACAAAGTCCCAATCTGTTCACGTGGGACTTCGGTCTCTATCGCGCAGGCCGGCCGGGTAGTCGGATCGACGGCATGGAGCAAACGACCGGGCCGACCATCGTCACCCTGACGATGAACCCCGCACTGGACATCAGTACCAATGCCGATGTCGTCCGCGCCACCAACAAGATCCGATGCGGCGCCGCACGCTACGACGCCGGAGGTGGCGGCATCAACGTCGCGAAGGTGGCCCACGTCCTGGGCGAGTCGGTATCGGCGGTGTACGCGGCGGGTGGTACGACCGGGCAGGTGCTGACCGACCTGCTGGTCGCCGACGGCGTTCCGGTCCGGCGCGTCGACATCACCGCCCCGACCCGAGAGAACTTCACGGTCAACGAGGTCAGCACGGGCCTGCAGTACCGGTTCGTGCTTCCTGGGCCGTGCCTGAGGTTCGAGGAACAACAACAGTGCCTCGCTGAACTCCGCGATGCGGCGGCATCAGCCAAATACGTGGTGGCCAGTGGGAGTCTGCCGCCGGGCGCGCCGGTGAACTTCTATCAGCAGGTGGCGCTGATTTGTCGTGAGCTGGGCACACCGCTGGTGCTCGATACATCGGGGGGCGGGCTGCGGCACATCACCTCCGGTGTGTTCCTGTTGAAGGCGAGCCTGCGCGAGCTGACAGAATGCGCTGGGCGAGAACTCGTCTCGGAAGCAGAACAACTGGCCGCGGCGCACGAAATCATCGACTGCGGCCAGGCGCAGGCCGTCGTGGTATCGCTCGGCTCCGAAGGCGCACTGTTGACCACGGCACACGAGAGTCTGCGCTTTCCCGCCATTCCCATGCGGGCGCTCAGTGGGGTGGGTGCCGGCGACGCGATGGTCGCCGCGATCACGGTGGGTTTGAGCCGAGGCTGGCCGCTGAGCACGTCAGTGCGCTACGGAATCGCCGCGGGCGCCGCCATGCTGATGACGCCCGGCACCCAGCCATGCACGCGGGCCGACGCAGAACGACTCTTCGAAGTCGCCGAGCACCCAGTCGATCTCGAGGCAGTCCGTCACCCTGGCGTCGAGGGAGCGTTCGTCTGATGACCGCGACGGTCACCATCGACCCACGGCTGCACGACGCCGTCCTCTTCGACCTGGATGGCGTGGTCACCGACACCGCTTCCATCCATGCCGCGGCATGGTCGGCCATGTTCAACGAGTTCCTCGAGCGTCGGCCCGATAATGCCGACGAAAACAAATCGCCGTTCACCGATGACGACTACCGGCACTTCGTGGATGGTAAGCCGCGCTACGACGGCGTCGCGGACTTCCTTGCGTCGCGGGGGATTTCGCTGCCGACGGGCGATGCCTCGGATAGCACCGCAGACACAATATGCGGACTCGGGAATCGTAAGCAACAACTCTTCCTCGAGCTGTTGAAGGCCGGGGTTCCCGCGTTCGAGTCGACGATCGCGCTCGTGCGGAGGCTGTCAGAAGCCGGGGTTGCGACGGCCGTCTACTCGGCGAGCCGCAACTGTGAGCAGGTGCTCGACGCCGCAGGTCAACGCGATCTGTTCGGTGTGCGCGTCGACGGACTGACCGCCGATGCACTTGGCCTACCCGGTAAGCCCGATCCCGCCGTGCTCACAGAAACCGCGCGCCGCCTGGGCGCCGTCCCTGAGCGAACCGTCGTCGTCGAAGTCGCCGAGTCCGGGGTGGAGGCTGGTTGCAGAGGCGGGTTCGCGCTCGTCATCGGCGTCGACCGCACGGGGCAAGCCGAGGCTCTGAGGCGCCACGGCGCCGATGTCGTGGTTTCCGACCTCGGCGCTGTGCGCGTCCGCACCGGCGACAAACGATTGTCGACACTGCCGAACGCACTGGATTCCTACGGTCAGTTGGTCGGCGTCGTCAATGGTCGACAACCGGTGGTATTTCTTGACTTCGACGGCACGCTCGCCGAAATCGTCTCCGACCCGGACGCGGCCGTCTTGATTGACGGCGCAGCCGATGCCCTTGCGAACTTGGCGGCTCATTGCCCAGTCGCGATACTGAGCGGTCGAGATCTCGCCGACATCCGCGAGCGGGTCGGCCTCCCGGGCCTCTGGTATGCCGGCAGCCACGGATTCGAGCTGATCGGCCCGGACGGCAGTCGCCACGACAATGACTCTGCGGCAGCCGCCGTCGGTGTGTTGGAGCGGGTAGCCGACACCTTGCGTCAGGAACTCGAGCACATCGCCGGCGCGCGGGTCGAACACAAGCGTTACGCCGTTGCGGTGCATTACCGCAACGTTGCACAAGACGACGTTGCCGAGGTCATCGCCGCCACACATCGACACGGACACCGCGCAGGTTTACGGGTAACCGGCGGCCGCAAAGTCGTTGAGCTGCGACCGGATATCAAGTGGGACAAAGGTACTGCACTAGCGTGGATTCGCGGTCACATCGAAGCGACGGCGCGGGTGCTTCCGATCTACGTCGGTGACGACCTCACCGACGAGGACGCCTTCGATGCCGTCGCGTTCAACGGCCTCGGGATCGCCGTCCGCCACGACGAGGACGGCGACAGGCCAACGGCAGCGCAGTACACACTCAACAGCCCAACCGAGGTCCGCGAGTTCCTGCGCCGCGGAGGGAACTGGCTGGCGTACGAGGCGCAGACGTCTGACGTGGCGTGGACTTTCGATTTCGATTGCTATGAACCAGCACAGGAGAAACTGCGCGAAGCGCTGTGCACGCTCGGCAACGGCTACCTCGCCACCAGGGGCGCCGCGCCCGAGGTGAAAGCGGGACAGGTGCATTACCCTGGTACCTACGCCGCCGGTGTCTACAACCGCCTTGGTGACCTCGTAGCCGGCACCAAGGTCGAGCACGAGAGCCTGGTCAACCTGCCCAACTGGCTTCCTTTGACGTTCCGCATCGACGGCGGCGACTGGTTCGACGTCGACGCGGTCGAATTGCTGGACTATCGCCAAATCCTCAACATTCGCGAGGCGGTGCTCACTCGCGAACTGCGCTTCCGTGATGATGCCGGCCGCATCACGAGGCTCACTCAGCACCGATTCGTCACAATGAATCAAGCTCACGTGGCCGCCCTCGAGACGACAATTCTCGCTGAGAACTGGTCGGGCGCAATCGACATCCGCTCGGTGCTCGACGCCAACGTATGCAACCGCGGGGTGGAACGCTATCAGGGGCTGGCGGGAGATCACCTGGGGTCGCTGCGCAAACGTGAGCTCACCGAGAATTCGGTGCTACTGACGGTTGAGACACGACAGTCACAGATTCCCATCGCGTTGGCTGCCCGAACCACCGTGTGGCGCGGCGAGACCCCCGCCGCCGCGAAGTACCGACTGGTCGATGACGAATTCGAGATCGGCCACGAGATCTTCGTCGAAGTGACGGAGAACCAACCGACGACCGTTGAGAAAGTCGTTACGGTCGTGACCGGGCGTGACGTCGCCACGTCGGAACCCGCTGCCGGAGCCGAACGTCGGCTGGGCCGGCAGGGCCGGTTCGGTGAGATAAGGAACCTCCACGTTCTCAGCTGGGCGCACATTTGGGAGCGGCTGTCCATCGAATTCGAAGGGCACGCAGACGAATTACGTATCCTGCGGCTGCATTTGATGCATCTACTGCAAACGGTCTCGTACCACAGCGAGGATCTCGACGTCGGTGTGCCGGCCCGCGGTCTGCATGGTGAAGCGTATCGAGGCCACGTGTTCTGGGACGAACTGTTCATCTTCCCGGTGCTGAATTTCCGATTCCCGACCATCACGCGGGCATTGCTGCGATATCGGTACCGCCGGTTGATCGAGGCGCGTCGCGCGGCGAAGCTGGCCGGCTACGCCGGCGCGATGTTTCCGTGGCAGTCAGGCAGCGACGGGCGTGAGGAAAGCCCCGAATTGCATCTCAATCCGCGTTCGGGGCGATGGCATCCCGACGCCAGTCAGCGTGCGCACCACATCGGGATTGCTGTTGCCTACAGCGCCTGGCAATTCTACGAAGTCACGGGCGATCTGGCGTACCTGATCGACTATGGAGCAGAGCTGATCGTCGAAATCGCCCGATTCTGGGTCAGCAGAACAGTTTACGATGAAGCGGCAGACCGTTACGGTATCCACGGTGTGATTGGCCCCGACGAATTCCACTCGGGATACCCGGACCGGCCGTACGAGGGTATCGACAACAACGCCTACACCAACGTGATGGCGGTCTGGGTGATCCTGCGGGCCATCGACGTGCTCAAGGCCCTGCCGCTACCCAACCGCATCGACCTGCGTGAGAAGCTGCACCTGACCGATGCCGAACTCGCGCAATGGGACCATGTCAGCCACCGGATGTTCGTGCCGTTCCATGACGGGGTGATCAGCCAGTTCGAGGGTTATCACGAACTGGCGGAATTGGATTGGGACGCCTACCGGGCGCGGTACGGTAACATCCAACGCCTCGACCGCATCCTGGAAGCCGAGGACGATGACGTCAACCGGTACAAGGCCTCCAAACAGGCCGATGTGCTGATGCTGTTGTATCTGCTGTCGTCGGACGAATTGCGCGAGCTGCTGGATCGGCTGGGTTACGACTTCGACACCGACCAGATCCCGACGATGGTCGACTACTACCTGGCGCGCACCTCGCACGGTTCGACGCTGAGTGCCGTCGTGCACTCATGGGTGCTCGCTCGTGCCAATCGCGGTCGCGCGATGGAGTTCTTCCGCGACGTGCTGAAGTCAGATGTCGACGACATCCAGGGCGGCACCACGGCGGAGGGGATTCATCTCGCCGCGATGGTCGGCAGCGTCGACCTCGTACAGCGCTGCTTCACGGGATTGGAGATCCGCGGCAACCGCATCGTGCTTGCGCCACATTGGCCGGAATCGCTTGGTGCACTGGGATTTCCCATTCATTACCGCGGCCACCACCTACACGTGCGGGTGAGTGGACGCGGCGCAGAGGTCAGCGTCGGGCCACAAGATGTGCCGCCGGTGCTGATCGAATGTCGTGGACGTGTCGAGGAGGTTGTTGCGGGCCGGACGATCCGGTTCCCGGACGGATTCGATGACGAGCTTCCCGGCCCGCGGCAGAACGGTTAACCCTGGCGTGCCACGATGACCGGCGTACGAACGGATTGGACGACTGCGGCGCTGACCGAGCCCAGCGCCATTCCCGCGAACCCGCCGCGACCGTGGCTACCCACCACAACCAGTTGCGCCGCGTCGGCCTGTTCTACGATCTGCCGTGCTGGCCGATCGCATACGACATGGCGGTGCACTGTCACGTCCGGATAGCGCTCCTGCCACCCGCCGAGGCGCTCCGCCAGGACCTCGTGTTCAGGGGTTTTGATCAGCGCCCAATCCAACCCGGGGAACTCGACCGCGGTGTCGCTCCACGCGTGCACGGCGATCAAATCGACACGGCGGCGAGACGCTTCGTCGAACGCGATCGCCGTTGCCAACTCCGAGACAGGGGACCCGTCGATGCCGACGACCACGGGCGCCTGCGCAGCGTGTGGCATCGCCGGGGCCTCGTCGTGGACGACCGCGACCGGGCAGTGTGCGTGCTGGAGCAGCGCGGAACTGACCGAGCCCAGTAACGCGCCGAGGGCCCCGACGCCACTGCGACCCACCACGACCATCTCTGCGTCCTTCGACATGTCGACGAGTGTGGGAATGATGGCCGAGTAGTACATTTCGAAGTCGATCCGTACGGAATCGCTGTCCTGAGCGGCTTCTTCGGCGATCCGCACCGCGTTCGCGAGGAGTTCACGGCCGTGTTGTTGTTGCCACGTGCCGAAGCCGCGGGGCGCCGGAGTATGCGACCACATGGTGCTCAGCCCGGTTGCAACGTGGACCAAGGTCAGCGACACGTGCCGCATCGCCGCATCCCGTGCGGCCCAGTCGATCGCGGCCTTCGATGCCGCCGAACCATCGACGCCGACGACAATGCCTGGACGGTCAATCGAAGTGGACATGCGTTGACGTTAGAGTCATCGGCCCGGGTGGAGCAGGGGCCATTGGTCCCATCCCACACCGGCAATGGGCCCATCGGGGAAGGACCCTGGGCGGCCGTTGGAAACACGAAACACGCGCCAAAGGCCGCGCGGCGATCGTGCCTTCGCCCCTACGCGGCCGACCGGCCGGGTTGATCTGATGGGACACATAGGTTTCGACGAGGAGGCGACGATGAGGTTTCCCAAGATGACGAGCCTGGCGCAGCCTCGACAGTTGACATCGACGACCTACCAGATCACCGACTGCCTTCATCAGGAACGCACGGCGCAAGTGTCCGTCGAGGACATCGCACCGACGGTCTCGGCGTGGCTTGCAGAACTCGGTGCGCACAGCCCGTTGGTCGAGGTCCTGGCGCGAATGGTGCGTGATGGCGACTGGAGCGCGACCCACGCCATCTCGGAGCTGTTGTCCATCGATGTTGCCGTGGCGGCGTAGCGCCGGCTCACCTCTCCGCGACAGCGTGGCACAAATGATCAACGAACCAATCGGACGCCAGCGCCGCCACTTGTGAGCGCGTCGGTTCAGGTCCAGCACGGTGCGGTCACGCCCTCCGACGATCAGCAGCGTTGGGACGATGACGTTCGCCAACGCGCGGCCCGCGAGATCGGGCCGACCGCCACGGGATACCACCGCATGCACGTTCACTCGCGGATCCGTTGCTGCGACCAGCGCCGCGCCCGTGCCGGTGCTCGCTCCGAAGTAGCCGATGGGCAGCGACGTGGTGTCTGGCTGGGCGGTCAGCCAGCGGGTCACGTCAACGAGCCGGCCGGCCAGCAGTTCAATGTCGAACACATTGGCGCGGTTGCGTTCTTCTTGCGGGGTCAACAAGTCGAACAGCAGAGTAGCCACGCCCGCCCGGTTCAAGACCTCCGCGACGTAGCGATTGCGCGGGCTATGCCGGCTACTTCCGCTGCCGTGCGCGAAGACCACTATGCCCTTGGGTTTTCCGGGATTGTCAGGTGCCCTCCGACCGTCACGTGGCCGGCCGTCACCCGGACTTCGCCATCGCGCAGCGGGGGGTCATCGGTCGCGTCGGCAGCGGTGGCGTCGGCGAAATCGTTGCGAGCGCAATCGATCAGCGCGACCACTTCCTCGTCGGCGGTCTGGGTGAAGTGGCGGTAACCCTGTCCAACGGCGAAGAAGAATGCCGGCGTCTGCAGGCACACCACGTCATCCGCATAACCAGCGAGACTTTCGCCGATGTCGTCGGGACCGATCGGTACGGCCAGAACCACCCTGCGCGCTCCGCGTGCGCGGGCGACCAGACATGCCGCCTTGGCGGTCGCACCGGTGGCGATGCCGTCGTCGACAATGATCGCTGTCCGGCATCACGCCGATCGTCAAAGATCTTCATCTCGTTGCCTCCACCGCTACGCGGGTCGACCGGACTCGCTGACTGTCGCCGAATCGTCCACCAGCCCCGACTGCAGTAGCGCGGCGTCGACGAACTGCTGCACGGGCCGGGACTCCAGGAATCCGGTGTGGCCGCCCTGGTACCAGGCGATCTCGGGCCTGCCCCAGTGTTCCCACAGGCGGATGGCCTGCTCGCGCGGATGAACAACCCGGTCGGCGACGCCCGCGTAAATGAAGCGACCTTGCAGCGGCACGCGCGGGTCCAGCGACAGGGGAGACACCATGCGCCCGATCGGCTCGGCCAGCGCCACCGTCTTACGGCGGGGATCGCCATCGCGGAACGCCGCATGGCGACCCAGGAGCCCGATCAGGTCGGCCACCGGGACACCGAGGAGCGCGCACGTCAGCCCATCGTCGATGCTCGCGACAAGCGACGCCACGTACCCGCCGAGCGAGATGCCATACACGCCGATCGGCGATTCCGGTTGCTGCGACCGTATCCAGGACAGCAGTCGCCTGATGTCCCACACCGCCTGCGCCGCGGCGTGCACGTTGTCCATCACGTCCTCGGCGGGAAACGTCACACCCCTTGGCAGGCCCCGTCCCCGGGGACCGTGCATCGGAAGGACCGGCAAGACGACATTGAGGCCGAGATCGTTGTGCAGGTGCCACGCCCGAAACACCATCAGGTCGAGGGCTGCGCGGCCCATCTCCGCGCCGTGAACGCAGACCAGCCAGGGGCGATTCTCTTTATGTCGCAACATCAACGCGTAGACGCGTTGGTTGGCGGTGTAGCCCAGCCAGCGCTGCCTGCCCGGTTCGCCGCGGCGCGGGACGTAGTCACTTTCGAAGAAGATGCGTTCGTAGGAACGCCTGCCCGCCTTCACGTGTCGAACGGCAACGTCGGTCAGCGCTGCTGGTCTGGCGAAGAATCGCGCCGGGCTGTCCAGCCATCCTCTGCGTCCGTAGAAGTCCAACGCCGCCCCCACCTCAGCATCGATGCGTCCGAACGCGGGCGCATCGCTGATCGGCCTGCGCGCCCGCAAGCCAAGGAGGATGATCTCGTCTCGAAAAGCGTGCGCGGCGAGCGCGAGTGATGGCCGCGCGATCGGCAACTCACGGACTCCGCCTTTGAGATAATCGCGCCACGATTGGGCGTAGAAGGTGCCGGTATGGGTGAACGGGCCCACCACGGCTGAAAGCGCGGCCGCGCCAGGAGGCCGACGACCCGGAGGGCTCGGTCGTTGCTGGCTCGCGTCGTCGCGGTCGTCAGCCGCCATGCTCGGTGACGGTACGGCGCCCAGGGCCGTGCGCAATAGGGCCGTCATCCGTGCGTCCTAGGGCCGTTTGACCATCTGTGTTCGGGACCAAGGCCTTTAGCCGGGTGACGGGTCGCCTCTTACCGTCATCGAAGGTCCTCGATGGCGGAAGGGGAAGCGCCATGTCCAAACAGATCTCGCCCCACGGCGTCGTGGTGGGCGTCGACGGGTCCCCGGGATCCCACTCGGCGGTGCGGTGGGCGGTTCGGGAAGCGTCGATGCGCCACAATCGGCTGACCGTCGTTCACATTGCCGACTCCTTATCCGTTGCGGCATCGACGCTGGCATGGCCCGGAGGCCGAATTCCTCAGGAAGTTCTCGAGATTCAAGAAAACGATGCGCGCAGGGTCGTCGCCGATGCGATGGAGGTCGCCCGTGCGACCGCGGTGAGTTCCAGTCGTCCCGAGATCAACAGTGAGCTGGTGTTCGGGCGGCCGATCCCGACCCTGGTCGACATGTCAAAGGACACCCACATGATGGTAGTGGGCTCTCGCGGGCGTACCGCCCGGCATCGGCGGTTGCTCGGGTCCGTCAGCACGGGGTTGCTCCATCACGCTAATTGCCCGGTCGCCATCGTTCACGACGAGGTCCAGTCGTCGGCTCAACTTCCGGTGCTCTTCGGGATTGACGGCTCGCGGGCATCGGAGCTCGCAACGCAGATCGCGTTCGACGAAGCTTCCTGGCGCGGTGTCGATTTGGTGGCTCTACACGTGTGCAGCGACGCCGACATCGATCGCCTCTACGACGTGGACCCTTCGCCGGCGAGAGCTGAGGCCGACAGGGCTCTCGCCCAGATCTTGGCGGACTGGCAGAAGCGGTATCCGGAGGTCGTCGTGCACCGCGTCGTCGAGTTCTCCCGCCCTGTCCGGCATCTGCTCGACTACTCGGACAGGGCCCAGCTGATCGTTGTCGGCAGCCATGGCCGAGGCGGGTTTGCCGGCATGCTGCTCGGATCAGTGAGCACCGCCGTCGCGCAGGAAGCCAACATCCCAGTGATCGTCGCAAGTCAGCATTAACGGGAAATGGTCTGCTGGCCGCTAGGCGGACGTCTGATTGATCAGTCGCGGATTTCGCTTCTGGCAGGCGCCTCCCACCCGAGTTCCTGCCGTGCCGACGACTATCTCGACGATGTCATTGAGCGATCCGATGACGGCTTCATGACCCGTGCTTACAGCGAAGTCGCACGCGGCTTGAACCTTCGGACCCATTGATCCCGTGGGAAATTCAAGCTCGGCAAGCTCCGCGGGGCTTATCTCACCGAGCCGCTCTTGGTCAGGGGTGCCCCAATTCGTATACACCCCGTCGACGTCGGTGGCGATGACCAAGAGGTCGGCATTGAGCTCCTTCGCGAGTAGCGCGGCGGCGAGGTCCTTATCGATGACGGCTTCTACGCCTCGCAGTTTGCCGTCTTCGTCGTACCTCGTCGGGATTCCGCCCCCGCCCGCGCAGACCACGATGGTGCCTTGCTCGACGAGCGCCCGTATTGGCCGAATCTCGAAGATCCGTTTGGGTTTCGGGCTGGGCACCACTCTTCGGAAGTGCTCCCCATCAGGTGCGATGGTCCAACCGCTGACCGCCGCGAGACGCTCGGCAGTTTTTGCATCGTAAACCGGCCCGATCGGTTTGGTGGGGTGACGGAAAGCGTCGTCGCTCGGATCGACTTCGATCATCGTCAAAACGGTGGCCAGCGACTGCTCGGCGGGCAGCAGATTGCCCAGCTCCTGCTCGATGACATAGCCGATCATCGCTTCGGTCTGCGCGCCGAGAACGTCGAGGGGATACGGCGCGACATCGTGGTACGCCGCGGCCTGCAGCGCCAGCAGGCCAACCTGGGGACCATTTCCGTGCGCGATGACGATCTCGTTGCCGGGCACTACTTCGGCGATCCGCTCGGCGGCGACGCGAACGTTGGCGCGCTGGTTCTCTGCGGTCATCGGCTGACCGCGCCGCAGCAGCGCGTTGCCGCCAAGGGCGATGACGATCCTCATCGGTCAGCCCAGTGCCGCCACGAGGACGGCCTTGATGGTGTGCATACGGTTCTCAGCCTGCTCGAACGCGATGTTGGCCGGCCCCTCGAAAACATCGTCGGTGACTTCGATCCCGTTGGCCAGGTGCGGGTATCGCGCCGCGATCTCGGCGCCCACCTTCGTCTCGCAGTTGTGAAAGGCCGGGAGGCAATGCATGAACTTCGCCCGCGGGTTACCCGTCGCAGCCATCAACTCGGTGTTGACCTGAAACGGGAGCAACATCTCGATACGTGCTGCCCATGTCTCGATCGGCTCGCCCATGGACACCCACACGTCGGTGTAGACGAAGTCGGCCCCATGCACGGCCGTGCGCGGATCATCGGTGATGGTGATCCGGGCTCCGGACGCCAGCGCGAAGTCTTGGCACATCTTCACGTGGTCCTCACCGGGCCACAATGCTTCGGGTGCACCGATCCGTACGTCCATCCCGAGCTTGGCGCCGATCAGCAGCAGCGAATTGGCGACGTTGTTGCGGCCGTCACCGACGAACGCAAAGCTGATGTCGGTCAACGGCTTCGGACAATGTTCCGTCATGGTGAGCACGTCGGCCAGCATCTGGGTCGGATGAAACTCATCGGTGAGTCCGTTGAACACCGGCACGCCCGCGTACTGCGCCAGTTCTTCGACGATCTCCTGACCGGCGCCGCGGTACTCGATTGCGTCATACATCCGGCCGAGCACCCGTGCAGTGTCCTTCATCGACTCTTTGTGACCGATCTGCGACGAGGCGGGATCGATGTACGTGACATGGGCACCTTCGTCATAGGCGGCGACCTCGAATGCACAGCGGGTGCGCGTCGACGTCTTCTCGAAGATCAGCGCGATGTTCTTACCGAGCAGGCTCTGTCGAGCGACCCCGGAATACTTCGCCCGCTTCAGATCCCGGGCCAGGTCGAGCAGGTACAGCAGATCCCGGTCGGTGTGATGGACCAAGCTGAGCAGGCTGCGATTTCGAATGTTGAGTGGCATTGCGGCCTTCCTTAGGTGTAGAGCGGATCACGCAGGATTGGGCAGGTCATGCAGCGGCCACCACCCCTGCCGCGGCCGAGTTCGCTGGCGGTGATGGTGACCACTTCGACTCCCGCCTTGCGCAGCGCGGTGTTGGTGAGGATGTTGCGGTCGTAGCCGATGACGACGCCCGGTTCGACTGCCACTACGTTGTTGCCGTCGTCCCACTGCTCGCGCTGGATGCCGTAGACATCGCCTGCCGTCGCCACGACGCGGAAATCCACACCGACGGCTTCGCCAATCGTGGCGATCAACCCCTTCGGCTCCCGGCGGATGTCGAGTCCGGACGCCGTGCTGTCATCGGGGCGCAGGGTGAAGGGCACGATCCCGTCCACGATCGGCGCGTACGCCGTGACGAGGTCGTAGTCGCAGAAGGTGAACACCGTGTCCAAATGCATTGCTGCACGGGACTTGGGCAGGCTCGCGACGATCACCCGCTCGGCGGCGCCGGCGGCGAACAGGTTGCGTGCCACCTGGGTGATCGCCTGATGAGATGACCGTTCGCCCATGCCGATCACCACGGTGCCGTTGCCGATCGGCATCACATCGCCGCCCTCCAGCGTGGCGTTGCCGTGGTCGCGTGCGACGCCTTCTGCATCGCCGAGCCAGATGTCGAACTTCTCGTCGGCGAATGCGGGGTGGAACTTGTAGACGGCCGTGGTCAGCAGCGTCTCCTGTCGACGGGCCGGCCAGTACATCGGGTTCAGTGTGACCCCGTGGAAGATCCACGAGCTGTTGTCGCGCATGAACTGTGTGTTGGGCAGCGGCCGTAGCACGAAGCCCGCGGGATCCAGCTCACGGAAGGCTGACAGAAACGTTCCTGCCACCTCGTCGGGCACATCCTGGTAGGCCACGCCGCCGATCAGAAACTCGGCGAGGCGGTCCGCGGGGAGCTCGGCCAGCCATCCCCGGATGTCATGACGCAGTCCCGAACCCACCACATCATCGGTGATTTTGCGGTCCAGCAGCCAGTTTCGGGCGTCGGGCACGGTAAGCACGTTGGCGAGCAGGTCCTGCAGCTCCAGGACTTCCACACCGCGGTCGACCATCTTCGCGACGAAATCGAAGTGATCTCGGCGCGCCTGCTGCAACCAGATCACGTCGTCGAACAGCAGCTCGTTGCAGTTCTCCGGAGTCAGGCGCTGGTGCGCCAGCCCAGGCGCGCACACCATCACCCGCCGAAGCCGACCCGCCTCCGACCACACTCCCAGTCGAGACTCGTTGCTGCTCACGGTGGTTCGCCCGGTCACAGGACCGACAGATGTCCGGTGGCCATCAGCAGCACCGCGGCCGCCGAGGTCAACGCGACGACCGTCACGACAGCCGACTCTGCCTTGGTGAATGCGGGCAACCGGCTTTCCCGGCGGGCCCAGACGTAGAGAACGGTGCCCGCGAGATAGAAAAGCGCGGCTATCAGCAGGTACTGCCACCCGCCTGCGTAGACCAGCCAGACGGCATAGCCCAGAGCGACCACTCCGACGATGAGGTCACGCGCCCTGCCACGACCCTGTTCGTACGTCTCGCCGCGCACGGCAAGCAGCACCTGATAGGCGGCCGACCACAGGTAGGGCAGCAGAATCAAGGACGTCGCAAGGTACACCAGATTTGTGTACGTACTCGCGTTGGCCAGGGTCCACAGCAAGAGCGCCTGAACACACAAGTTCGTCAACCAGAGCGCAGTCGCCGGTGCGCCGTGCTTGTTCTCTCGTGCCAGCGCCTTGGGCATCACGTGCTCGATCGCGGGCAGGCGCAGGATCTCGACACACAGCATCACCCAGGCGATCAGCGCGCCCAGCAGCGACACCACCAGACCGATCGAGATGAACGCGGCGCCCCAACTGCCGACCTCACTCTCGAGCACACCGGCCATCGACGGATCCGGGATGCCTGCCAGGTCCGCCTGTGCCACCAAGCCGTATGACAGCAGATTGACCAGAAGCAGCAGGGCCAGCACCCCCGCGAATCCGAGTACAGTGGCTCGGCCGACGTCGGTGCGCTTGGCGGCGCGTTGGGAATAGACGGCGGCACCCTCGATGCCAATGAACACCCACACGGTCACCAGCATCATGTTCTTCACTTGAGTCATGGTGTCGCCCAACGGCGCACCGTCGATCTGGGTGGCCTTGCCCCAGAAATCCGCGGTGAACAGACCGGCCTTGAATCCGACTGCGGCAATCGCGATGAAAACCACGATCGGGACGACTTTGGCGACTGTGACCATGACATTGACGAATGCGGCCGTCTGGATCCCGCGCAAGGTCATACCGTGCACGATCCACAGCACGATTGAAGCGCCGATGATCGCGGGAACGGTGGCACCGCCCTCGAACTGGGGGAAGAAGTAACCGAGGGTCGAGAACAGCAGCACAAGGTAGGCGACGTTGCCGACCCAGGCGGACATCCAGTATCCGAAAGCCGACGTGAAGCCGATGTAGTTTCCGAAGCCGGCGCGGGCGTACCCGTAGACGCCGCCGTCGACATCCGGCTTGCGCGTCGCCAGGGTCTGAAATACGAAGGCCAACATCAGCATTCCGACCCCGGTGACCACCCAGCCGATGAGCAGCGGGCCCGGCGCGGCACTGGCGGCCATCTGCGACGGCAGCGCGAAGATGCCGCTTCCGATCATCGATCCGACGACGATCGCGGTCAGGGCTGCCAGACCGAGACCGGCTTTCGGCATGGCCCGGCGGGCTTTCGGAGGTGGTGGCGCAATTGTCTCGGACATCGTTGTCTCCCCGTTCGGTTCGCGAGGCCGCTGCTGTTGCCTCGTGTGACTGACGCTATGGGCGGGGACTGGCAGCGCTGAGGAGTCTTTGGTCCTCGATCGTTCGGCGTAAGTCCCAGTCGATTCGGGCGGGCGATCAGCGAATCTGCAGCACGTCCGCGATATTGCGTCGGGGTGTCGGGGCGGGCAGCGAGCCGGTTTCAGGCACGGAGCCGACGCGGATCAGCGCCTGCGGTTCAGCGCGACGTCCTATGAGTCTGCGCACGATCTCACGACTGGCGTGCAGTTCGATCATGTGCGTCAAAGTGCAGGTCGCATAACCGGCGGCGGTGCATTCCAACAGCACGCGGGACAGCGCTTCACCACACCGCAGCGTGTTTTCCCGGCTGTCGTCGTAGGTCGACAGCACCAGGACAATGGAGTGGTCACGGTCCACCTCCGGTCGCCGGTCGCTGTCTGCGTAGGTCGGGAAGTCGCGGGCCACGTCGACGCGCGATGCCTCGGCGCGGGAGGGCAGCGCACCCGATGGGATGCCGTCCGTCGCCGCGGAATGGCGCGCCCACCAGAGCAATTCGAATCGGTACGACGCGTCGCCGAGGCGGTGTTCCTCGCTGCGGCGAGACGCATCGGCGAGCGCCGGCCTGCCGCTGTCGTCGATTACATCGAGATAGGTGGCGCTCTGGTGTAGCAGGGCACGGACCTTCGGTTCGGTCTCCTTCCACGAATCGGGGGAGTCGAACGCCAACCGATCCGTGCGTCGAGTTGAAATCGCTTGAGCCAGCAGTCGGACATGCTCGGTGGCACTGTGGAACCGCTGGAAGCTCACCGCCGCGAGGAGATCGTGATCTCGTTGATCGGGAAACCTCTCGATGGTCGTGCCCCATCCAGCGGCAGCCGCGGCCACTTGCAGATGATCGAGGACGGCGCCACAGCTGAGAATCACTTCGCGGCCCGTGCTGTCGGTATGTTGACCGACTCGGGTGTGGTCGGCGAACAGCTTCAAGATCCCGTTTTCGAATGTCCACCGCCACGGCTGACTGTTGTGTAACGACGGCGCCCGACACGCGGGTTCGACAACGGCGGTCACCTGTCCGGTGGTGATCGTGTCCGTTGAGGTGGCTGGCTCGGCCATGCTGCCCTCCTTAGGGCGTTGATCAAATTGAGCGGATCCGTCTGTTCGATACTCACGAGACGGTGTGACCTGTGCCAGGGACTCAAGTCCTTCAATCGCGGCCAAAGGTCGTAGCAGGGAGATTCCGCTTGTGACGGCGACCAATGTCGGTCGATCCGGGGACTTTCGGCTCTGCGCCTACCTCGCCGCGTCGATCACGATCAGAATGATTTTCGCAGGCATGAGCTCTAGCAGAAAGACCGGACATCATGAGTACCAGGAGTTTTCACGCATCCGAAAAGGCAGTGGAGGTCGTGTCATGGGACCCGGTGGATCACACCGATCTGCCCGGTTTCGCGCATGGACTGACCCGCTACGGGAGCCACTGGATGGATGTGGGGATCTCGGTGATTCCGGTGGGGGTGGACGCTCTGGAGGCTCTCGAGGCGGTTTTCGCCCGGTTGCGCGAAGTGGTTGCCACGGAGACACCGGACGTGGAGTACTTCACCGTCGATCTTCGTGTTGCGTCACGGACCGCACCGCGACGCCCTGACGTCAGGGATCGGGCCGCCCTGCCGGCGGGTGACTGATTCACTCGTGCCGCGCGACGAGCACCGGAGTCCGAGCTCCGTGCACGACAGCGGAACTCACCGAACCCAACAGCATGCCTGCGAATCCGCCCCTGCCACGGCTGCCCACCACCACCAGCTGCGCTGACTCGGCCAGCTCGAGCAGATGCCGGGCCGGTTGGTCGCGTACCACCACCCGTCTGACGGCAACATCGGGATACTTCTCCTGCCAGCCGGCGAGGCGTTCGGCCAACGTTTCCTCGGCGTCACCGACAATATCCGGCCACGGAATCGGTGTGCGCGCAGGCCAGTCGGCGTCACTCCAGGCGTGCATGGCCACCAATTCGGTTTCGCGCCATGAGGCTTCCTCGAAAGCCAGCGCCGTCGCGCACTCCGATGCTCGCGAACCGTCCACACCAAGAACGATTGGAGCGCGGTCGCCCCTGCGTGGCGCGTGTCCGTGCAAGACGGCGACGGGGCAATGCGCGTGGTGGACCAGTGCGGTGCTGACCGAACCCAACAATGCGCGGCCGAGGGCGCCCGCACCTCGGCAACCGACCACCACCATGTCCACCTGTTTCGTGATGTCGACCAACGTGGGGACAAGCGGTCCATACGGAGTCGCGGCCCTGATCTCGAGGTCGGCCTTACCGGCGCTGTTGCGCACGGTGCGCTCGGCACTCGTGATGATCAGATCGGCTTGTTCGTTCTGCCACGAGCCCAGGTCCGCGGGTAGCGAGTCCCATCCTCCTGACCAACCGCTGATCAGAGGGCTGATCACGGTCACGATGGTGAGCGGTTCGTTACGCATCACCGCCTCGTCGACGGCCCACTGCACCGCAACATCGGCGTCCGGTGAACCGTCGACACCCACGACGATTCCGTTCGACGGCATATCCTCAGACATCTCAGCTCCCTTTTCCCTCACGCCGCGTGCGGCAGATGGTCGGATGGGTTTTCGTCAACTCGGCTGCTTGCGCATTTCGAGTACCTCGTCGACCGGTCGGCGCGGTGTTGTCGTAAATGCGCTTTGCGGCCCGGCAGGTGGCTGCCCGATCCTCACCAGCAACTGCGGCAGTCCGTGCTGACCGGTGAGCTTGCGGACGACTTCTCTGCTGGACGCAAGTTCTGTCATGTGCGTCAGGGTGCAGGTCGCAAGGCCCGCGGCGGTGCACTCGAGCAATAACGCGGACAGCGCCTCGCCACACCGCAGGACGTCAAGCCGGGCATCTTCGTGGTGGGTGGACAGCACGACGATCTTGGAATGATCCACACCCGTAACGCCCGGCGCTTGCTGGCTCGACGTCGTCGGGAAGTCACGCGCCACATCGACAAGTGCTGCGGTCGTCGTCGAAACGAGCGCGTCCCTGGGAACACGTTCGTGTGGATCGGAAGAAGACGTCCACCAACTCAACTCAGCCTCGTAGGACGGATCGTTCGCCCGAATTTCTTCGGTGAGCCGAGACGCTTCCGCCAGCCGGGGACGCGCACCGTCAAGCACGACATCGAACATCACCTGATAGGGGATCATCGCTTGGCGCAGTTTGACTTCGAAGCGTGTCCAATCCGACGGCAGCCCGAATGGGCGCCGGTCCGTGTGGCGCCACCGAATCGCATCGGCTCGGAGCCGGCTCGTTTCGGTGATGCCGACGGCTGTTCGACGGAACTGCATTCTCGCCACGTGGTATGGCGCGTCCTGATCTGGGAACCGCTGCACATTTGTGTTCCAGCCGGCGATGGCCATCGCGAGAACCAGATGGTCAAGTGCCGCACCACAGCTCAAGGTGATCTCCCGACCCTGCGGGTCCGCCGCGGGCATGAGTCGACCCTCATCGGCGAACAGATCGAGGGTGGTTCCGTCGGTGATCCATCGCCACGGCTGGCTGTTGTGGAACGACGGCGCCCGGCACGCCAACTCGACGGCGTCTCGGATTACGTCGAATCCAGGCGTCTGCTCTGTCATGATCGGCTCCCACTCTCGGCGTTCATGACGGTAGCGATGCGTCGTGACTGACGGAGGAGTCGTTGGTCCTTTGTTGGGGGCCGACAATCATCGACTTTGTGTTGGAAAAGAGGACCTTCAGCCCTGTCGATGCCGGCGCCGCAGATGGTCAGATTCGAAGACCAGACAGATGACGTTACCTACCCTGACGTCGGGAGAATCATGGCTCAAACGGTATCCGCACCGAGCGAAGCAGACTGGACGGTGGTCATTTCAGTCCACGAACGTGCCGGCCGGACTGAGGCGATCGCGAAGTTGCAGTACGGCGACCACGAGTCGGTCGGTGTCGGCCTGTCGCGGCTCAGTGCGGGCGAGCACGGCTTCGCGGGTGTGGGCAGTCAACTTGCTGTGGCACGGGCGCTATCAGATCTGGCGCGTCACTTGACCGTGTGACGTTGTCGGGTCTGAACTTCGGCGATGATCGCCTGCACTACCGTGGGCACGGCCGCGGCTACTGCTGGTGAGAGGCCGACGCCGTGCTCGATGCTTTCGACGTCAACTGTGAACACAGCTAGCTTTGACGGGACCCGGTTGACCGCCCGACCCAGTGCAAGAGTCTGGGGCAGACCGAATCCGTGAGAACTCACGACCGCCGGCTCGTGGCCGTCTGTCGGCATCCAGCGCCGTATGGTGCCCGGCGTCCCGTTTTCGGCAACGGCGGCGTCTATCACGACACACAGGTCGACGTCGGTCCACGCATCGAGAATCGATGCCGGCTCGCCGGTTGCCGTCACCGCGTGTACGCCTGGCAGCCGTCGCGCTGAGAGCACTGCTGCGACGGCTGGGCCCACACCATCGTCACAGCGGAATTCGTTGCCGATGCCGATCACGACGACGTCTGCGTTCATGTGCGGTCGATGGTCAGGGTGAGGAAGTGCGCCGAGCAGGAGATGCACGGATCGTGGTTACGAATCGACTTCTCGCACAGCGATGTCAACGTCGCGTCGTCCAGCGTCAGGTTGGCTCCGACGAGTTGAGCCATTTCGTGTTCGATTGCGGCCTGGTTCTGGGCGGTAGGCGGGACGATTGTCGCGGATCGGACCAGGTGGTCGTCGCCGATCTCGTAACGGTGGTAGAGCAGACCTCGCGGCGCCTCACTGACGCCGTGTCCGACACCAGCGCGGGCAGGCACGTCGACGAAGGGCCGTTCGGGACGCTCGTATTCGGTGATGATGCGAAGCGACTCCTCGACCGCATAGACCACTTCCACTGCACGGACGAGGATGCTGCGGAAGGGATTCCGGCACACCGGACCAAGACCAGCCGCGGTGGCGGCCTCGCGCGCGACGGGCGACAAGGTAGCTGCGTTCAGCGAATACCTTGCCAGCGGACCGGTCAGGTAGCGGTGCCCATCCAAGGTGGCGTGTAACGCGGTCGAATGTTTGACCTGCGTCTCCATCACGTGATCGCTGAAGGCAGCGATGTCGAAGGACGGGCCGTCGCTGCGTTTGATCGTGCCGTCGTGGACGGGATACACCTCGCCGTCAGCCAGGGAAAGCAGCTCATGGTCGAATTCGACGTCAGGGAACTCGAATTCGGCCACCATGCTCAGCGTATCGAGGGCGTGGTCGAGCGTGTGACGCAGCATCTCTGCGAGCGGCTCGAGGTCTCGTTTGTGGGGTACCGAATAGAAGCCTCCGAGCCGGACATTGACGGGATGGATGGCGCGCCCACCGATCTGTTCCATCAACCGGTTGCCGGCTTTCTTTATCGCCAGGCCGCGCTCGATCAATTCCGGCCGGTCCTTAGCCATGGTTATTCCGTCCGGATAACCGAGGAAGTCCGGTGCGTGCAAGAGAAAAATGTGCAGGGCGTGGCTGTGGATCCACTCCCCGCAGTACAGCAGTCGGCGCAGGGCTGCCAACTCCTCAGGAAGGGTTACCCCGCAGGCATCCTCGATCGCGTTTGATGCGCTCACTTGGTAGGCGACCGGACAGATGCCGCACACCCGCGCGGTGATGTCGGGCGGCTCAGTGTAGGCACGGCCCCGCAGAAAGGCTTCGAAAAACCGTGGCGGTTCGTAGATGTTGAGCTCGACACGGTCCACGGCACCGTCGCTCAGGGTGACGTGTAGGGCGCCTTCCCCTTCGACGCGGGTCAGCGCCCCGACCGAGATGGTGCGAACTTCTGGGTTCACGAGTCATTCCGTTTCGTGGCGAATTCGGCGACGTTGAATGTCGAGAACACCCGCTCGACGTCGTCGGCTGCCATCCCGTCGCGACGCAGCACCGGGATCAGCGCCGCGGTGTTCGGTGTCTCGGCAGGGCCGAAGCAGCCGTAGCAGCCTCGGTGGTACGACGGACACAGGGCGCCGCAACCAGCATGAGTGACGGGCCCCAGACACGGAATACCCTCCGACACAACGACACACGTCACACCGCGGAGTTTGCATTCGGTGCATACGGTCTTCGCGGGCAGCCGTGGTTTGCGTCCCACCAACAGGGCAGCGAGCGTGTCCAGCAGCTGGCCGCGGTCGATCGGGCAGCCCTGCAACTGGTAGTCGACCGTGACATGAGCGGCCGCAGGCGTGGAGGTGGCCAAGGTGTCGATGAAGTCCGGCTTGGCGTAGACAACCGAGGCGAACTCGTCGACGTCGGCGAAATTCCGCAGGGCCTGGATGCCGCCCGCGGTCGCGCACGCACCGATGGTCACCAGAGTCTTCGACTGTGCCCGGATCTCCTTGATCCGGCGCTCGTCGGCAGCGGTGGTGATCGAACCCTCGACCAACGACACATCGTACGGTCCAGCCATGACGGCGCTGGACGCTTCGAGGAACGTCGCGATCTGCACCTGACCCGCGATGGCGAGCAGTTCGTCCTCGCAGTCGAGCAGGGTGAGCTGGCACCCGTCGCACGATGCGAACTTCCATACCGCCAAGGTAGGAACGGACATCTACAGCTCCTTGACTGTCAGCAGTGGCTCAGCGACGTCGTAACCGACCACCGGGCCGTCCCGGCAGAGCAACAGCGGCCCCAACTGGCAATGTCCGCACCAGCCGATCCCGCACTGCATATTGCGTTCGAGCGACACGTGAATAGCATTGGCCGGTACGCCTTTTCGGATCAGCTCGGCGGCGCTGTTGCGCATCATCGACTCGGGACCGCAGAGAAACGCGGCGGTGTCCGCGGGTCTGAGCGGGAGCCGCCGCAGTGGCTCGGTGACGAAGCCGACCTCACCGGGCCAGCCCTGCACCGGCACGTCGACGGTCAGGTGCACGTCGATGTCATCGCGTCCGGCCCAACTCTGCAGTTCCTCGCTGAACAGGAAGTCGTCGCGCGAGCGGGCCCCGGCGATCAGCGTCACCCGTCCGAAGCCGTCCCGGCCCGCCAGCGCACCGAGGACGACGGGCCGCAGCGGGGCCAGGCCGACTCCGCCTGCGACGATGACCAGGTCACGGTCGAGCGCGTCGAACAGACCCCAGTTCGTGCCGAACGGCCCCCGCATGCCGATCACCGTGCCGGGTTGCGCGTCATGCAGCGCCCGACTGACGGCTCCCACGGCGCGGATCGTGTGGGTGACGGTCTCATCGTCGGCGGACGGCACACCGCTGACCGAGATGGCGATCTCACCGACTCCGAACGCGTACATCATCATGAACTCGCCCGGCAGCGCAGGCGGCAACGGTTCGGCCACCGGTTCCAGCCGAAGCGTCGCGGAGTCTCGGTTCTCGCGGATCCTGCTGCGGACACGGTAGGGCACCGGGGTCATTGCCGACGATGTCGCGGTCCGCGTGACCGTTTCACTCATCGTGCTGCTCCGCAAGGTCAGCCAACACGTTCATTTCTTCGGTGATGTCGATTCCGGTGGGGCACCACGCGATACAGCGGCCACAGCCCACGCAGCCGGAGGTGCCGAACTGGTCGTGCCAGGTGCCGAGCTTGTGGGTGATCCAGTGTCGGTACCGGGATGGCGCCGATTGGCGGACGCTTCCTTCGTGGATGAATGTGAAGTCGAATTCGAAGCAGGACGCCCAACTCGCCCACCGTTCGGCGTGGTCGCCAGTCAGGTCGGTGACGTCCTCGACGCTCGTGCAGAAGCAGGTCGGGCACGCCATTGTGCAGTTGCCGCACGTCAGGCACCGACTGGCGACCTCGGCCCAATGAGGAGATTCGCGGGATTCGATCAGCAGCTCACGCAGATCACCGGGGGGCATCGCCCGTCCCATGTGCTGCGCCGCTTGCGCGACATCGGCTCGCGCAGAGGCGACTTCGACGTCCTCGGCCTCGCGGTGCGGCAGCCCCGCCAGCACCTCGGCGCCGCCAGGGCTTCCGACATCCACTAGATAGCTGCACTGCTCACCGCTGATGCGTTCGGTCAGCGCAAGGTCGTAGCCGGCGCCGACCGCCGGGCCGGTGTTCATCGATGCACAGAAACAGAGGCCGCCGGGCTCGGTACAGTTCACCGCCACGACGAAGACGTGCGCCAGACGGCTCACGAACCCCTGATCGGGGTGTGCGCCCTTGCCGAGGACACCGTCGAGTACGGCAATCGCTGCCAGGTCGCAGGCCCGCACCCCGATGAACGCATGCTTCGCAATGTCCTCCGTCGGGGTCGCATCGGAACTCCAGAGTCGTTGCCGCGGCGGGTGCAAGAACTGTTTCCATGACTGAGGGCCTGCCGAGTGCCCGAAGAGGGCACTGTCGTTGCGGCGGCGTAGCCGGTAATGACCGGGGCCGACGTCGACGCCCCAGCCGCGCGGCAGCTCGTCGGCCGACGTCAGCTCGGTGAGCACGATCGCGTTGTCCGACAGCGTCGGCCCGACTACCCGGTACTCGCGGTCGATCAGGGTCGCCACGAGTTCTTGCAATCCCGCGGCATCGATCACCGCACTGCACATCGCCTCATCGTGCTCCCGGTTGGTCGGCGATACACGGTCTTTGGGTCCCCTAGATGAGTGCCAAAAGTCCTTCAGGTGCCCGATGGACGTCATTCATGGGACTTCTGACCGTATTTTTCCGGCTGTTGCCGTCGGTAACGTCGCTCACATGTCCGAACAGACTCAACCGGTATCGATCCTGTCGGAGACCGAGTCGTGGCAGCTGCTTTCGAGCGTCTCGCTCGGCCGACTCGTCACGAGCGTCGACGGTGAACCGGCGATCTTTCCCCTCAACTTCGTCGTCGAGCACCGCACCGTGCTGTTTCGCACCGCAGAGGGCACCAAGCTGGTCAGCGCGGCGATCAACAACCGCGTGCTGTTCGAGGCTGACGATCATGGTGTGACGGGCGGTTGGAGCGTCATCGTCAGGGGACAGGCGCGCATTCTGCGCACCGACGAAGAAATCGACGAGGCCGAACGGGCGCAGCTACTTCCCTGGACGGCGACGGTCAAGCAGCATTACGTGCGCATCCGTCCCCTGAGCGTCACTGGAAGGCGGTTTGCGTTCGGTTCCGAGCCTGACCGCGAATTGTCTCGGCCGCATCCGGTTGGCTCTGTACCCGACCCTCCGCCCGGCGTTTGATGCCGAGCAGTATGCCTCTGATCAGAAACGCCTTCGCGGGACCGGCGAGTTCGATCGTCAGTATCTCGCCGGGGTTTCGCAATCGCGTTCGGGTGCGGACCAGTAGCCGGCAGCGATCCTCCCAGTGCGGAAGCAGGTGGAAGGACCAGACGGTGTCGAAGGGCCGATACGGGGCGGGGGCGCGCAAGACGATCGACTGCTGGTCGACGACCTCGACGACATCCATCGAGAACCCGTCGCGCAGGCCCATCCAGCCCGTGGGCGCCAAGCGCACTCGGTCACCCGGATCGAGCTGTTGCCATTCCGGGTGGATGCGGTCGGCATTGTGATAGTCGAGGCCGACTAACTTCTCCAGCGTTTCGTAGCTGTACAGTCCGCCACGGTCCTGACCCATCTGGACCAACCATGGCCACACCTCGCTGGCCGATGCATGGATCCACACGCCTTCGGTTGTCTGATCGACAGGTCCGCGCAGGTGTTCGTCGCCGAGCAGGCTCATGCGGCACTCTTCCTTCGTCGTGCCCCAGTTGCGGTAGTACCTGCGTGCTGCATAGAGCACCGCCGCTGCCGCCGCTGTCCGGATCATCTTGGTACTCATGCCGCCAACCTTCCGCTTCGCGTGCGGGCACTGATAGGGCCGGTGGTCCCTTCCTCGGCGTCACCGACGAACGGCCTTCCGCCGTGGGACTTCGGCCCCTACCCGCGACCAGCGGCGGTGTAGTCCGATTCAGTCGGAAGATCAACTGTTTCAAGGAGGCATGATGAACAGACTTCCGACACAACATCGTCCGCGATACCTCTTCCCGGAATTCAGTGATCTGTTAGCGGGATTTCCGGCATGGACGAACCTGCGCCCGGCATTCGGCAACCATGTCATCCGCATCGAAGACGAGATGAAGGATGGCAGTTACGAGTTGCGCGCCGAAATCCCAGGCGTCGACCCGGCGACAGATGTCGACATCACAGTCCGCGACGGCCTGTTGACGATCAAAGCCGAGCGCAGTGAGAAGAAGGAGACCAATGGGCGGTCCGAATTCTCGTACGGCTCACTGATGCGTTCAGTCACCTTGCCCCCTGGCGCGGACGAGGACGCCATCAAGGCCAGTTATGACAAGGGAATTTTGACCGTGTCGGTGCCGGTGACCCAGGCTGCACCCGCCGAAAAGCACGTTCCGGTCGAAGCGGCTAAGTAACCCTCCCAGCGGGTGGTTCCAGACTGGAGGGTCTGGAACCACCTCTTCGACGTCTCGTTCGCGAAACATCAGGAGCTGCAGTGAAAAACAAGAACCACGTGCGCAAAACATGGACCGTCACTGTCTTGATCGACGAGCGCGGCGCGGAAACACGGGCCACTGCACGATTGCATTGGCGCGACCAGGAAGTCGTCGGTGTCGGGGTGGCCAAGCTGAATCCGGCGGACCGTTACTTCGCGGCGATCGGCGATGAACTTGCCGCGGCCCGAGCACTATTCGATGCCGCGAAGCAAGTGATGGCAGTGACTGAGGACGATATCGAGAACGTCACGGACGAACCCGTGACATTCCGGCGCTGGACGGGCGCCGGACTACCGATCGGAGCAGAGCAATGACTCGCGCCCGCGGGCTGACCAGAAGCGCGCCCCGACAAATCTTTCGCAACCGCCGTGAGGCAGGGAAGGTGCTGGCGAATCTGCTGGGTGCGTACCGCGGCCGCGAAGGAGTCGTCGTACTGGGTTTGCCCCGCGGCGGAATCCCGGTTGCATGGGAAGTGGCTGCCTCCCTGGCCGCCCCGTTGGATGCGTTCGTCGTCCGCAAGCTCGGAGCGCCCGGCCACGAAGAGTTCGCTGTGGGGGCCGTGGCGACCGGCGGACGCGTTGTGGTCAACGACGACCTTTTGCGCGGGCTTCGCGTTACGCCGCAACAACTTCGGGCTGTTGCCGAACGCGAAGGACGCGAGCTCATCCGTCGTGAGGCCGCGTACCGGGGTGGCCGGCCACCTGTCGACGTCGCCGGCAAGACAGTGATCCTTGTCGACGACGGCCTTGCGACGGGTGCCAGCATGGTTGCCGCCATTCAGGCCCTGCGTGAACAGGATCCGGCCGAGATCGTGGTAGCGGTGCCGGCCGCCCCGGAGTCGACTTGCCGCGAGTTGGCAGGCATCGTCGACGACGTAGTCTGCGCATCAATGCCAACGCCCTTCCTCGCGGTGGGGGAGTCGTTCTGGGATTTCCGCCAAGTCAGTGACGAAGAAGTGCGCGAGCTCCTCGCCACGCCGACGACCGGGATGGCGACGGCGCGGATTCGAATCGCGGAGACGCCGGCAGAGATTCTCGATCGAACAGCGGTCGACGCACCAGGTGGCGTGCCGCCACGCGACGCACTCGAGGAGATCGTGGGCGATGCACGGATCGTCATGATCGGCGAAAGTTCGCACGGGACACATGAATTCTATGAGGCACGCGCTGAAATCACGAAGTGGCTGATCGAGGAGAAGGGATTCTGCGCCGTCGCTGCCGAGGCAGACTGGCCGGACGCATACCGCGTCAACCGCTACGTGCGCGGGCAGGGTGGTGATCGGTCGGCGACCCAAGCCTTGAGCGGCTTCGAACGCTTCCCCTCCTGGATGTGGCGCAACGTCGTGGTACGGGATTTCGTCGACTGGCTCCATTCACACAACGCGCACCGGCGCCAGCAGGGAGCCCGCCAAACCGGCTTCTACGGACTGGATTTGTACAGCCTGCATCGGTCGATGCAGGAGGTCATTGCATATCTCGACAACGTCGACCCCATGGCTGCCGAGCGAGCGCGCAAGCGCTACGCGTGCTTCGATCACACGTCGGCTGACGACGGGCAGGCGTACGGATTCGCCGCGGCATTCGGTGCCGGGTTGTCATGCGAACGTCAGGCCGTCGAGCAGTTGGTCGAGATGCAGCGCGACGCAGCCGAACACGTCCGTCGCGACGGGTTGCTCGCCGAAGACGAGCAGTTCTATGCACAGCAGAATGCGCAGACCGTGCGAAATGCGGAAGTGTATTACCGGTCCATGTTCAGCGGTCGAGTGACGTCGTGGAACCTTCGGGACCAACACATGGCTGCCACGCTGAACGCGTTGCTCACCTACCTGGACCGGCGCGGGGGACCCGAGCCGGCTCGAATCGTGGTCTGGGCGCACAACTCTCACGTCGGAGACGCGCGTGCCACCGAGGTCAGCGCCGATGGACAGCTCACGCTTGGACAGTTGGCGCGCGAACGCTACGGCGACGATGCCCGGCTGATTGGTTTCACCACGTTCACCGGCACCGTGACCGCGGCCAGCGAGTGGGGCGCGATCGCCGAACGCAAGGCCGTTCGGCGAGCCTTGAACGGAAGTGTCGAGGAGCTGTTCCACGAGACCGGCAGGCAGGAGTTCCTGGTGTCGCCGATGGTCAGTCACGCGGCAGCAGAACCACTCGACGCGGTTCGACTGGCACGCGCCATCGGCGTGATCTACCTGCCGACCACCGAACGGCAGAGTCACTACTATCACGTCCGCCCGAGCGAGCAGTTCGACGCGATCATCCACATCGACCACACCCGCGCCCTGGAGCCGCTCGAGGTGACCAGCACATGGGCTGCGGGCGAGAACCCGGAGACTTATCCGACCGGCTTGTGACGTCGTCTACGGCCGGTGCGGTGGAACCCGGTACAGAGCGGCTCCCGCAACGATTCCGGCGCCTGCGGCGACCAGCAGAACCCGGTCGCCCGGCCGGACTCGGTCGGCGGCGTGGTGAAACGCTGCGGCCATGGACGCCGTGTGAATGTTCCCGTTCTCGGCCACGGTGATTTGGTCCTCGGCCACCCCGAGTTGCGCCGCGAGTTCGACTCGGTAGCGGCGCCGGTTGGGGGCAGCGACGATCGCGTCGACGTCATCGAGCCCAAGCCCGGCCTCGCGAAGGCATTGGTCGACGACGTGTCCGGCCGCGAGCGCGAACCGGCGGTCGATCGCATCGGTTTCGGCGAACCTCAGCACGTTGTGGCCGTCAATGAGACCGACTGTGGCATTGCAGGTTTCGCCGTCATCGAGGTCGTTGACCCAATGCACACGCTGTAATCCGAAGTCGTCGTCGGTCCAGCCGCAGAGCACGGCTGCTCCTGACGGCGAGAAGGGAAATTTCTCACTCATACCGCGGCCGGGATCGGCGTCGCTGGTCACGATGAGGGCGCAATCCACGGCACCCGATTTGAGGAAGCCGTCGACAATCTGTAGGGCCGTGAGCATTCCGCAGGCGCCATTGGAAATGTCGAACGAGAACGTGCCATGCGTGTCTGAGTGTGGATCCTCCGGATTGGCTCCGATGTCTTTCTGGATCAATGCTGCAAGGGCAGGCTCGCCAAGATTGCGATCGCGGTAGACGCCTGCGTTGACGAGCAAGTCGACGTCGTGCGGGTGCTTGCCTGCGTTGGTCAGGCAGCTGCGTGCGGCCCTGACGGCGACACGAAGCGCGCTGTGGTGATCGCGCCAGCCGCCGCGGCTGAGGCAGACCTGATCAATCCGAGTGGCCATAGCGATTCACCAATTCCTCGTCCAGCGTCACCAGCACCACGCCGATCTCCAGCCCGGACGCCAGCGCGATCAACGCCACCGTCTCGCCGGGCAGGATATGCCTGGATTCGAGTTCCTCGACGAGGGCAACGGTGTGGGTCGTCGACGCGGTGTTCCCATATCGGTCAACGGTTATCACCGCGTCATGGCGTGGGGTGTCGCCGAAGGAGGCCGCCATCTGCGCCATGCCTTTTTTGATCGCTCTGGCCGAAGTCTGATGGGTGATCACGTGATCGATGTCGTGTATCGAAATGCCCACCGCATCGAGCACTTCGTGCAACAGCAGGGGAGTATTCGACATGGCCGCCTGGTGAATTCCGCGGGCGTCGGTGAACATTCGGGCCGCGGGTTCATGGCCCTTTGGGTAGGCGAGGCACAACCGGCTGTAGTCGGCAACCGTCGTGAATCCGGCAAGGGTGATGCCTGCTGATCCGGGTTCGGCACGTTCGAGCAGCAACGCGGCCCCCGCGTCGCCCAGCGTCAGCGAGGCGAGTTCCTTGCTCATGATGCTGCGGATGTGGCGGGCGGCGTTTTGGCCCAGCTGGGAGATGTACTCGCCGCTGACGACAAGCACACGCTGGGCCGCGCCCTGGCGAATCCAGTTGTTGGCCACCGTGACACCGGTCAGCATGCCCGCGCACGCATTCGACACGTCGAAGGTCATCGCGTTGGTGGCGCCGATCGCGCGGGCGACGAAGCTGCTCATCGTCGGCTCGAGCCATTGAGTCAGGCCCCCGCGGAATTTCGTGATGCTGCAACTGATGACCACATCAATCGACGACGCGTCGCGCTGCGCCTTGTCCAGACAATTCAACGCCGCCGTCGTGGCGAGGCTGTAGGAGTCTTCGTCACCGACCGACACGCGTCGCTCCCGAATCCCCGTCAACCGCTCGAGGTCGATATGGGTGTGGTGGCGCGTCGTGGCCATCAACTCGGCAGTGCTCAGGTGCGTAGGAGGCAAATGCCGTCCCGCTCCGGCCAGCCGGGTGCGAAACGGCGCAGACGTTCCCCCCACCGTCGGATCCATCACCAGCCATTGGGTGCGCATCGCGCAATCGTGCGCCGTCGTAGGCCCCCGCGATAAGTGCGCTTTGGGCCTCGTCGGAGGGGACCTTGGACCCTTCGCGGTGTCGCACCCCGATTCCTACCGTCGGTGCATGGGCAGGCAACGCTCTTGGTTAGCCGGATTGATGGCCGCGGTTGGTGTCATCGAGCTCTACGAAGGCAGGGTGCGGCCTTGGATGTACCGGTGGGGCGCCACCGACGAAGAAGTGGCGCTACAGCTTCCCGGCGACGAATTGATGGAGGCGACGACCCCGAGGACGACCAGAGCCATCACCATCGATGCCGCCGTCGACGAGGTGTGGCCATGGCTGGCACAGCTCGGCGAGGACCGCGGCGGGTTCTATAGCTACTCCTGGCTCGAGCGGGTAGCCGGCGCGAATATCCGAAATGCGAACGCCGTACACCGGCAGTGGCAGGACGTGCGCCGTGGTGACTCGGTCTGGCTGGCACGGCGCTACGGCGGCGTGGCTCGTCTGGTGGTGGCCGCGGTCAAACCGAACTCGTATCTGCTGCTGATGTCGCCCGACGATTTCGACCGCGTGCAACACGGAGCCAAGGCTATCGGGGCGTGGGGCTTCTACCTGCACGAAAACCGCGGCTGGACGCGGCTGTTGGTGCGCGGCTGCGGCGGCGCCGTCGGGCATGCGGCTTTTGATCTTCCGCACTTCGTGATGGAGCAGAAGATGATGCGAGGCATTCGGCACCGTGCCGAACTGTTGCGCCGCGATCACGTGAACGCGTTCGCGCGGTATCAGCATCGCGGCCGCCGCGAATCCGTCGAACTCGTCAAATAATCGCCGGAACACTTCGCTTCACGGCTTGCCCGGTGCAACGATGAGCGTGTGACCGACCCCGTCGAGTCGGGCGTTGAAACCGGCATGCGCCCGCTTCGCGACACGCTGTCTCAGCTGCGGCTTCGCGAGCTGCTGAGCGAGGTACAAGACCGCGTCGAACAGATCGTCGAGGGGCGCGACCGCCTCGACGGTCTGCTGGACGCCATGTTGGTGGTCACCTCGGGTCTGGAGCTGGACCAAACCCTTCGCACCATCGTGCACACCGCCATCGAACTGGTGGACGCTCAATATGGAGCTCTTGGCGTCCGTGGGCGCGACCATGAATTGATCGAGTTCATCTACGAGGGCATCGACGAGGAGATGCGCGAGAAGATCGGGCATCTGCCTGAGGGCCGGGGAGTTCTCGGCGTCCTCATCGACGATCCCAAGCCCATCCGGCTGGACAACATCGCCCACCACGCGGCGTCGGTGGGGTTTCCGCCCAACCACCCCCCGATGCGGACCTTCCTCGGTGTACCCGTGCGTATCCGCGACGAGGTTTTCGGCAATCTGTACCTCACGGAGAAGGCGAGCGGTCAGCCGTTCAGCGAGGACGACGAGGTCCTGGTTCAGGCCCTCGCGGCGGCAGCGGGCATCGCCATCGACAACGCACGCCTGTATCAAAAATCCAAGACGCGGCAGTCCTGGATCGAAGCCACCCGTGACGTCGGGACGCAATTGCTCTCCGGCACAGATCCGGCCAGGGTGTTTCGCCTGGTCGCCGACGAGGTGCGAACGCTCAGCGGCGCCGAAGTGACGCTGGTGGCCGTTCCAGCAGATCCTGACGTCCCGGCGAACGAAGTCGACGAACTACAGGTCACCGCGACATCCGGCGACGGTCCGGCGACGCAACTGGTGTCCATTCCGGTCGAGGGAACATCGGTTGGCGCGGCGTTCGTCGATCGCGTTCCCGGTCGGTTCGACCGCTTCGACCTCGTTGCCGGTGAACCTGCGTCGACGGGCCCGGCGCTGGTGTTGCCGCTACGGGCGACGGACGCCGTTGCGGGCGTTCTCGTCGCCCTTCGCGGCGCCGGAGCGCAACCCTTCAGCGACGAAGAACTCGACATGATGGCGGCGTTCGCCGATCAGGCCGCCCTGGCGTGGCAGCTGGCGAGCGCGCAGCGGCAAATGCGTGAACTCAGCATCCTGACCGACCGCGACCGTATCGCGCGAGACCTGCACGATCACGTCATCCAGCGCCTCTTCGCCGTCGGGCTGTCCCTGCAAGGGGCCATCCCTCGCGCGCGGATACCCGAAGTGCAACAACGGCTTTCAGCCTGTGTTGACGATCTGCAGGAAGTGATACAGGAGATCCGTACTGCGATATTCGACCTGCACGGCGCGTCGTCGGGGTCGACTCGGCTGCGTCAGCGTCTTGACGAAGCGGTGGCCCAGTTCGCCAGCCCGGACGTCCGGACCACGACGCAATTTGTCGGCCCGCTTTCGGTGGTGGACGCCACGCTGGCCGACCACGCCGAAGCTGTCGTCCGGGAAGGTGTCAGCAACGCCGTCCGACACGGCAAGGCCACCACGCTGACGGTGAGTGTCACGATCGCGGACGACCTGATCATCGAAGTCGTGGACAACGGCTGCGGCATCCCCTGCGAAATCACCGGCAGCGGCCTGACCAACCTGCAGAAGTGCGCCCAGGACGTCGGAGGCACATTTGCCATCGACAGCGCCGCCGACCGCGGAACCAGGCTGCGGTGGTCGGCGCCACTGCAGTAGGTCGAATGGGTCGCGCGTCGACGACCAAAGGCCCTAATGGGAGCGTGCGTGGTCCGGATAACGTGCGGTCATGCGCGATGACGACAAGCCCGTCGTGGTGGGTGTCGACGGATCGGCGGCCGCGCTCAACGCCCTGAGATGGGCATTGACAGAGGCGGTGTTCCGCCAGGCTCCGATCCGATTGGTGCACGCCGTGCCCGAGCGCCCGTCGGCCGGGCGTGTCGCCGACTGCACAGACGTCGTGCTGCTCACCGCCGAAGACGCGATCTCGGAGGTGGGAAAGCCCGTCAGGCTGGAACTCCGGCGGACGGTGGGGGAGCCGGCTGAGGTGCTCATCGCGGAATCGTGCAACGCCGCGATGGTGTGCGTCGGCGAACCCGCGCCGGCGAACGGGAAGATGTTCGGTGCGACCGCCGTCGCGCTGATGGAGCACGCCCGCTGCCCGGTGGCAGTGATTCGCACGGGCGCCGACGGACGCCCGCACGATGACGGCGTCATCTCCGTCGTGCTGGACGACCAACCGGACAATGACGCGCGCGTGCACCTCGCGATGCAGGAAGGGCGTCTCCGGAAAGCGGCAGTGCGACAAGTGGATCGACGGGTCGACAGTTGGATCCGCCGCTATCCGGACGTGCCGGTCGAAGTCGTTGCCGCAGGCACCGGTCGGCAGTATCGCCGGTCGGCCGGCGACGGCGCGGGCGTTCAACTGGCGGTGGTCGGTGCGGCGGATGCCGCCGCGGCCGCCACACTGACCATGCCGAATTGCCATCCCATCTTGGGGTATCCGGACTGTTCGGTGCTGCTGGTCCGCACCTAGCGGCGCCGGCGCCAGAGCACCAGCGCGACGATTGCAGCACCGACCACCACTGCGATGATCGGCGCGCCGACTTTCGGCTGGGTCGCCACCCGGCCCACGTCGTGCGTCGTGTCGACGACGCGCTGCTTGGTCTCGGTGGCCTTGTCCTTGGCGCGCTGTTTCACGTCCAATTTCTCCGACAGCGCTCCGACGGTGTCGCCCAACTCTTTTCGAGTGCGTTCGATGTCGGCCTGAATGTCTTCGACGCCGGCGTCGGGGCCGGGCTCCTGCGGTATCGGGTCAGGCTGTGCCATGGCGCGCATCCTTGATCTCTTGTATGTCTGCCTTCACCGTCTCGACGGTTCGCGGCGCCGCCGGGGTGACCTCCTTGGCCTGGCTGCGTCCGAAGAGCGCGGCAATGCCCGCGGCGAGGAACAACACCGCGCCGACGATCAGCGCGGCAGCCCACACCGGCAACACCAGTGACAACGCGGCAACCGCGGCGGCGATGACGACGGCCGCACCGAAGAACGCGAGTAGACCCGCCACGCTGAACAGGCCGGCGCCGATGCCCGCGTGTTTGGCGGATTGTTGGAATTCCTTCTCCGCAAGCCGCATCTCGTCGCGGATCAGCCGCGACACCTGTGACGACAGCTGGCCCATCAATTCACCGATCGTCGGGTCCGCGGTCTGCTTCGACTCGACACTCATCACATACCAACCCCTGTCCTTGTCCGTGACCTCCCTACTCAGTGATGCCCAACCACGCGGAGCCGAAACCCGATGACGGGTCGGCCTCGACGTGGCATCGGTTGGATAACTCCGAATACGCGGTGGCGAAGCAGCGCTTGGCTTTTCAAGATCGTTGCACGTCAACGGGTTTTGCGGGATCTCGAATCCGAACGTCACCATTTGGACACAGTGTGGTGCGCCGGGGCGCGCCGCCGACGTTGGCTGCTGATAATTAACGTCGTCGTTCAACACGACTTCTGTACGGCACGCGGCTTTGCCGCACCACCTGAAAGCCGAATGGCTGAGCGCGAATGAAGGGTTCGATGTCGATGACGATCTTTGATCGATTCACCGTCACAGTAGTTGCTGCAGGCGCTGGATTGTGCAGTGCCGCGATGGCGTTGAGCCCGCAAGTGGCGGCCGCCCCGTTGGTCACCGGCGGCGAGGATTATGCATGCCTGCAGTCGTCGGCGGGCGCGGGTCCCGCTGGCGGTGCGGCACCGGCAGCGGCAGCAGGGGCAGGCGCCGCATGCGCGCCCAGCGCGCCGCTGTCCGAGATGGCCGGTGTTCCGATGGCGCTGCCGGGTCCGGTTCCCGTCGCGGCGCCGGTGCCCGTCGGCGCTCCGGTGCCGGTCGGCGCCCCGGTGCCCCTCGGTGCTCCGGTGCCGGTTGGCGCCCCGGTGGGCGGGCTGCCGGTGGGCGCCCCGATTCCCGTCGGCGCCCCGCTGGCCGGCGGTGCGCCGCTGGTCGAGATGGCCGGCACCGGCAAGGGCGCTCCGACGGGTCCGCCACCTCCTGGTGCGCCTGTGGACGGTCAGCCGATCATCCCCGGCCCGACAGGCTGACCGCGCACCCATCCTGAACCGGGTTCGGCCCGGCGGCGAGTATCGATCCGCCGCCGGGCCGAAACATGTTGGCCGAGCTTTGTTGGGGAATTCGCGTCAGTTCGGCACTGCGCGGGGAACCTCGATGCTGTTCTCCTGCACGATGATCGGGTCGCCCACGTTGGCGGTGTTGAAGTACCACTCGGCGTCCTCGGTGCTGAGTCCGACGCACCCGTGGCTGGTGTTCTCGTAGCCGAGCGAGTTGACCGCCCACGGCGCCGAATGCACGAAAAGGCCACGGCGAGTGAAGCGTACGGCGTATTCCACGTCTAATAGGTATCCGTCGGGATCGTCGACGGGTATGCCGACGCTGCTCGAGTCCATCATCACGTCGCGTTCCTTCGACAGCACCGTGTAGGTGCCGACGGGCGTCGGATACTCCGGTCTGCCCATCGACGCCGGGAACACGCCGGGCTCGCCGAAATGCGGCCGATGATGTGGTGCGGGCAGTTCGGGCGGCGGCCCCGCGTTCACGCCGTCGACGGTGACCGTGAAGGTGTGGTCGGAGATGCTGGCGACCCCGATAACGGCTGGGCCCGTTTGGAATTCGGTCTTGAAGCCGCCTACCGACAGGGCCACCGTGCTGTGCGCAGGCCAGAACCGGTCAGGCAGCCATTGCACGACGCGGTTGTCGAGCCAGTCGAACTTGCCCGTCATCGCGGGAGTGGAGGTGATGTCGATCGCGCGTTCCGCCGCGTGCTTGTCGAGCACCGGCGAGTTGAACGTCACCACGACAGGGTGCGCCACCCCGACCACCTGGCCGCGCGCCGGTTGCACCGACGCGATCGCAGGCTTGAGCAACGGATTCGCCGCAGGGGCAGGAACGTTCGTCCGGTTCGCGACCGCCATGCTGGCGTCGGCAGGCCCGGCGGCCACTACCGCATTGATCCCGAGTACCGCAAGAACACACAGCGCAACCCCACGCATGTCTTTTGATTCCTTTTGAAATAACAACAGTGTTAATTAGATCGTAGGGTGCCGCGCGGAGTTCGATGTGTAGGTGCGCGTTGGCATTTCGGTCAAGGATCCATCACGCTTTGGCCACGGCGGATAACTGTGGCGGCGAGCAGCTAGTTGTCCTTGGCCTTCGTGACGAGGTCGGTGGCCACCTGGACCAGCGGCACATTCGAGTCCTGCGAAAGCTTCCGCAACACCTCGAACGCCTGCACCGCGTCGACGCCGTAGCGTTCCATGATCATGCCCTTCGCCTGACCGATCGTGTCCCGACTGGCCAGCGCGCGCTTGAACTGTTCTTCGCGCCGCGCCGAATTCCACGCCACCGAGGAATGTGCGGCGAAGACCCGCCCGATATCGCGCGATGAGTCGTCGAACGCGTTCGATCGCTCGGCATAGACGTTGAGCGCACCCATGGTTTCGTCGGCGATGAACAACTGAAACGCCATGATGGCCCGAATCGGCGTCTGCTCCAGCGCATCCCGGCGGTAGCTCGGGAACCGGTCATCGGTCTCGAGGTCCGCGACGTGCACGATCTTCTCTTCCCACGCGGCGGTCAGGCACGGGCCTTCGCGATGGCGTTGCTGAATCTCGTCGAGCAAGATCGGCCACTTGTGCGTCGCGGCGGGGGTGTCGATGTGTTTCGCGTTGCGGGTGACCGTGATGCCCGCATAGTCGGCGCCAGGGATCTCGACCGCGGCGTGTTCGACCAGTTCGTCGAGCACTGTGTCGGCGTCCGCATCCGACCGGCTGTGAAGCGCCTGCACCAGTTCAGCAATGCGAAGGTGGGTAGCCTCCACGTCGCCTCGGTCGTTCAATGTCACCCCTCGATCTTCCGTCAATTCGGGGCCGACTTACAACGCCCGCAGATACCGGTCGGTGACGACCCGCTGAATCACCGACGTGACGGGCGAGCCGAGCCTGCTCCACCACGTCGCGTGCCGCGAGAACGCGGTCACTTCCGCGTGTACCTCGTCGGTGGCCGGGTCGTAGCGCACCATGAAACGTTCCTCACCGCTTTCCGCGTGCCCCGGCAGCGTCCCGTAGGCGAACCCGCGCAACTCCGGCTCGTCGACCACGTACACCACGCGGCATGGCGCAACGACCGGGCCCAGGTGCACCATCACGTCCGCTCCCGTGGCGGCCACCTCGCTGGTCGCATCGACGCGCAGACCGGCGCCGCGCAGCATGCCCCATCGCATGCCTGCGGCGGCCGCGTCCTCGAACCGTCGCCGCCCCCGCCCGATCACTGCCGACTTCTCTACGTGGTGGTATCCGTCGGGTAACGGGCCCGCCGTGGCCCCCACTTCGGGGTACGTCAACGGCAGCCCCGCGAGGTCCAGCAGCTTCACAAGGACACTTTCTCATCGCGGGCGTACGGTCTGTGCAATGACCACGCAAAGCATCGCGCACGCATCCGGAACGTTCACCCTCGGCGGTGATCTCACGGTCAATCGTCTCGGCTTCGGCGCCATGCGCCTCACCGGAAAGGGTGTCTGGGGTCCGCCCGCGGATCACGACGAATGCATCCGGGTCTTGCGCCGCGCCGTCGAGCTCGGCGTCAACTTCATCGACACCGCGGACTCGTACGGGCCGTACGTGTCCGAGGAGCTGATCCGCGAGGCGCTGCACCCGTACGACGGTGTGGCCATCGCGACGAAGGCAGGCCTGCTGCGCACCGGGCCGGACGAATGGCCGCCGCTGGGCTTCCCCGCGTATCTGCGCCAGGAATGCGAGATGAGCCTGCGCCGGCTCGGCGTCGACACCATCGATTTGTTCCAATTGCACCGGATCGACCCCAAGTTTCCCGCCGAAGACCAGATCGGCGAGCTGGTGAAGCTGCAGCAGGAGGGCAAGATCCGCCACATCGGACTGTCCGAGGTGAACGTCGACCAACTCAAGGCAGCGCAGCAGACCGCCACCATCGTGTCGGTGCAGAACATGTACAACATCACCGTCCGCTCGGCCGAGCCGGTGCTCGACGCGTGCGAAGCCGACGGCATCGGGTTCATCCCGTGGTTCCCGCTGGCGGCCGGACCGTTGGCCGCGCCAGGCGGCCCGCTGCAGCGCATCGCCGACGAGCACCACGCGACCCCGTCGCAGCTGGCTCTGGCCTGGCTGTTGAAGCGCTCGCCGGTGATGCTGCCGATCCCCGGCACGTCCAAGGTCGCGCACTTGGAGGAGAACGTGGCGGCCGCGGAGATCGAACTGTCCGACGCCGAGTTCGACACGCTGAGCAAAGCCGGGTCCGCCGACGGCTGAGCCAGGCAATACGGTGACCGGGTGGCCTACGCACAGGAGCATCGCGGCGGAGACTTCAGCCCAGCCGAGCCCACCGCCCACGGCGGACCCGACTACGGCCGCTTCGTCGAGGCCGTCCGCACGCTGCAGGACCATGCTCGCGCCACGGACGCGCCCGACGACGTGATCACCAAGGCCGCCGACCTGATCGAGGCCGCCTCCAACCTGTTGGCGCCCTATGACGCGGACGAGTGGTCGTCACCGTCGGGCCGCCGGATGGACCTGCCCAACCGGGGCAGCGTGTTGGGCATCCCGGGGGAGTACCACAAGACCGACGACGGCCGAGTCGCAGGCAGCGTCCGCTTCCGGCGTTTCCACCTCGGCCGCAACGGAGCCGCCCACGGCGGATGCATCGCGCAACTGTTCGACTCGCTGCTCGGCTACACCGCGTTCCGGCTGACGCAGAGCCTGTATCAGCGCACCGCCTTCCTGCACGTCGACTACCGCAAGATCGTGCCGATCGAGACGGAACTGCAGGTCGACGCCGGGGTGGACCGCGTCGACGGCCGCAAGATGTTCATCTCGGGCCGGGTGCTCGACGGGGACACCGTGCTGGCCGAGGCCAACGCGCTGTTCGTCAAGCTGAACCCGGGGCAGCCGTGAAGCCGTCAGAGGTCAAACGGCGCTGGGCGCGGTGGCGTGACCGACTGCGCGACCGCCCGCGCGTCGAGTTCGGCTACCGCATCGGCATCGCGGTGGTCGGGCTGGCGGTCCTCGGCGTCGGCATCCTCGCGATCCCGTACCCCGGGCCGGGCTGGGCCATCGTGTTCGTCGGCCTCGCGATTCTGGCCACCGAATTCGACTGGGCGCGACGGCTGCTCGCCTACACGCGGACCCGTTACGACACGGCGATGGGCTGGTTCAAGGCGCAGGGACTGTGGGTGCAGCTGCTCGGCGCGGCCTTCACGGCCGCCGTGGTGCTCGCCACCCTGTGGTTGCTCGGCGCGCTCGGTTGGGCCGCCGGGCTGGTCGGTATCGAGGCCAGGTGGCTGCGCAGCCCCATTGGCCTGGGGGCATGACCACCGGCCCCGATAGCATGGTCGCGTTCAGTGCAGACCTGCACACCGCCCGTTTCACCGAAAGTTTGGAGAGTCACCGATGAGCGCGCCCGCCAGCCCCGCCCTAGCAGCCCCGATCCGGGTCGCTGCCGGGACCACCGCCGGGGCAGCGGTCCGGGAGGCGGGCCTGCCGAGCCGCGGCGCCGTAGACGCCATCGTGGTCGTGCGCGACGCCGACGGCCGACTGCACGACCTGTCGTGGACGCCGGATACCGACGTCGAGGTGACGCCGGTGCCCGCCAACACCGACGAGGGCCGCAGCGTGATCAGGCACTCGACCGCGCACGTGCTCGCGCAGGCCGTGCAGGACATGTTCCCCGAGGCCAAGCTCGGCATCGGGCCGCCCATCACCGACGGCTTCTACTACGACTTCGACGTGCCCCGCGCATTCACGCCGGAGGATCTGCAGGCGCTGGAGAAGCGCATGCGCCAGATCGTCAAGGAAGGCCAACTGTTCTCGCGGCGGGTCTACGCCTCCAAAGAGGAAGCCTGCGAGGAACTCGCCAACGAGCCGTACAAACTCGAACTCGTCGACGACAAGTCCGGCGACCCCGACGTGATGGAGGTCGGCGGCGACGAGCTCACCGCCTACGACAACCTCAATCCCCGCACCCGCGAACGCGAGTGGGGTGATCTGTGCCGGGGCCCGCACATCCCGACGACACGCTACATTCCGGCGTTCAAGCTGACCCGCAGCTCCGCGGCATACTGGCGCGGCGACCAGAACAATGCCAGCCTGCAACGCATCTACGGCACCGCGTGGGAGTCGCAGGAGGCGCTGGAGGCACACCTCGAGTTCATCGAAGAAGCGCAGCGGCGCGACCATCGCAAGCTCGGCGCCGAACTGGACCTGTTCAGCTTCCCCGACGAAATCGGTTCCGGCTTAGCGGTTTTCCACCCCAAGGGTGGCATCATCCGCCGCGAACTCGAGGACTACTCGCGGCGCAAGCACATCGAGGCCGGCTACCAGTTCGTCAACAGCCCGCACATCACCAAGGCGGAGCTGTTCAAGATCTCCGGCCACCTCGACTGGTACGCCGACGGCATGTTCCCGCCGATGCACCTCGACGCCGAACTCAACGAGGACGGCACGGTGCGCAAGCCCGGCCAGGACTACTACCTCAAGCCGATGAACTGCCCGATGCACTGCCTGATCTACCGGTCGCGCGGGCGGTCGTATCGCGAACTTCCGTTGCGGCTCTTCGAGTTCGGCACGGTCTACCGCTACGAGCTGTCCGGCGTCGTGCACGGGCTGACCCGGGTGCGCGGGTTGACCATGGACGACTCCCACATCTACTGCACCCGCGACCAGATGCGCGACGAGCTGACCTCGCTGCTGCGGTTCATCCTCGAACTGCTCGGTGATTACGGGCTGAACGACTTCTACCTCGAGCTGTCCACCAAGGATCCGAAGAAGTCCGTCGGCTCGGACGAGTTGTGGGAGGAAGCCACCAACGTGCTGGCCGAGGTCGGCGCGGCGTCGGGCCTGGAGTTGGTGCCCGATCCGGGTGGCGCGGCGTTCTACGGCCCCAAGATCTCGGTGCAGGTCAAGGACGCGCTCGGCCGCAGTTGGCAGATGTCGACCATCCAGCTGGACTTCAACTTCCCCGAACGCTTCGAGCTGGAGTACACCGCCGCGGACGGCAGCAGGCAGCGGCCGGTGATGATCCACCGCGCGCTGTTCGGGTCGATCGAGCGGTTCTTCGGCATCCTCACCGAGCACTACGCCGGCGCGTTCCCGGCGTGGCTGGCGCCCGTGCAGGTGGTCGGCATCCCGGTGGCCGACGACCACATCCCGTACCTCAACGGCCTTGTCACGCAACTGAAGTCGCACGGCATCCGGGCCGAGGTCGACGCCAGCGACGACCGGATGGCCAAGAAGATCGTCAACCACACCAACCAGAAGGTGCCGTTCATGCTCGTGGCGGGGGACCGCGACGTCGAAGCCAACGCGGTCAGCTTCCGTTTCGGCGACCGCACCCAGGTCAACGGCGTGCCGCGGGAGGACGCGATCGCCGCGATCGTCAAGTGGATCTCCAGTCGCGAAAACGCCGCTCCCACAGCCGAACTGCTCGAAGTAGGCACGACCAAGTGAGTGACCCCGACGACCGGACGATCGTTGACCACGGCGTCGGTGAACCCGACCACCTGCAGCGGTTGTGGACACCGCACCGGATGACCTACATCGCCGAGGCGCCGATGAAGGGGGGTTCGGCGGCGTCGGCCGAGCCGTTCACCGACATCCCCAGGATGCCCGACGAAGAAGGGCTGATGGTGGCCCGCGGCGAACTGGTGTACGTCGTGCTCAACCTCTATCCCTACAACCCCGGCCACTCGATGGTGGTGCCCTACCGGCGGGTGTCCGAACTCGAAGACCTCACCCCCGCGGAGAGCGCCGAGCTGATGGCGTTCACGCAGAAGCTGATTCGGGTGATCAAGTCGGTGTCTCGTCCGCACGGATTCAACGTCGGCTTGAACCTCGGCAGCTCGGCGGGCGGGTCGCTGGCCGAGCACCTGCACATGCATGTGGTGCCGCGGTGGAGCGGCGACGCGAACTTCATCACGATCATCGGCGGCTCCAAGATCGTTCCGCAACTGTTGCGTGAGACCCGCGAGCTGCTGGCGACCGAGTGGGCAAAGCAGCCGTGAGCAACTTCTACCTGATGACCCGCGCGGCGTACGCGAAGTTGTCGACGCCGGTCGCCAAGGCTGCGCTGCGGGCGGGCTTCACACCCGACAGCATCACGATTCTCGGCACCGCCGGGACGGTGTTGAGCGCGTTGACGTTGTTCCCGATCGGCGAATTGTGGTGGGGCGGCGTCGCCGTGTGGTTCTTCGTGCTCGCCGACATGCTCGACGGGGCGATGGCACGTGAACGCGGGGGCGGCACCCGGTTCGGGGCGGTGCTGGACGCCGCCTGCGACCGCATCGGCGACGGCGCGGTGTTCTGCGGCCTGCTGTGGTGGGCGGCGTTCGGGATGCAGAGCACCTCGCTGGTGGTGGCCACGCTGATCTGCCTGGTCACCTCGCAGGTCATCTCCTACATCAAGGCCCGCGCCGAGGCCAGCGGGCTGTCCGGTGACGGCGGGATCATCGAGCGGCCCGAACGGCTCATCATCGTGCTCGTCGGGGCGGGATTGTCCGGCCTGTTCGGCCTGCCGTGGCTGCTGCATATCGCGATGTGGCTGCTGGCGGTGGCCAGCCTGGTGACCGTCGGGCAGCGCATGCACAGCGTGCGCACGTCGCCGGGCGCGATGGACCGGCTGACGAAATCCGAGGCGGCCAACGGCGACAAACCCGAGGCGACCCAGCCGTGATCCCGTTCGGGGGGCAGATCAGCGATCTGGGTTACGCCACCGGGTGGCGGCTGGTGCGGGCCATGCCGGAGTTCGTGGCGCGCAACGCATTTGACGCGGGCGCGCAATACGCGGCCCGCGGCGGCGGACCCACACAGCTGCGCAAGAACCTGGCCCGTGTCATCGGCACCACGCCAGAACAGGTGCCCGACGAGCTGATCCGTGCTTCGCTGTCCTCCTACGCGCGGTACTGGCGGGAGGCGTTCAGGTTGCCCTCGATGGATCTGAAGAAGCAGGGCGAACTGCTTGACGCCTACTTCGAGGGGAAGGAGCACATCGCGGCCGCGCTGGATGCGGGCCGGGGTGCGATCATGGCCCTGCCGCACAGCGGCAACTGGGATATGGCCGGGGTCTGGCTGGTCTGGCGACACGGCACCTTCACGACCGTCAACGAGCGCCTCAAGCCCGAATCGCTGTACCACCGGTTCATCGCCTACCGGGAGAGCCTCGGGTTCGAGATGCTGCCGTTGACCGGCGGTGAGCGGCCGCCGTTCGAGATCCTCACCGAACGACTGCGTGCCGGTCGTCCCGTCTGCCTGATGGCCGACCGCGACCTCAGCCGCAACGGCGTCGAGGTCGACTTCTTCGGGGAGCCCACCCGGATGCCCGCCGGCTCGGCCAAGCTGGCCATCGAGACGGGCGCGGACCTGATGGCGGTGCACTGCTGGTTCACCGAACGCGGGTGGGGGTTAACCATCAGCGAACCGCTGGACACCTCGTCCGGCGACGTCACCGTCATCACCCAGAAGTTGGCGGACCACTTCGCGGCCAACATCGCCGCCCACCCGGCCGACTGGCACATGATCCAGCCGCAGTGGATAGCCGACCTTTCCGACGAGCGTAGGGCGAAACTGGAGTCCCGGTGATGAGCGCTCGCGCGAAGAATGGACCGTAATGCGTATCGGCATGGTCTGCCCGTATTCGTTCGACGTCCCCGGCGGCGTGCAATCGCACGTCCTACAACTGGCCGACGTGATGCACCGCGGCGGTCACGACGTCAGCGTGCTGGCGCCCACTTCTTCTGACGCGCATGCCTCACTGCCCGACTACGTCGTCTCCGGCGGCAAGGCGGTGCCCATTCCGTACAACGGCTCGGTGGCCCGGCTGCGGTTCGGCCCCGCCACCCACCGCATGGTCAAGCGGTGGCTGGCCGACGGCGACTTCGACGTGCTGCATCTGCACGAGCCCAATGCGCCCAGTTTGTCGATGCTGGCGCTGAACATCGCCGAGGGCCCGATCGTCGCGACCTTCCACACCTCCACGACAAAGTCGTTGACGCTCAGCGTCTTCGAGCCGATTCTGAGGCCGATGCACGAGAAGATCGTCGGCCGGATCGCGGTGTCGGATCTGGCGCGGCGCTGGCAGATGGAGGCGCTCGGCAGCGACGCGGTGGAGATCCCCAACGGGGTGGACGTGGGGTCGTTCGCGCATGCGCCGCTTCTCGACGGCTACCCGCGACCGGGCAAGACGGTGCTGTTCCTGGGGCGCTTCGACGAGCCGCGCAAGGGCATGGCCGTGCTGCTCGGCGCGCTGCCCGCGCTGGTGGAGCGGTTCGCCGACGTCGAGATCCTGATCGTCGGCCGCGGCGACGAGGACGAACTTCGGGAGAACGCCGGCAAACTGGCCGGGCATCTGCGCTTCCTCGGCCAGGTAGACGATGCGCAGAAGGCGTCGGCGATGCGCAGCGCCGACGTGTACTGCGCCCCGCACCTCGGCGGCGAGAGCTTCGGCATCGTGCTCGTCGAGGCGATGGCGGCGGGCACCCCGGTGGTCGCCAGTGACCTCGACGCGTTCCGCCGGGTGCTGGTCGACGGCAAGGCGGGCCGACTGGTGCCGGTCGACGACCCGGCGGCGTTGGCCGGCGGAATCGTCGAGGTGCTGGAGAACGACGCGCTGCGGGCCGGCTATGTCGCCGCAGCCACCGAGGCGGTGCGGCGCTACGACTGGTCGGTCGTCGAACGGCAGATCATGCGGGTCTACGAAACCGTGGCGGGCGCGGGCACGAAGGTCAAGGTGGCGAGTTGATCACGTGGGCAGTGGTCGTCGCGCTGGCGCTGCTGGTCGTCGTGTTCCTGTTGATCGCCGCGTGGGCCTACCAGACCGCGCACCGACTGGACCGGCTGCACGTGCGCTACGACCTGTCGTGGCAGGCACTCGACGGTGCGCTGGCCCGCCGTGCGGTGGTGGCGCGCGCCGTCGCAGTCGAGGCGTACGCAGGCAGTCCGGACGGCAAGCGGTTGGCGGCCCTTGCCGACGCGGCGGAGCGGGCGCCGCGCACGGGGCGCGAGGCTGCCGAGAACGAGCTCTCGGCAGCGCTGGCGCTCGTCGATCCGGCGTCGCTTCCGGTGGCCATGGTCGCCGAGCTCGCCGACGCCGAGGCACGGGTGCTGCTCGCCCGCCGGTTCCACAACGACGCCGTCCGTGACACGCTGGCGCTGCGGGAGCGGCCTGCGGTGCGCATCCTTCGGCTCGGCGGAACCGCGGCGCTGCCAAGCTATTTCGAGATCGCCGAGCGCGCGGAGGTCGCGCCGCCGGAGGTCGGATGGCGGTGACACTGCGCACGTCTGCCCGGGTGGTTCTGCTCGACGAGGACGGTGCGGTGCTGCTGTTCTGCGGATCGGACCCCGCCACCTCCGACGCGCCGCGGTGGTGGTTCACCATCGGCGGGGCGGTGGAACCAGGGGAGGCGCTGGCTGATGCCGCGGCGCGGGAACTCGCCGAGGAGACCGGCCTGCAGGTGATGCCCACCGAACTCGTCGGTCCGGTCTGGCGGCGTGAAGCGGTGTTCGAGTTCGACGGCGCCGTGATCCATAGCGAGGAATTGTTCTTCGTCCACCGCACCAGCCGCTTCGAGCCGGCGACTAGTGGTCACACGGAGCTGGAGCGCCGCACGATTCACGGTCACCGCTGGTGCGATGCGACAATGATCGACGAACTGGTCGCCAAGGGCGAAACTGTGTACCCGCTGCAGCTAGGCGAGCTTCTCGACGACGCGAACGTGCTTGCCGACATGCAGAGCGGTACACGCGAACGGCAGCTGCAAGCCATCCGCTGATGTGCGGATTCAATGCATTTGCCGCCCCCTCTAGACTGGATCAGTAGCAATTGGAGGAGATAACAGTGGATACCGCAGCTGGATCGAACGGGTCGGCCAACAGCCAGACCGGGACGGCGCGGGTGAAGCGCGGCATGGCCGAGATGCTCAAGGGCGGCGTGATCATGGACGTCGTCACCCCCGAACAGGCCCGCATCGCCGAGGGCGCAGGCGCTGTTGCTGTCATGGCACTGGAGCGGGTGCCCGCCGACATCCGCGCGCAGGGCGGGGTGTCGCGGATGAGCGATCCCGACATGATCGAGGGCATCATCTCCGCGGTCACCATCCCGGTGATGGCCAAGGCGCGCATCGGGCATTTCGTCGAGGCGCAGATTCTGCAGAGCCTAGGCGTGGATTACATCGACGAGTCCGAGGTGCTGACCCCGGCCGACTACACCCACCACATCGACAAGTGGAAGTTCACCGTGCCGTTCGTGTGCGGTGCCACCAACCTCGGCGAGGCGTTGCGCCGTATCACCGAGGGGGCGGCGATGATCCGCTCGAAGGGTGAGGCGGGCACCGGGGACGTGTCCAACGCGACCACGCACATGCGGCAGATCGGCGGTGAGATCCGTCGGCTGACGTCGCTGTCCGAAGACGAGTTGTACGTGGCGGCAAAGGAATTGCAGGCGCCCTACGAACTCGTCGTGGAAGTGGCCAGGGCGGGCAAGCTGCCGGTGACGCTGTTCACCGCAGGTGGCATCGCCACGCCTGCCGATGCGGCGATGATGATGCAGCTCGGTGCCGAGGGCGTGTTCGTCGGTTCGGGCATCTTCAAGTCCGGCGACCCCGCGGCCCGGGCGGCGGCGATCGTCAAGGCCACCACTTTCTACGACGACCCCGACGTGCTGGCCAAGGTGTCACGCGGGCTGGGGGAGGCCATGGTCGGCATCAACGTGGAGGACATCGCGGCCCCGCACCGGCTCGCCGAACGCGGCTGGTAAGGCCACCGCGATGAGCCGCTCGGGCGAAGAGCCAAAATAACCGCATGGCGATCGAAGAGATCCTCAACCTCGAGCAACTCGAGGTGAACATCTACCGCGGAAGTGTCTTCAGCCCCGAATCCGGCTATTTCCAGCGCACTTTCGGCGGTCATGTGGCGGGCCAGTCGCTGGTGTCGGCGGTGCGCACGGTCGACGATCGCTTTGCGGTGCATTCGCTGCACGGCTATTTCCTGCGGCCGGGCGACGCCAAGGCGCCGACGGTCTTCATCGTCGAACGCCTTCGCGACGGGGGGTCGTTCGTCACGCGGCGCGTCAACGCCATCCAGCACGGCGAAACGATCTTCTCGATGTCGGCGTCGTTCCAGAGCGACCAGAGCGGCATCGAGCATCAGGACGCGATGCCGTACGCGCCGCCGCCGGACGACCTGCCCGGGTTCATCTCCAAGGGCGGAGCGTTCGACGACGCGGGCTTCGCCCAGTTCGCGGAATGGGATGTGCGCATCGTGCCGCGCGATCAGATGAAGCTGCTGCCGGGGAAGGCGTCGCAACAGCAGGTGTGGTTTCGGCATCGTGATCCGCTGCCCGACGACCCGGTCCTGCACATTTGCGCGCTGGCCTACATGAGCGACCTCACGCTGCTGGGCTCGGCCCAGGTCAACCACGTCGAAGAACGTCCGCACCTGATGGTGGCGTCGCTGGATCACGCGATGTGGTTCATGCGGCCGTTCCGGGCCGACGAATGGCTGCTCTACGACCAGTCATCGCCGTCAGCGTCGGGTGGCCGCTCGCTGACGCAGGGCAAGATCTTCACCCAGACCGGGGAGATGGTGGCGGCGGTGATGCAGGAGGGGCTGACCCGCTACAAGCGCGACTACCAGAAGCCATGAGGACACCGCACGTCGGCGTGCTCGCCCTGCAGGGCGACACCCGCGAACACCTGGCGGCGCTGCGCGAAGCCGGCGCCGAGGCGACGACCGTCCGCCGGGTTTCCGAACTCGAGGCTGTCGATGCGCTGGTGATACCCGGTGGCGAGTCCACCACGATGAGCCATCTGCTGCGCGAGTTCGAACTGCTCGAGCCGCTGCGGGCGCGACTCGCCGAGGGCATGCCCGCCTACGGGTCGTGCGCCGGGATGATCCTGCTGGCCACCGAGATCCTGGATGCCGGCGCCGCAGGCCGTGCGGCCGTCCCGCTGAAAGCCATCGATATGACGGTGCGCCGCAACGCTTTTGGACGTCAGGTCGATTCGTTCGAAGGGGACTTCCCGTTCGAGGGTCTCGACGATCGCGTGCACGCGGTGTTCATTCGGGCGCCGTGGGTGGAACGGGTCGGCCCCGAGGTCGAGGTGCTGGGCCGGGCCGCCGGTCACATCGTCGCGGTTCGGCAGGGCCGCGTGCTGGCGACGGCGTTCCACCCCGAGATGACCGGCGACCGTCGCATCCACAAGCTCTTCGTCGAGATGCTGTGATCCGCGTCACAATACTCTGTTTATGGAATGACCGGTACGAAATACCGCTTGCATGAGGCATGACCACACCACAGATCACTGCATTCGTCACTGGAGCCAACCGCGGACTGGGTAAGCGGTTCGCCGAACAACTCGTCGCGCGCGGCGCCAAGGTGTACGGCGGCGCTCGGCGCCCCGAGACCGTCGACGTGCCCGGGGTCATCCCCGTCCAACTCGACATCACCGATCCCGAATCCGTCGCCAGGGCAGCGGCATTGGCGACCGACGTCAACGTGCTGATCAACAACGCAGGCATCTCCACCGGTGCGACCCTGCTGACCGGGTCGCTCGACGACATGCGCCTGGAGATGGAGACCCACTTCTTCGGCACGCTGTCCGTCACGCGTGCGTTCGTTCCGGTCATCGAAGCCAACGGCGGCGGATCGATCCTGAACGTGCTGTCGGTGTTGTCGTGGCTCCATGCGCCGGTGTTCGGCGCCTACTCCGCGGCCAAGGCGGCGGGCTGGGCAATGACCGATGCGATCCGACAGGAGCTTGCTCCTCGCGGAATCCACGTCACGTCCCTGCATGTCGGATTCATGGAGACCGACATGGCCGCGCACGCCCCGGCGGATCAGAAGGGCGATCCGTCCGTAGTCGCGAAACTCGCGCTGGACGGCTTGTTCGAGGGTGAGCCGGAGATCCTCGCCGACGACCTGACGCGCAATGTGAAGGCTCAGCTGTCCGCCAGCCCCGAACGGCTCGTGGGCGCTGAGTAGGGCACAGGAAGCAGCACACGCGATGACGAATGGATCGTGTTCACGCTGCTGTTGCCCACATTGGCGTGCCGGAAGCTCATGATTGCCGGTACCGACGGGTCCTGATCGTCACTGTTGAGCACCAGCCGGACGCGATGACCCGCCTTGAAGCGACGGGCGTTGGGCACCAACGGGATTCGGTAGACGACATCTTCTCCGATCGGTACGGCCTGCGCGGTACGGCAAGGCAACACCGGAGATCCGGACGCACTGGCCGCCTCGTCGACCTCACGCAGACTGGCCCGAAGCCAGCCGGCTGTCACGTCAGTGATGGTGTCGTCGGGGGAGACGTCCTGCAGCGTCACAATCCATGCCGTGTCCGACGCGGTCGCGGCCGCGACGAGTCGTAACTCGATCTCGCCCACCATATCCAGTGCATCATCGAGCGGCTCGCTCGTCCACGTCAGCGTCGACGGCGGATCGATAGGGCTGGGGTTGGCCCGGTTCAGGCCCGCGCCCAGCACCATGTATTCGCGGCCGCCGGGTTCACCTTCGTCGTGGGACAGCACGCCGTCGGCGCGCAGGGCAAATTCGCGATGCGTCCCCCGCGGAGGCCACGACTCCGCGGTGTGCCATCCGTCGGAGCCCGGCAGTGCGTACCGCACCGGCTCGCCGTCGAGGATGCCGGTGTCCCGGCCCTTCAGCCAGTGGTCGAACCAGGCCAGCGCCTCTACGTGCAGGCTCTCCCACGGCCAGGTCAACCCATAGCGGTCGAGCATGCCCATGCGCACATTCGGGTTGTCCGCCAAGGCTTTCCACGCCACAAATGTTGACGGCAGGTGCAGCGGAACGTTCTCCCAGTCGCAGCCGAGGTAGACCGGAATGTCGATCCGACCGAGCAGCGGGGTGAGATCCCGTTCGTCCCACCACTCGTCACGCAGGGGATGCTTGACAGCGGCGTTCAGCCAAAGCTCGTCCCACGGATGCGGGTTGTGAGGCAGCTTCAGCAACTGACGCATCATCACGAGAGAAGCCTCGCCGTTCATCGTCGCGAACTTGCGGTGCAACGGCGGCGTCTGAAGCACCTTGCGCGCAAGCTCGAGGGGCAGGCTGCGCCAGAAGTCGTCGCTGCGGGCGGATGTGAGTCCGATCATCGACAGAAACGGTGTGACGAACCCCGAGCTCAGCAGGCCGTGGTGCACCGCGCCCTCGTACAGATCGGCGGTGGCGGCGACTGGGAAGATCGCCTTCAAGTGCGGTGGGCGCTCTACCGCGGCTTCGAGCTGTGTCATCGCGAAATAGCTGATGCCGATCATGCCCACGTTGCCATCGCACCACGGTCGGGCGGCTACCCACTCTACGAGGTCAAACATGTCCGAGCGCTCCTGCGCGTCGAAGAACCCGAACTCGCCGCCGGAATCCCCGGTCCCGCGTAGGTTCGCGATGACGTGGGCATAACCGCGAGGCACCCAGAAGTCGGTGACACCGGCCTCGATGAACCCCATCGGTGCGCCGAGGTTTTGGATCTGGCGCGGGTAGGGCGACGCGGCGATCAGCGCCGGGAAACGTCCGTCGGCGTCGGGCCGGTGAACGTCGGACATGAGTGCGATCCCGTCGCGCATGGCGATCGCGACGTTGTTGTCGTGGTGGACGCCGTACCGCGGCTCACTGAGATTGCGGTAATCGCGTCCTGTAGTCTGCGGGCCGTTGAGCCGCCTGGTCATGGTGCAACGCTACGTTGAACGGTCGATCAATCCGGGGCGATGCGACGATGCGGTGTGCCGCCTTGCGGCCCAGGCTCCACAATTCGCAGATGACGATGATCGAGGTCGAGCCTCAGCCGCGGATCGACACACTGGTCCGCCTGGCCGACGGCGGCGAGGCCCGACAAACCGAGTACACCGGCACCGCTTGGTTCGACGGCAAACCAGTGGTGTCCGGCCCAATGCTGAGGAGAGCGCCTAACGCGCCGCGGGGGATCAGGATGCCGAATGTCCAGGCCTCGTTCTTCCTCCCGGACTGCCTGGCCTACCAACGGGCGGTACTCGGCACCGCGACACTCACCGTTTCGATGGTGTTGCAGGCGTCGGGCGAGATCGGCGCCGTTGTCGACGCGGCCGCCACCTTCACCGACGACCCATCAGGCGCCCCAACCTGGATTCAGGTGCACGTCAATGGCCACCTGGGGTGGCCTGCAGGCGTCGGCTACCGCGTTGTGGCGCTGACCCCGCCAGACGCGGTTCGATAGCAGGTAAACGTCCACGTAGACTCGATGATCGGACTCACCACGCAAGAAAGAGAGCAGTACCTGCATGAGCGGCCATTCCAAGTGGGCCACCACCAAGCACAAGAAGGCTGTGATCGATGCCCGCCGCGGCAAGAACTTCGCGCGGCTGATCAAGAACATCGAGGTGGCCGCGCGCGTCGGTGGCGGTGACCCCGCCGGTAACCCCACGCTGTATGACGCCATTCAGAAGGCCAAGAAGAACTCGGTGCCCAACGACAACATCGAGCGGGCCCGGAAGCGTGGCGCCGGCGAGGAGGCCGGGGGCGCCGACTACCAGGCCATCACCTACGAGGGCTACGGCCCCAACGGAGTGGCGGTGCTGATCGAGTGCCTGACCGACAACCGCAACCGGGCCGCTGGCGAGGTGCGCGTCGCGGTCACGCGCAACGGCGGCAACATGGCCGACCCCGGATCGGTGTCGTACCTGTTCTCCCGCAAAGGCGTGGTGACACTGGCCAAGGACGGGCTCACCGAGGACGATGTGCTGACCGCGGTGCTCGAAGCCGGTGCAGAAGAAGTCAACGATCTCGACGACAGCTTCGAAATCATCTGTGAGCCAGGCGATCTCGTCGCGGTACGGACCGCGCTGCAAGAAGCCGGCATCGACTACGAGTCGGCGGAGGCCAGCTTCCAGCCGTCGGTGAGCGTGCCCGTGGACCTCGAGGGTGCCCGCAAGGTGGTCAAGCTGATCGACGCACTGGAGGACCTCGACGACGTGCAGGACGTCTTCACCAACGTCGACATCCCCGACGACGTCGCCGCGCTCCTCGACGAGGAGTAGTGACCACCAACAAAGCGGTGGTCGAGCGGTTCCACCATGCCGCGAACACCGGCGATATGGCCGTGTTGGCCAACATCATCGACGAGGTCGTCCACCCCGACGCGGTGATCCGCACCCCGTTGCCCATCGACACGGCGGGCCCCGAGGCGCTCAAGCAGATCTGGGCGGCGTTGTTCGCGATCTATCCCGATATCCACCTGACGCTCGAAGACGTGATCGGCGAGGAAGACAAGGTCGTGACCAGGACGACGGTCACCGGCACCCATCGCGGCCCGTTCATGGGCGTCGCGCCCACCGGCAGGGCTGTGACCTACAACGAGATGTTCCTCTTCCGCTTCGCCGACGGCCGCATCGTCGAAACCTGGGGTGTCGTCGACGTCTACGCGCAGATGAAGCAGATCGGCGTGATTTCTTAAGCTGATACGGCCGGTGCGCGGGTGCGTCCGGATGTCGTGCGGGTTCCGGCCCATAGGCCGATTGCCACCAATCCGACGAGGACCGCGCCCGTGCCGAACACGGTGAAATCGAACGATCGCGCGCTTGGCCAACCCGCTTGTGCCCGGGCCGAGCCTGCGAAGAAGGGCACGATGAGCAGGACGCCCACGCCGAGAAGCCCCTCGGCCAGCACGACTTTCGGGAAGTGTTTGGCTGCCACGGCCAACAGTGTCGCGCGATCGTCGGCTTCACGAGCCGACCGGATCTTGGGCAGTAACACTCGGGTGTTATACCCGCCGCCGGCCAACATCCCGAGAACCAGAACGAGTTTGACCGCGAGATAACGACCGTACGGTGTAGTCAACAGTTGCACCGGCGAGCCGACATGTGTCCACGCCAGCCAGGAACCGCTCACCACGATCATGCCGACCGCCCATAGCGCCACCGTGCTGTATCGAACCCAGACCGAACCCCAGTCCTCCGACAGTTGTACTGTTGCCGCGTTCTCAGTTCTGGTCAGCAGACCGACGACGGCCAGCACGATCAGTCCGCCAACCCACGCCAACACGCCTGCGAGATGCACTGATGTGAGAACCGCATTGGCGACACCGTTGGCGTTGACTCCGCCGAGTGGAATGTTCGGGACGAGGGCCGTGAGCACGGTCAGCACGATCACCGCGGCCGCTGCCCTGCGGGATGATTGTCGTGACATCGAGATCAGCGCCAGCACCAGAAGCAAGTAGACGCCCGTCTGAATCAGCGCCACCTGGCCGACACCGATGGAACTGCCATGTGACGGCGCAGCCATGATGAAGCTGATGAGCTCGCGCGGGTCGAGCGCGCCGGCGATACTCGTCTTGACCGATTTGGCGGCCGCAGCAACGAAATTGATGACTGCCGTCACTGCGACGAAAGCCGCAACCGGGACTCCCAGCCGAAACGCCTTTCGCAATAGCACACCTGGAGCAGTGGGAGCTAGGTAGGCGGCGAGCAGACCAGCGCCGCCTGCCACCGACAACCCCAGGTAATACAGCGCGCCGGCCACTACCTGTGCGGCCGGGGGCGTCGGAGGGGCGGATGCGGCGAGGATAGTCGTCAACACCCTGTGAACCTATGGGCCGCACCTATGAGTTGACTGTGGCGGTGCTAGCTTGTCGCTGTGTCACGCCGGATACACGCTGACGGGAATCGCCGAATAGCGCGTCATCCCGGTCACTGCATCGATGTCGTCCTTGCTCGTCAACACGTTGACGTTCGCCCCTGCGTGGCCGTGCGGGACCGACACGGCGCCGCGGCGCATCGACGCGTCCACCCTGGCGATGCCGGTCATCTCACCGTGGTCCGTTCGCACGACCAACGCCTGATCGTCGGCGACGCCCGCCGCCGCGGCGTCGTCCGGGTTCAGCATGATCTCGGGGGCTTCGCCGAGGAACTCCAGCTGCGCGTTGAGACGCCGCAGTTGTCGCCGCGGCACCAGCATCAACGGAGCCGGCTCACGCAACGTGTGCAACTGCTCGACGAGCACCTGGGGCGCCAGCCGCCAGCCGCCCACCCTTTCGATGTGCCGGTCCACCCACTGTGCAGGTAGCTCGTGTTCGACGGCGGCCCAACCAGTTTCGACGAGGTCGTCGTAGGGCACGCGGCCGCCAGCGCCCAGCTGCGCAAGCATCGCATCGTCGCCGGCTGCGGTGTCGGCCAGATCGTGGCCGAGTCGGCGGCCGATCTCCGCCAACACCCACCACATCGAACGGCGTTGTCCCACAGGCTCAACCACGGCGTCGGTGTGCTGCGCCGACACCCGCGGACACAGGAAATCCCACAGCGTCACGTCGGGCCGCTCCAGTTGACCCTTCGTGGGCAGCACGTGCGTCGACAACGCCGTGGTCTCGTTCGGCAGGATCTCGGTGGTGGCCAACACGTCGAGCTTCGCCAGTGCGGGCCGCAGCGATCCGGCGTCGGGGAACGCGGTGAGCAGGCTGCCGCCGAGGTTGAGGAACGCGCGGATGTTGCCCGCGTCGATCTCGTCGGGCACCGCGGCGCACGGCCACTCCCGCAGAAACGCCTGCGTCTCGGGGCGGCTGCGCGGGCCTGGGCCGAACCGGCCCTCCGGCGGCGTGATCGGCAGGTCGAAGCTCTCGAGTTGGTAGCCGAACCCCGGATGGAACCACATCCCGCCGGGGCGGTTCATCGAATCGGTCAGCACCAGCAGCGCCCACGAAAGCCATTGCGTGACATTGGCGCTCGGAGACATCGTGACACCCGTGCCGGTGTCGACGGCGATGCGGCCTGCCCTGCGCACCGCGTCCAGCAACTGTTGCAGGTCGTACTCGGCGACATCGGCGACCGCCGCCGCATGCTGGGCGGTGAACGGATCGACCGCGGCCGCCAGCGCGTCGACATCCTGCGCGGCGGCCTTGACGCCCTCGCTCAGCACTTCCCGTACCAGATAGGCGAGCACCGCGTAGTCGGTGCCTGGCCGCGGCGCGAGGTGATGATCGGCCATGCGTGCGGTCTCGGTCCGGCGCGGGTCGACCACCCACACCTCGGCATGCCTGGCCAGATCGCGCATGACGCCGCGCGGATTCGGCATCCCGACGCTATGGCCATGGGAGACAACGGGATTGCTGCCGATGAAGATCGCAAGCGTGGCGTTGTCGTAGTCCGGCCTTGCGGTCAGCGCCGCCGAACCGCCCATCAGTTCCGACATCAGCACCTTCGCGGTGCCGTCAATGGTCAGCGGGCTGAACTTGGCGGGCGTGCCGATTGCAGCGTGCAACTGTTGCGCCACCCGGTAGCCGACCGCGTCCATGCCGACGCCGGTGCCGAAGTTGATTCCGACGGACGCGGGCCCGTATTTGTCGATGATCTGGCGTAGCCTGGCGCCGAGGTCGTCGAGGCAGGCCTCCCAGGTGGTGTCCTGCAGCGCGCCGTCGACCCGCATCTGCGGGCGCTCCAGGCGGTCCGGGTGGTGGTGAATCTGCGGCAGCGCACGGCCCTTCGGGCAGGTGTAGCCACGCGAGAACGGATGATCCCCGTCGCCGTGCACCGCGACCACCCGGTCGTCGTCGATGTCGACGAGGATGCCGCACACCGATGTGCAGACCCGGCAGAAGCTGCGCACCGTTCTCACGGTCGGAGAACGTTACTCTCAGCGGGTCAGGAACGCCCCGATTTCCCGCGCCGTCTGCTCGGGCTGATCCAGCATCACCAATACGTTGGCATCGTCGACGTAGCGCAGTGTGCCGCCGGTGAGGTCGGTCAGGCGTGCGGCGTGTGCGTCCGGCATCACCGGGTTGTGGCTCCACAACACCAGTGCGTCGCCGTGAAATTCGGACAGCCGCTCGGTGGCCCGGATCAGGTCTGCGTCGTCGAACTTGGTGCGGCAGTACTTGACGAGGTCGCGCCGGATACGGCTGTCGGCCAGGCCTGCCGCCAGCCACTGGTCAACGATGTCTTGGGGGACAGGCCTTTTCGCCATCTGGCCGAACATCAGCCACTGCCTGCGCAGCCAACCGATTCTGAGTTGACGCATCGCCAGCGACACCGTCATGGTGTTGCGACTGGCCAACCATGCGACCTTGCCGGGCAGGCCGGGCGGAAAGTTGTCGAACGCCTCCGACGGGCAGATCACCAGTTGCCCAACGCGTTTGTCGCGCCCCGCATCGGTCAGGAAGAGCGGCCCACCCCAGTCGGAAACCACCAGGGTCACGTCGTCCAGACCCACCGCATGGAGGAAGTCACCGACGATGTCGACCATCCCGCGCAGGGTCAGGTCGGCGTCCTCGCGCATCGGGATGCGGTGCCCGCCCAGTGGCAGCACCGGCAGCAGATAGCGGAAGCCGGGCGGCATCAGCGGCAGAGCCAGGTTCCACTGCGCGTCGTTCATCAGCAGGCCGTGCAACAGCACGACCGGGCGACCGTCAGGATCGCCCTCCTCGCGGTATTCGATCGTTCCGGCGGAAACCTCGACGGAGTTCATGTTGACCTTCCGGATTAGAACGTTGATTCTAGAACGTATGCTCTAGTCTGTGGCCGGGAGGCGAGAATGGCAAGGTCCACCAAGGAATCGATCCTGACCGCGGCGGCGGAGTTGATGCGGCACAAGGGCTACGGCGCGGTCGGCATGAAGGACATCGCCGAGGCCTCCGGCGCGCCGATCGGCTCGCTGTACCACCACTTCCGCGGCGGCAAGGTGCAGATCGCCCGTGAGGCGCTGATCAACGCAGGCGCCGCCTACGCGCTGCTGATCCCGTCGATCGTCGACGAGCACACCGACCTCGGTGAGGCCATCGACGCGGTGTTCACCCAGGCCGCCGACGACATGGCGGGCACGGGCTTCGCGAACATGTGCCCGGTGGCCAGCGTCGCCGCCGAGGTCGCCGACACCGTCGAGGAACTCCGCAAGGCCTCGGCGACCGTGTTCACCGCGTGGGTCGACGGCGGCAGCGCGTACTTCGCGTCGCGCGGTCTCGACGAGTCGCAGGCCCGCCAGGTCACCCTGTCGCTGATCGGTGCGCTGGAAGGCGCGTTCGTGCTGGGCCGCACGCTGCGCAGCACCGAACCGCTGCTGGCGGCCGGTCGCGCGCTGTCCCCGCAGTACCGCGGCGTCGCGCTGGCCGCCAAGATGTCGGCATGGCAGTAGTCGTAGACCCGCACGGTAAGGCCTGGTCGGTGCGCCGCGATTGGTGGCCGTTTCCCGGCGATCTACTGGACTTCACCGACCTGATCGAAATCGTCATCGGCCTGCTGTTCGTGGCGCTGTGGCCGTTCTGGCTGCTGACGAAGTTCCTCGGAGCCCGCTGGGTCGTCGTGATCGAGCGCGACGGCCACGAAGTGGGACGCGAACTGGTCCGCGGCGGACGCAAAGCGAAGGCGCGTATCAACGACATCGCCCTGCAGATCGCCAAGGGTGACCGTTCCGGCAGCTACACGATCTGATGCGTGTCTTCCCCGATCTCGTCACCGCATCCCGTTAAGCTCTCGAACAGGTGTTCACAGAAGGGGCTGACGTGCGTGTGATGGGAGTCGACCCCGGGCTGACCCGCTGCGGGCTGTCCGTGATCGAGGGCGGCCAGGGCCGCCAGGTCACCGCGCTCGATGTCGACGTGGTGCGCACCCCGTCTGACGACCCGCTGCACCGGAGGCTGCTCACCATCAGCGACGCCGTCGAATACTGGATGGACACCCATCACCCCGACGTGATCGCGATCGAGCGGGTGTTCTCGCAGCAGAACGTCTCGACGGTGATGGGCACCGCGCAGGCTGGCGGCGTAATCGCGCTGGCCGCCGCGAAACGCAACATCGACGTGCATTTCCACACGCCCAGTGAGGTCAAGGCCGCGGTGACCGGCAACGGCAACGCGGGCAAGGCGCAGGTCACCGCGATGGTCACCAAAATCCTTGCGCTGCAAGCCAAACCGACGCCTGCCGACGCCGCCGACGCGCTGGCGCTGGCCATCTGCCACTGCTGGCGGGCCCCGATGATCGCCAGGATGGCGGCGGCGCAGGCGCTGGCCGCCGAGCAACAACGTAAGTACAAGGCCACGTTGAAGGCCAAGGCGAAGGCGGCACGATGATCGCATCCGTTCGCGGGGAAGTCCTCGACATCGCACTCGACCACGTGGTGATCGAAGCGTGCGGCGTCGGCTACAAGGTGATGGCCACCCCGACCACGCTGGCGACGCTGCACCGCGGCAGCGAGGCCCGCCTGATCACCGCGATGATCGTGCGCGAGGACTCGCAGACGTTGTACGGCTTCGCCGATGCCGACGCGCGTGATCTGTTCCTGACGCTGCTCGGGGTGTCCGGGGTGGGCCCGAAGATCGCGCTGGCCACGCTGGCGGTCTACGACGCGCCCTCGCTGCGGCAGGCGTTGGCCGACGGTGACGTCACCGCGCTGACCCGGGTGCCGGGCATCGGCAAGCGCGGTGCCGAGCGCATGGTGCTCGAACTGCGTGACAAGATCGGCCCCGTGCATGCGTCGGGCGCCGTGGCGCTCAACGGTCATTCGGTGCGCGGGCCGGTGGTGGAAGCGCTTGTCGGCCTTGGCTTTGCCGTCAAGCAGGCCGAGGAGGCCACCGACAAGGTGCTGGCCAACGAGCCGGAGGCCACCACGTCCAATGCGCTGCGGTCGGCGCTGTCCATGTTGGGTAAGAAGTGAGCCGGTTCGAAGACCCCGAATTTTCGGAGGAACCCGAGGACCGTGAGGTCTCGCCGGCGCTGACCGTCGGCGAGGGCGACATCGACGCCAGCCTGCGGCCGCGGACACTGCGCGAGTTCATCGGACAACCGCGGGTGCGCGAGCAGTTGCAACTCGTCATCGAGGGCGCCAAGAATCGCGGCGGCACACCGGATCACATTCTGCTGTCGGGTCCGCCGGGTCTCGGCAAGACGTCGCTGGCGATGATCATCGCCGCCGAACTCGGTTCGTCGCTTCGGGTCACGTCGGGTCCGGCGCTGGAACGCGCGGGCGATCTGGCCGCCATGCTGTCCAACCTCGTCGAACACGACGTGTTGTTCATCGACGAGATCCACCGCATCGCCAGGCCCGCCGAGGAGATGCTGTATCTGGCCATGGAGGATTTCCGGGTCGACGTGGTGGTCGGCAAAGGCCCCGGCGCCACGTCGATTCCGCTCGAGGTGGCGCCGTTCACCTTGGTCGGGGCCACCACCCGCTCCGGCGCGCTGACCGGGCCGCTGCGCGACCGGTTCGGCTTCACCGCACACATGGATTTCTACGAGCCGGCCGAGTTGGAGCGGGTGCTGTCGCGGTCGGCGGGCATCCTCGGCATCGAGTTGGGCGCCGACGCGGGCGCCGAGATCGCCCGCCGCTCGCGCGGCACCCCGCGTATCGCGAACCGGCTGCTGCGCCGCGTCCGTGACTACGCGGAGGTGCGTGCCGACGGCGTGATCACCCGCGACATCGCCAAGGCGGCGCTCGAGGTGTACGACGTCGACGAGCTCGGCCTCGATCGGCTCGACCGTGCCGTATTGTCCGCGCTGACACGTAGTTTCGGTGGCGGCCCCGTCGGGGTGTCGACGCTGGCCGTCGCGGTCGGCGAGGAAGCCACCACCGTCGAAGAGGTGTGCGAGCCGTTCCTGGTACGCGCGGGCATGGTCGCCAGGACACCGCGCGGGCGGGTCGCAACCGCCCAGGCGTGGACGCATCTCGGCATGACACCGCCCAGCGGGGTCAACGGCCTGGGTCAGGCCGGACTGTTCGACTAGGAGGCGGAATTGTTCTATGCCGGTTTGGTTTTCGCGGGTCTCGCGGCCCTGCTACACGTGTACATCTGGGTGATGGAGTCGCTGACCTGGACGTCGCCGCGCACCCGCGCAACGTTCGGCATCTCTGCAGAAGAAGCGGCGGCCACCAAGGAACTGGCGTTCAACCAAGGGTTCTACAACCTGTTCCTGGCGATCGTGACGGGCACCGGCCTGGTGCTCGCGGTCGCCGACCATCACGACGCCGGGTTGGCGCTGATCTTCGCAGGCGCAGGGTCGATGCTGGCGGCGGCCGTTGTGCTGCTGGTGTCGTCACCGGACAAGGCGCGTGCGGCGATCACGCAGGGGATCCTGCCGTTGATCGCGGTCGTGTTGGTCGGGCTGTCCCTGGCGCTCTAGTCCAGGCGCACGGGGTCGCCGGTCCGGATCTGTCCGTCGTCGAGGACTTCCAGGTATGCCCCGGCGCATGGCAGCACTCCGAGCCCCGAGGTGTCGACGCGGTTCTCGGCCGCGGGCGTGCGAAGCGCGTGCGGGGCGCGCGGTAGCGGGCCGTGTTCGAGCGTGGGTATCGCACAGCGAGGCGTCGCGCCCATCACCCGCATCCGCACCCCGCCCACCGTCAAAATGCGGTCGGTCCAATCGTTTTCGGCGTACGCGGGAAACCCGGCGGGGGTCTCGATCACGATGTTCGGGCGGTAGCGCAGCGATTCGGTCCCGATCCGCTCGACGGTGGCGGTGGTGATCGCGTGCAACGGGGCCAGATCGGTGAACGAATCACCCGGCGTCGCCTGACCGATCTCCAGCAGCGGCGCGTCCACTTCGGCATCCTCGCCGAGGTCGAGCACTTGGTCTGGATCCGCGCGTTCCAGCGCGGCTCCTTCCGGCCGGTGGTCCACCAGTCGTACCCGCCGGTGCAGCAGCGCGGACAGCGCGTCGTCGGCGCCGTCCTGATCGGTCGCGGTGGTGACACCGTCGGGCAGCGCGATGCGCACCCGGCCGTCGACAGTGCTGGCGTGGCATTGCAGCAGCGCCCGCCACAACCGGGCCTGCTTGGCGCTGGCGACTCTGCCGGTGGTTTCGTCCAGCAAGGCGAACCGTCGGTCGCCCTCGGCGCCTCGTGGGTCGACCGACAAGGTGGTGACGGTCTCGCCGAGCATCGATTTGACCGGGTAGCGGTGCAGGCTTCCGACGTGCATGACTACGACATATACCCGACAGTGCGGTTTCTCGCGCGAAGAGGGCGGAGCGCGCGAGAATCCGCACTGCCGAGCGGGATCAGAGCAGTCCGAGCAGCTGCAGATCGGTGATGTATTTGACGATGACGTCCCGCGACACGTGCGGAATGTCTTTGTCGGGACCGATTTTCGCGTCCTGCACGGCGGTGCGGAACCGGTCGGTCGGGGCGATGGACCCGCGGATCGGCGGCTGCGGATGCTGATAGTTGTGCAGCAGCGGAAGCAGCGAGGCCTGGCGCTGCCGCTCGGGCAGGGCCCGCATCGCGGTGTCGAAACGCTGCAGCCAGCCGGCGTAGTCGCCGACCCGCCGCACACCGAACCCGGCGTCGATGAGCCAGTCGACGTACTCGTCGAGCCCGATGCCGTCGTCGTACGGGTTCATCACGTGATACGTCTCGAACCCTTCGGTGACGTGCACCCCCAGCGTGGAGATCGCCTCGGCGATGAACTCCACCGGCAGGCCGTCGTAGTGCGCCCGTTGCCGGTTGCCCTCGGCGTCCAGTTCGTAGAACGAGTCGGGCGCGATCCCGGTGGCGACCAGGCTCAGCATCAGCCGGGTGAACATGTCGGGCACGTTGAGTTGGCCGGCGTAGGTGGTGTCGGCGAGGATCATGTCGCAGCGGAACACCGAAACGGGAAGGCCGCACAGGTCGTTCGCCTCGCGCAGCAACACCTCACCCGCCCACTTGCTGTTGCCGTAGCCGTTGGCGTAGGTGTCGTCGACCTTGCGGGTGGCGCTGTAGACGCGCACGTCGCCGTCCTCAGTGAACTGGCCGGGCTCGATGCCCGCACCCACACCGATCGTCGACACGTAGATGTACGGCTTCTGCTTCGTGGTGAGCGCGATGCGGAGCAGTTCGGCGGTGCCGACCGCGTTCGGCCCGAACAGCTGGCTGTACGGCAGCACGTGGTTGACCAGCGCGGCGGGGTCGACGATCAGGTCGACGGTGTCGGCCAGCCGCTGCCAGGTTTCCTGATCCAGGCCGAGGTTGGCTTCACCCTTGTCGCCTGCGATCACCTCGAGGTGGTCGGCCGCCAAATCCTGGTAGTGGCGCAGCAATTCGGCGTCACCGCTGTCGAACGTCTGGTCCAGCCGGTCACGCGCGGCGGCGTCGTCCTTGGCGCGTACCAGGGCGATCACCTTGCCGTCGACCAGGTCCATCCGTTCCAGCCATTCCAGCGCCAGATAGCGGCCCAGGAATCCCGTTGCGCCGGTGAGCAGTACGGTGCGCACCTCGCTGCTGGGGCCTGGCAGTGACGGCGCTGCCGACAGGGTCTTCGCGTCGATGAACTTGTCCAGCGTCAGATCACTGGCGTGCACCTCCGCGGCGTCTCGGCCGTGCACCGATGCGAACGTCGGCCGCTTGCTGCCCGGTTGCCGTTCGGCCTCGATGTAGGCCGCCAGCGCAGCCAGGTCGTTGGCGGGGCTGACGATCACGCCGACGGGCACCTCGATGTCGAAGATCTCGTGCAGCAGGTTGGCGAATGTCAACGCCGACAGCGAATCTCCACCCAGATCGGTGAAGTGCGCGTCGGGCGCCAGGTCGCTTGACGCGGCGCCGAGCAGCGCGCCTGCCGCGCGGCTGATCGTCTCAAGCACCGGACGATCGGCGCCATTGCGGCGCAGCTCCCGCAGTTCGTTGGCCTGGCTGTCCGCCAAGTCCGTGTAGAGCTGTTCAAGTCGGTCGCGGTAGTGCTCCTTGACCTTCGGCCGCGCGAGCTTGCGGATACCGGTCAACAGCCCGTTCTCGAGCGTGAAAGGTGTTGTCTCGATGATGAAGTCGCGCGGAATCTCATACGACTGCAGGTTCGCGGCCCTGGCCACGTCCTGCAGGGATTCGCTGATCAGCGGCTTGAGCTCGTCTTCGGACCAGCGTGCCAGCGCCTCCGGGGTGGGCACGATCACGGCGAGCAGATACGACCGCGCACTGTTGCCGTAGACGAAGATCTGCCGCACCAGCGGGCTATCGCCGAACACCGCCTCCAGCTTCGCCACCGTGACGAACTCGCCCTGGGACAGCTTGAGCACGTTGTTGCGCCGGTCCACATACTCCAACTGGTCGGGACCCAACTCGGCGACGATGTCGCCGGTCCGGTAGTAGCCGTCGGCGTCGAACACCTCCGCGGTGACCTCGGGCCGCTTGTAGTAGCCGGGGAACATGGTCTCGGACTTGACCAGCAGCTCGCCGCGGGGATACGGGCGGTCGGTGCTGAAGTAGCCGAGATCGGGCACGTCGACCAGCTTGTAGTCGGTCACCGGCGGGCGTTGCACCTGACCGTCGACGAAGACGGCGCCGGCTTCCGTGGAGCCGTAGCCGTCCGTCAGATGGAGGTCCAGCAGCGATTCGACGAACGTCTTCATCTCGTCTGAAATCGGCGCCGATCCGGTCATCGCCGAAACGAACCGTCCGCCAAGGAGATTCTGGCGGAGGTCGGCGAGGACGTCGGCTTCGACCGCCCAGCGGTCTGCGCCGTCGGAAGCGCGCTTGTCGACCTCGCTCTGGTAGTGCTGATACACCATGTCCCAGATGCGCGGGACGAAGCTCAGCTGGGTCGGGCGGACCAACGCCAGATCCTCGAAGAAGGTCGAAAGATCGCTTCTGGCAACGAAATACCCGGTGCCGCCCGCGCCGAGGGTGGCGTAGAGGATGCCGCGGCCCATCATGTGGCTCATCGGCATGAAGTTCAGGGTGATCGACGGCGTGGCGCCCTTGTTGCCCCACATCGCCGTGGTGGACCGGCGCCACGAATTCTTGACCGCGCTGGTGAGGTACATCGCCCCCTTGGGGGTGCCGGTGCTGCCGGAGGTGTAGATGAGCAACGCCAGGGCGTCGTCGTCGCCGGAGTCGAAGGACGGAGGTGACGACAGCGCACGGCCGCGGGTCATCACATCGGCCAAAGTCTCGATGACAACCGGAGTTTCGGCGAGTCGAGCGGTCGCGGCTGCGAGCGCCTCACGATGGTCGTCGGATTCGGCGTGGTAGTCGAACACCACCAGTCGCTCCGGCAGATGGCCGGTGAGCATGAGTTCGACGGCGTCGTCGAGGAAATCGACACTCGACGCGATTGCCACCGGTTCGGTCTCGGCCGCGATGGGCCGCAGTTGGGTCACCGGGGCACTGGTCTGGAGCGGCACCGAGACGGCGCCGAGATGCAGCAACGCCATGTCGATGGTGGTGTAGTCGATGCTGGTGAACCCGAGGATCGCGACGCGGTCGCCCGGTTGCACCGGGCTGTGCGTCAACGCGGCGGCGACGGCGTTCACGCGGTCGGACAACTCGCGGTAGGTGATGGTGTCGAAGCGGGGGAGCAGCGACACCGAGGTGCGACCCGTCGCCGGGTCGGCGACGAACTCGACGGCGCGCTGGCCGAGCGCCGGGCGGTCGGCATAGCCGTCGAGCACGGTCCGCACTATCTGGGGCAACCGCAGATCGGACGCTTCGATCGCGTGGGCGACGGACTCGCTCGGTCGAGCGTCGGCGAACTGCTGGTCAGTGGCATATAGATCGGAGATGCGGCTCTCGAGCCGCTCCTCCTGGGTAACAGTCGACATCAGTAATCCTCAGCAAATCGCAGGAAGTGTTGGCGCAACACCGCGCCTTATTGAAAATACGTTAGCGGAGCTAACATTATTCCGCTGTGAGCTGTCAGTTCCCTGTGAACGCTGTGAACGGCGTCACCGGATGGCGGGAACGGCGGCGGCAGGCGCTGAGCGTCCTGCGAGCACCTCGACGGCGTCGACAGGATCCGGGACCGCGATGAGCAGATCGCGTGTCGCGGTCAGCGCTTGCGGTGACGGCGTGATGCCGCCGACAGCGTCGGCGAGGTCGAGCATGTGCACGGTCGCTTCCATCAGCGCGACCTCGGCCACTACGGCCAGCGTCGTGCTGCCCGCGACGGGATAGGTGATCGTGGTGTGTGCGGACATCGGTGTGGCGCACAGGATTTCGGCTGACTCGAGGAACCGGGTCACGGCAGCGTTCGGCGTCAGCTCTGCCGCCTCGGTCGCCGCGCGTTCGGCGATCGCGCCCGCCGAGGTGTGGGCGATGCCGCCGGGAGCGTTGAAGCGGCGCAGCAGCTCGGCGGCGTCGGTGACGGCAGCCGGTCCGTCCGTGCGAGCCGCCACGAGCGCGTCGAACATCGCGCGGTCAGGGCAGACATGCGCCACCGGACCCTGCACGTCCCACGGCTGACATCGCGTTACGGTCGCCCATTGGTCCGTGGTGAGTTCGGCGCACCGGCGGGCCCATCGCTGCCAGGCATCGGCCAGAGTGTCGCGAACGGCATCCTCGTCGAGGCGCATCTGCCCAGCCTATCGGCGGAGATATTGACGGTTATGCAGGCGTCGACGGGGGTATCCGCCCGAAAGACTGAGGAGGAAAGCCATGACTGACACGCGTGTTCGGCCCCGCGGTGGGCGGATGACGATGCCGCGGAGCCGCGGCGCGATGAGCGGGTTCCTGCTGATGTTGTTGGGCGTGTGGGGGGCGCTCATCCCGTTCGTGGGGCCGTACTTCGATTTCGCGTTCACGCCGGACCAGGAGTGGTTCTGGACGACGCAGCGAGGGTGGCTGGAGGTGCTGCCCGGCGCCGCGACGGCGCTTGGCGGTCTGCTGCTGCTCGTATCAGGTAATCGCGCGACGGCGATGTTGGGCGGTTGGCTGACGGTGCTCGCGGGCGCCTGGTTTGTCGTCGGACGCGCGCTGGCCGGGCCGTTGGGCATCGGTGACGTCGGCGCCCCCGCGGCGAGCACCGAGACCAAACGGGTGTGGTTGGAGCTGGCCTACTTCTACGGCCTCGGCGCGCTGATCATCTTCCTCGGCGCTCTGGCGCTGGGCAGGTTGTCGGTGCGCAGTGCGCGCGACATTGCCTACGCGCAACGTGACGTCGCCGCATACGACGAACGGCCGGTGGCCAACTACAGCGACGCCGGTGCGGTTGCGGCCCCTCCGCCCAATGACGAGGTGACGCAGATCCAGCCGACGGGCACCACAACCGCCGAACCGCCGCGCCGCGGTTGGCGAAGTATGTTCTCCAGCGGCGGACATAGGCCAGCACACCGCTAGTTGCGCGCCCCAAATCCCAGCGAACAGACGCAAAGTGACCCGACACGCCGAGAAAAAGGGGCACTTTGCGTCTGTTCGCGCAGGGGAGAAGTCAGCCCCGGTAAGCGACCGGGGGTTCGGTTCGGCGCACAGCTTCCTGGGCCAGTTGCACACGCGAGGTGAGCCCGACCTTGTTATAGACGTGACGCAGATGCGACTGCACTGTGCGCGGTGAGACGAAGAGCCTCGCGGCGATGTCTTTGTTCGGCAGTCCTTCGCCGACCAGGCGCACGACGTCGAGTTCGGTCGGCGTGAGTGAGTCCCATCCGCTCGACGGCCGCTTGCGTTCGCCCCGGCCCCGGAGCGCGTAGGCGATCGCCTCGTCGGTGGACATGGCGGCACCTTCGGCCCAGGCCGCGTCGAAGTCGTTGTTGCCTAGCGCGTTTCGTAAGGACGCGACGGTGGCATCGTGATCGGCGTCGAAGATCGGTAGGCGAACGGATCCCATGCTGGTCCGCAGGGCGTCGGCCGCACCCAGTAACCGACACGCTTCATGATTCCTGTCTGCTCCGGATGCCAGTTGTGCCAACCATTCGAGAGCGTCGGGGATGTGCAACTTCGCATCTGTGTCGGCGGCGGAGGCGAGTCCCGCGTGCAAATCGGCTTCAGCGAGCCGTGAATCGCCGAACGCCATCTTGATCCGTCCTCGTATCACAAGTGCGACAGATATCCAGCATCCTTTCGCCGTCGTGAGGACGGTGTCGACGAGGCCAAGCGCCGTCGTGCTTTCACCGGCGCCCAGCGCCGCAAATGCCAGCCAGAAGGCGTTCACCGAGTTGTAGAGATTGGTGATGGTCGGCAGCGCCTCCTGGCAGGCGTCCCAAGCGGCCGCCACGTCGCCGGCGGCGAGGTGGGCGAGGGCGATATTGGGTAGGCAGGCGCTCTCGAAGTATTCGCCGATCTCCGGTGCGCCCTGACACGACGCGGCGATCGCGCTGCCGGCGCCGACGGCGTCTCCCAGGAACGACAGAATTATCGACTCGGACATCAGCCCCGTCATCTCGGAAAGAAGATCGCGGGTGTCCCTGGCCTCCCTTTTCACCGCGCGTGCTTCCGCGAGGGCCCCCGCAGGGTCGCCGACGAACAAGCGTGCGCCCGCGATGTAGATGCCCCATGCATTCGTCGTCAGTCGGTCGCCGATGCGTCGCGCGAGTTCACGTCCTTCGCTGGCGGTGAGCACGCCCTGTAGATCGCCGGTGACGAAAAGCGCCCGATAGGACTGCCTTTCGAGCACCTGGCTCAGCCGCCACAGATCTCCGCAATCTCCCGCCAACTCGGCCGCCTCGACGAAGTACGGCGCAGCCGCTTCGGCGTCGTAGAGGACGACGCATCCGCGAGCCACCAGAGCGCGGATCAACAGTGCATGGTCTCCAATGTCGCGGGCAGTGGTCAACGCCTCGTCGACCCGTTCGATGTTCGGCGAATGCAGCGATCCGTACCAGGAGTCGAGTAGCGCTTTGTCGGCGAAACCTCTCACGCGCGCTGTCGGCGACGCAGAGTTGGCCGCGGCTTCGTCTTCGAGTACCGCATCGATCCACGCCAGACCTTCGCGAATGCGGCCCTGCTGCAACCACAACGGCTGCAGGAACGATGCGAGCTCCAAAGCTTCAGTCATCTCGCTGTTTTCGTAGCTCCACGTGTAAGCGGCGCGGAGATTGTCCATTTCGACCAGCGCGTGAGCTATTCGCTGTTGGTGGCCGCTGGTTGCGGGAGCGTCCAGCGCCTTCGCCACAGCCTGGTAGTGATCGCGGTGTCGACTGCGAACCGCGTCGGCCTCGCCTGACTCGCCGAGCTTCTCCAACGCGTACTGACGGACCGTCTCCAACAATCGATACCGGGTTCTGCCACTGGCGCTTTCGGCGACTACCAGTGACTTGTCGACCAGCAGGCTGAGCTGGTCTAGCACCTGAAATCGTTCTACCTCCGTAGCGCCCGCGACGGCTTGCGCCGCGTCCAGGGTGAAACCGCCCATGAAAACCGACAATCGCCGGAACATAACGCGTTCAGGCTCTGTCAGAAGCGCGTGCGACCAGTCGACGGATGCGCGCAAAGTCTGCTGCCGCCGCACGGCAGTGCGTGCGCCGCCCGTCAGAAGCCGGAACCTGTCGTGCAAACTGTCGACTATCTCCTCGAGCGAAAGCGCGCGCACTCGTGCCGCGGCGAGTTCGATGGCCAGCGGCATGCCGTCGAGGCGGCGACAGATTTCCGTCACGACGGCTCGGTTGGTCTCCGTGACGCTGAAGTCCGGTCGGGCGCGACGCGCCCGATCGGCGAACAACTCGATAGCCTCACTATCTAGAGATAGCGACGGCACTTGCCAATTCACCTCGCCGGCCACCATCAGGGGTTCACGACTCGTCGCGAAAACAGCGAGATTCGGGCAGCCGGCGAGCAGATCATTGGCCAGTCCCGCGCATGCCGCCAGGAGATGCTCACAGTTGTCCAACATGATTAACATTCGTCGATCACGGATGGAGCGAAGCACGGTCTCGGTGATCGAACGGCCGGGCTGGTCCGGTAATCCCAACGTCCGGGCGACAGTCAGCGGGACGACCTCGGCGTGGGTCAGTGGGGCGAGATCCGCGTAGCAAACGCCGTCGGGGAACGCTTCCGTCAGCTGCGCTGCAACCTCGATCGCCAAGCGGGTCTTGCCAGCGCCGCCCGCGCCGGTCAAGGTCACCAATCGGTTTTCAACCACGATGGACCGAATTTCGGCGACCTGGGGTGCGCGACCGACGAAGGTGGTCAGCTGTCTCGGGAGATGTTGCCTCACAGTAGCTTTCGCACTGCGCAGTGGCGGAAAATCGTTGCAAACATCGGGATGGCACAGCTGCGCGACGTGCATTGGGCGGGGCAGATCGCGCAGCGGATGACTGCCGACATCAGTCAGCCACGCGTCTGCGGGCAGCCTGTCTTCCACCAATTCCTGTGTGGCAGATGACAGTACGGTTTGGCCACCGTGCGCTAAATCGCGCAGTCGTGCCGTCTTGTTGATCGTCGAACCCGCGTAGTTGCCCTCGTCGCGCAACTGCACTTCACCGGTGTGCAAGCCGATGCGCAACTTGATCGGTGCCAAAGGTGACCGCTGCAGTTCCAGCGCGCAGGCCACCGCGTCACTGGCCCGCGCGAAGGCCGCCACGAAGCTGTCCCCCTCACCCTGCTCGACAGGTCGCACGCCGCCGTGTTCGGCGATCAGTTGCGATGCGGTCCGGTTCAGTTGCTCGACCGCGGCCGTCATCGCCGACGGCTGTGACTCCCACAACTGCGTGGAACCTTCCACGTCGGCGAGCATCAGCGTCACCGTTCCGGTCGGCAACAACTCCGTCACATCGAGGTCGCTCCAGTCCGTTTCGCTCACACTTGCCACGATGCGGTCCCGGACCCCCGGGAACATCCGCCGTATGGCGCATTTTTCCCGGTAAGACCTGGCTGCGCCCGCGGAATCTGCGATTGAGTCGCTCGAATTGCGCCCCCGAGCGCCCAGATCTACGCCTCAGGGCCGATGGTCCGATGACGCACAGCGCCGATAGTGAGTCACAGAGGGAGGGTCAAATGGCTACCACCGACGACATCTGCGCACAACTGGGCGTGCCGCCCAAGGACTGGCACCTGTTCGCCCGCTGGACCGCCGAGTCGTTGAGCTCGAAAGCGCTCGACGAACTTCGCGCGTACGTCGACGTGATGATCGCCAGTCGGTGCCGCACGCCGGGCTCCGACCTGCTGTCCAAGCTGATCGAAGACGGCATCGACGGTGAGGACCTCACGGTCGACGAGGTGCACGCCGCCGTCGCTGCGATGCTGACCGCTACACCTCGGCGTGAGCCTCCGCGCGAACAGACGCAAAGTGACCCGACACGCCGAGACAAAGGGACACTTTGCGTCTGTTCGCGCAGGGGAGGAGTTACCCGGTGTAGGCCATGACGTGCTTGATGCGGGTGTAGTCCTCGAAGCCGTAAGCCGACAGGTCCTTACCGTGCCCGGACGACTTGAAACCACCGTGCGGCATCTCGGCGACCAACGGGATATGCGTATTGATCCACACGCAGCCGAAGTCGAGCGCGGCCGAAACCCGCAGTGCCCGTGACACATCGCGCGTCCACACCGACGACGCCAGCCCGTACTCCGTGCCGTTGGCCCACTGGATGGCCTCCTCCTCGTCGGAGAACGACTGCACCGTGATGACCGGGCCGAAGATCTCGTTCTGGATCAGCCGGTCGTCCTGACGCAGCCCGCCGATGACCGTCGGCTCGACGTAGAAACCCTTGTCGCCCTGGCGCTGTCCACCGACTGCGACCTTGGCATGCGACGGCACTTCGCCCAGGAAGCTCAGCACGCGCTCCAGCTGATTGGCGTTGTTCACCGGCGGGACCCAGGCGTCCTCGTCGTCTGCCGGCTTGCCGTACGTCGTCGTCGCGTTGCGCGCCTGCTCGGCGAGCGCATCGGTCAGGTCGGACGCCACCGACGCCCGCGCCAGCACGCGGGTGGCCGCCGTGCAGTCCTGGCCCGCGTTGAAGTAGCCGGCGGTCGCGATTCCCTCAGCGGCACTGGCGATGTCGCTGTCGTCGAACACGATGACCGGCGCCTTGCCGCCCAACTCCAAATGGGTGCGCTTCAGATTTCCGCCAGCGCTGACCGCCACCGCGCGCCCCGCAGCCACCGAACCGGTGATCGACACCATCTCCGGTGTCGGATGCGCGACCACCGCCGCACCCGTATCCCGGTCGCCGCAAACGACATTCAGCACGCCGGGCGGGAAGTGCCGCGCCGCGATCTCGGCGAGCATCACCGTGGTGACCGGCGTGGTGTCGCTGGGTTTGATGACGACGGTGTTGCCCGCCGCCACAGCGGGAACGAACTTCCAGATCGCCATCATCATCGGGTAGTTCCACGGCGCCACCTGGCCGACCACGCCGACCGGTTCCCGGCGGATCCACGACGTGTGGTTCTCCATGTACTCGCCGGCCGACTTGCCCTCCAACATCCGCGCCGCGCCCGCGAAGAACCGGATCTGGTCGACCATCGGCGGGATCTCTTCGGCCATGGTGACGTGGTTGGGCTTGCCGGTGTTGCGGCCTTCGGCCTCAACGAGGGCCTGCGCGTTCTTCTCGACGTCGTCGGCGAAGTCCAGCAGCGCCTTCTGCCGGTGCGACGGCGTGGTGCGCTTCCAGTCGGCGAACGCCTTCGACGCCGCGGCGTAGGCGTTGTCGATGTCGGCCTGGTTGGAGATCGGCGCGGTGGCGTATTCCTCACCGGTCGTCGGGTCGACCAGTGGCATGGTCGCGCCGCTCACGGAGTCGACGAGTTCGCCGCCGATGAAATTCTGAACCTTGGTCATTGCAACTCCTGTCTTTCAGAGGTCGGCCAGAACGAGAGCGAGGACGTCGAGGCCTTCGATGAGCAATTCGTCGCTGATGGTCAGCGGCGGCAGGAAACGCAGCACGTTGCCGAATGTGCCGCAGGACAACACGATTACGCCGGCGGTGTGGCAGCCGACGCACAGCTTCATGGTCAGCTCCGGGTCGGGATCCAGCGTGCCCGGCTTGACCAACTCCATGGCGATCATCGCGCCGCGGCCGCGCACGTCGCCGATGCGGTCGTTCTCCGCCTGCAGCCGACCCAACCGGTCCTTCATCAGGACCTCGATCTCGCGGGCGCGCTCGACCAAGCCGTCGGACTCAATGGTCTCGATGGTGGCCAGCGCCGCTGCGCACGCGACCGGATTGCCGCCGTAGGTGCCGCCCAACCCGCTGACGTGGGGCGCGTCCATGATCTCGGCGCGCCCGGTGACCGCCGACAGCGGCATGCCGTCGGCGATGCCCTTGGCGGTGCAGATCAGGTCGGGTTCGATGCCTTCGTGTTCGCAGGCGAACATCGCGCCCGTGCGGGCGAACCCGGTCTGCACCTCGTCGGCGATGAACACCACGTTGTTCTTGCGGCACCAGTCCAGCAGCGCGGGCAGGAAACCGTCTGCGGGGACGATGAATCCGCCCTCACCCTGGATCGGTTCGATGATCACCGCGGCCAGATTGTCGGCGCCGACCTGTTTTTCGATGACCGAGATCGCCCGCTTGGCCGCCAGCTCGCCGTCGGTGGCGAGCTCCTTGCCGTATTCCGCGTCGCGGAACGGGTAGGACAACGGCGCCCGGTAGATCTCCGGCGCGAACGGGCCGAAGCCGTGCTTGTACGGCATGGACTTGGCGGTCAGCGCCATCGTCAGGTTGGTGCGGCCGTGGTAGGCGTGGTCGAAGGAGACCACCGCCTGCTTGCGCGTGTAGGTCCTGGCGATCTTGATCGCGTTCTCGACGGCCTCCGAACCGGAGTTGAACAACGCCGACCGCTTCTCGCCGCTGCCCGGGGTCAACCGGTTGAGGTGTTCGGCCACCGCGACGTAGCCCTCGTACGGCGTGATCATGAAGCAGGTGTGGGTGAAGTTGGCGACCTGCTCCTGGACGGCCTGAACCACCCGCGGCGACGAGTTGCCGATCGTGGTGACGGCGATGCCGGAGCCCAGGTCGATCAACCGATTGCCGTCGACGTCCTCGACGATGCCGCCGAACGCTCTGGCCGCATAGACCGGCATCGTGTTGCCTATGCCGCGCGACACCGCGGCGGCCTTTCGTTCGATCAGCTGCTGCGATCGGGGCCCCGGAATCGAGGTGGCGAGGTAGCGGCTTTGCTCGAGACTGCTCAATGGAAGCTCCTGATTACGGTTGGGTTCGACGAATGCCGCGTCGCCGTCTGAGCCTAGTCGCATGACGCACTGATCCGTCGAAAACTAAGCCATCTGAAACCGGAACCATCGGTCTTACATGCCAAACGCAACGGATTCCGTTGCCTTGACGTTAACTGGGCGCGGCGAATGGTGGGGGGTTCGGTCTGCGGCGTCGGCAATGGCACACTGGTCAAAGACGAGGCCCCTGACCTGCGGTCTGGGCGCCGTGATGCAAAACCGACACGAAAGACAATTGCCGCCATGGGCGAACTGACCCTCTTCCTGCCCCTATTCATCATCTTGGGCGCGTTCATGTTCTTCGCGTCGCGGCGCCAGAAGAAGGCGATGCAGGCCACCATCGACCTGCACAATTCGCTGAAGATCGGCGATCGCGTGCACACCACCTCCGGCCTGCAGGGCACGATCACCGGGATCACCGACGACAACGTCGAACTGGAAATCGCGCCGGGCGTCGTCACCACCTGGATGAAGCTGGCGGTGCGCGACCGCATCGCCGACGACATCGACGACAGCGACGACGACAGCACCGATCTCGACTACGAGGCCCGCGAATCGAGCGCCACCGAGATCACCGAGAGCCCGAACACGAAGACTGACGGCTGAAGACTCAGCGCAAGCACGTACCCTTTGCGGTGCTGACGAACTGATCTCGAAGGAGACCCTGACAACGTGGCATCGTCTTCGGCGCCGGTGCACCCTGCCCGCTACCTAGGGCTTTTCTTGGTGTTGCTCATCGGTGCCTACCTATTGGTCTTCCTCACCGGCGACAAGCAGGCGAAACCCAAGCTCGGTATCGATCTGCAGGGCGGCACCCGCGTCACGCTGACCGCGCGCACCCCGGACGGCTCGCCGCCCACCCGCGACGCGCTCAACCAGGCGCAGCAGATCATCAGCGCGCGCGTCAACGGCCTCGGCGTGTCCGGGTCCGAGGTCATCATCGACGGGTCCAACCTGGTGATCACGGTGCCGGGCAACGACAGCAGCGAAGCTCGCAACCTCGGCCAGACGGCGCGGCTGTACATCCGGCCCGTCATCCACGTGATCCCGGCTCAGGGCAAGGCTCCGCAGCCTCCGACCGAGGCGCCGCCGGGCGCGCCGCCGCCAGGGGCGCCTGCCCCGGGTGCACCCGGATTGCCGGGTGGCATCCCGCCGATCGCGCCCGCCGAACCGGGCGCGCCGGTCTCACCGCCCTCGCCGGCTGAGCAGGCACCGGCGCCCGCCGAGCAGGCGCCGCCACCGCCCGCCGAGCCGGCACCGCAGCCCCGTCCGTACCCCCAGGAGCCGCCGCCCACTCCGGCGCCTCCACCGCCGCCCGCGCCTGGTGCGCCGCCGGCACCTGCCCCGCCGAAGGAGCAGACGCTCGCGCAGCGGATCGCCGACGAGAAGCAGTTGCGGCAGAGCACCGATCAGCAGATCCAGATTCTGGCTCTGCAGTTCCAGGCGACCCGCTGTGACCAGGAGGACGTGCTCGCCGGTAACGACGACCCGAACCTGCCGTTGGTGACCTGCTCGCAGGACGGCAAAGAGGTCTATCTGCTCGACAAGGCGATCATCAAGGGTGAGCAGATCAAGAACGCCGACTCGGGACTCGACCAGCAGCGCGGCGAGTACGTCGTGACGGTCGAGTTCAACGACGAGGCGTCGAAGATCTGGGCCGACTTCACCGCAGCCAACGTCGGCACCCAGACCGCGTTCGTGTTGGACTCCAAGGTGGTCAGCGCACCGCAGATCCAGGAAGCCATACCCGGCGGACGCACCCAGATCACCGGTCAATTCACCGCCGATTCAGCGCGTCAACTGGCCAACGTTCTGAAATACGGCTCACTGCCGCTGTCATTCGAGTCGTCGGAAGCCGAAACCGTCTCGGCGACACTGGGTTTGACGTCGCTTCGGGCTGGTCTGATCGCGGGTACGATCGGGCTGGCGCTGGTGCTGGTGTATGCGCTGCTGTACTACCGCGTGCTCGGGCTGCTGACCGCGTTGTCGTTGGTCGCTTCCGGCGCAATGGTTTTCGCGATCCTGGTGCTGCTCGGCAGATACATCAACTACACGCTCGACCTGGCTGGTATCGCGGGTTTGATCATCGGTATCGGCACCACGGCCGACTCGTTCGTGGTGTTCTTCGAACGCATCAAAGACGAGATTCGCGAGGGGCGTTCGTTCCGCTCGGCGGTGCCACGCGGTTGGGCCAGGGCTCGTAAGACGATTCTGTCCGGCAACGCGGTGACGCTGTTGGCGGCGGTGGTGCTATACGTCCTCGCGGTCGGTCAGGTGAAGGGCTTCGCGTTCACCTTGGGCCTGACGACGATTCTCGACGTCGTCGTGGTGTTCCTGGTGACCTGGCCGCTGGTGTACCTGGCGTCGAAGTCGCCGACGCTGGCCAAGCCGTCGCTCAACGGGCTTGGCGCCGTGCAACAGATCGCACGCGAACGCCGGGCGGCCGCACACGCGACGGGACGGGATAAGTGATGGCGTCCAAACATTCATCCGAGGTGACCGACTCCGCTGCGGTCGAGGCACTCGATCTCGAAGCCGCCGCGGCCGATGCGCCCAAACACGGGTTCTTCGTCCGCCTCTACACCGGCACCGGAGCGTTCGAGGTAATCGGGCGCCGCAAGCTGTGGTACACGATCAGCGGCCTGATCCTCGCGGTCTGCATCGCGAGCATGGTGCTGCGCGGCTTCACGTTCGGCATCGACTTCGAGGGCGGCACCAAGGTGTCGATGCCCACGGCGGGCGCCAACGGCACGATCACCGTGCAGCAGGTCGAAGACGTGTTCAGCAAGACCCTGGGCAAGAGCCCGGAGTCGGTCGTCGTCGTCGGCAACGGGCCGTCGGCCACCTTGCAGGTCCGCTCGGAGAAGCTGAGCAACGACGAGACCGAAAAGCTCGGCACGGCGCTGTTCGATGCGTTGCAGCCCAAGGGATCCGACGGCAAGCCCAGTAAGCAGGCCATCAGCCAGTCCGACGTTTCCGAGACCTGGGGCGGTCAGATCACCAAGAAGGCCCTGATCGCGTTGGTGGTCTTCCTGGTGCTGGCGGCCGCCTACATCACCGTGCGCTACGAGCGCTACATGGCGGTGTCGGCACTGGCGACGCTGGTGTTCGACCTGGTGGTCACCGCAGGTGTGTACTCGATCGTCGGATTCGAAGTCACCCCGGCCACGGTCATCGGTCTGCTGACGATCCTCGGCTTCTCGCTCTACGACACGGTCATCGTGTTCGACAAGGTCGAGGAGAACACGCACGGGTTCGAGCACACCGCCCGTCGCACCTTCGCCGAACAGGCCAACCTGGCGGTCAACCAGACGTTCATGCGGTCGATCAACACCAGCCTGATCTCGGTGCTGCCGATCGTGGCGCTGATGGTCGTCGCGGTGTGGCTGCTGGGCGTCGGCACGCTCAAGGACCTGGCGCTGGTGCAGTTGGTGGGCGTGATCGTCGGTACGTACTCGTCGATCTTCTTCGCCACCCCGCTGTTGGTGTCGCTGCGCGAGCGCACCGATCTCGTGCGCACCCACACCAGGCGGGTGCTCAACAGGCGCAAGCCGACCAGGGCCACCGAAGAGGTGACCGACAGCGCACCTGAGCAGGTGGCGGCGGTGGCCGCCAAGCCGGCGCCGGAGAAGCCTGCACCTGGATCGAAGCCTGTCCGGCCAACCGCGAGCCGCACCGGGCGCCCGTCGGGTAAGCGAAGCACCCGCGGGCGGTAGCCGATGACGGTCCGGAGCCGAAGCGTCATCGCGGCGGCCGTGCTGTCGTTGGTTGGCGGGTTGGGCCTGTCGGGCTGCGGCAGCAGCACCGCCGACAGCATCGACTACGCCGTCGACGGCCTGCTGGTCACCTACAACACCAACACCGTCGCGGGCGCCGCGTCCGGTGGGCCGCAGGCCTTCGCGCGGGTGCTGACCGGCTTCAACTACCACGGCCCCGACGCCCAGATCATCGGCGACCACGATTTCGGCACCATCTCGGTGGTGGGCCGCGCCCCGCTCGTGCTCGACTACGAGATCAACGCCAACGCGGTGTATTCCGACGGCAAACCGATCACCTGCGACGACATGGTGTTGGCATGGGCGTCGCAATCCGGGCGGCTGCCGGGATTCGATGCCGCCAACCGTGCCGGCTACAGCGACATCGCGAAGGTCGACTGTGCGCCAGGCCAGAAGAAGGCGCGCGTCACGTTCGCCCAGGACCGCGGTTTCGTCGACTACGGCCAGTTGTTCGACGCGACGTCGATGATGCCGTCGCACGTGATCGCCGACGAACTGGGTCTTGGCGACGGGGGAGTCACCACCGCCGTCCTGAACAACGACGGCCCGACGGTCGAGCGGATCGCCCAGGTGTGGAACAACACCTGGAATCTGACCCCCGACACGTTCGACGCCAAGCGTTTCCCATCGTCGGGCCCGTACAAGATCGACTCGGTCAACAAGGACGGCTCCGTCGTCCTGGTCGCCAACGACAAGTGGTGGGGCGCCAAAGCTGTCACCAACAAGATCACCGTGTGGCCGCGCGGTGCGGACATCCAGGACAAGGTCAATCAGGGCGCCTACGACGTCGTCGACGTGGCGGCGGGCTCGTCGGGGACGCTGAACCTGCCCGACGACTATGTGCGCACGGACACGCCGTCAGCAGGCATCGAGCAACTCATCTTCGCGCCTCAGGGCCCGCTGGCCGCGGTGCCTGCGCGTCGAGCGCTCGCGCTGTGCACGCCGCGTGACGTGATCGCCAAGAACGCCTCGGTGCCGATCGCCAATTCGCGACTCAACCCCGCATCCGAGGACGCGTTCAGTTCCGCCGAGGGCGCGGTGGAGTCCGGACAGTTCGCGGTCGCCAACCCCGACGCCGCCCGCGCCGCACTCAACAACCAGCCGCTGACCGTGCGCATCGGATACCAGAGCCCCAACGCCCGCCTGGCCGCTACGGTGGGTGCGATCGCGAAGGCGTGCGCGCCGGCGGGAATCACCGTGCAGGACGCGGCGGCCGCCGATATCGGCCCAACCAGCTTGCGGGACAACAAAATCGACGTGCTGATCGCCAGCACCGGCGGCGCCGCGGGCAGCGGCTCGTCGGGTTCCTCGGCGATGGACGCCTACGATCTGCACACCGGAAACGGCAACAACCTGTCCGGGTACAGCAACGAGCGCATCGACGGCATCATCGCGTCGATCGCTGTCACATCCGACCCGAAGGAAGTCGCCCGACTGCTGGGTGAGGGCGGATCGATTCTGTGGGGTGACATGCCGACACTGCCGCTGTACCGCCAGCAGCGCACGCTGCTGACGTCGAAGAAGATGTACGCGGTGAGTAGCAATCCGACTCGGTGGGGTGCGGGGTGGAACATGGACCGTTGGGCGCTGGGATCATGACGGAGATCGCTGATCTGGTCGCGTCGCTGACCCGCGAGGTGCCCGACTTTCCCGAGCCGGGCATCCAGTTCAAGGACCTCACGCCGGTGCTGGCGGACGCGCGGGGGCTGGACGCGGTGTCGGAGGCGCTGGCGGCCGTCGCGCACGGGGCCGACCTGGTGGCCGGGGTGGACGCCCGCGGGTTCCTGATCGGCGGCGCCGTTGCCGTCAAGCTCGGCATCGGGGTGCTGGCGGTCCGCAAGGGCGGCAAGTTGCCGCCGCCGGTGATCCGCGAGACCTACAACCTCGAGTACGGCACCGCCACGCTGGAGGTGCCCGCAGAGGGCATCGAACTGGCAGGCCGGAACATCGCCATCATCGACGACGTTTTGGCTACAGGAGGCACGGTGGCCGCCACTGCGAAGCTGCTGCGCACCGCGGGCGCGAACGTGACGTGTGCCGCGGTGGTTCTGGAGCTGGCTGCGCTGCGGGGCCGCGACCTGCTCAAACCGCTGCCGGTCAGCAGCTTGCACACGGTCTGAGGGCTATCCTCGAAGTCTGACTCGATATGGGAGGTGACCATGGCTGACGATCCCGGTACGGGTCAGGCCGTGCAATCGCCACCTGCAGCGTCGTTGCCCGAGACGCAGCCGATCGAGATTCCGAAAACCTCGACCAGCGCGTCGCGGCGGGTGCGGGCCAGGCTTGCCCGCCGGATGACCGCACAGCGCAGCGCCGTCAACCCGGTGCTGGAGCCGCTGGTCGCCGTGCACAAGAGTTTCGTCCCGAAAGCCAATCTGGCGTTGTTGCAGAAGGCCTACGAGGTGGCCGAGCAGCGGCACGCCGACCAGATGCGGCGCTCCGGCGACCCGTACATCACGCATCCGCTGGCTGTCGCGAACATTCTGGCCGAGTTGGGCATGGACACCACGACCCTGGTCGCCGCGCTGCTGCACGACACGGTCGAGGACACCGGCTACACGATGGAACAGCTGACCGCCGACTTCGGCGAGGAGGTCGCGCACCTCGTCGACGGCGTCACCAAGCTGGACAAGGTGGCGCTGGGCACTGCGGCCGACGCCGAAACGATCCGCAAGATGATCATCGCGATGGCCCGCGACGGCCGGGTCCTGGTGATCAAGGTCGCCGACCGGTTGCACAACATGCGCACCATGCGTTTCCTGCCGCCGGAGAAGCAGGCGCGCAAAGCCCGCGAAACGCTGGAAGTGATTGCGCCGCTGGCACATCGGCTGGGCATGGCGACGGTCAAGTGGGAGCTCGAGGACCTGTCGTTCGCGATCCTGCACCCCAAGAAGTACGAGGAGATCGTTCGGTTGGTCGCAGACCGGGCGCCCTCGCGTGACACCTACCTGGCCAAGGTGCGCGACGAGATCGTCAACACGCTGACCGCGTCGAAGATCAACGCGACCGTGGAGGGCAGGCCCAAGCACTACTGGTCGATCTACCAGAAGATGATCGTCAAGGGCCGCGACTTCGACGACATCCACGATCTGGTCGGCGTGCGCATTCTGTGCGACGAGATCCGCGACTGTTATGCCGCTGTGGGCGTGGTGCATTCGCTGTGGCAGCCGATGCCCGGACGGTTCAAGGACTACATCGCGCAACCCCGGTTCGGGGTTTACCAGTCGCTGCACACCACTGTGGTGGGTCCGGAAGGGAAGCCGCTGGAGGTGCAGATCCGCACCAAGGACATGCACAACACCGCGGAGTACGGCATCGCCGCGCACTGGCGCTACAAGGAGACCAAGGGCCGCAACGCGCCTCATCCGCATGCCGCCGCCGAGATCGACGACATGGCGTGGATGCGTCAGCTGCTCGACTGGCAGCGGGAAGCCGCCGACCCCGGCGAGTTCCTCGAGGCGCTGCGCTACGACCTTGCGGTGCAGGAGATCTTCGTGTTCACCCCGAAGGGCGATCTGATCACGCTGCCCGCCGGGTCGACTCCGGTCGACTTCGCGTACGCGGTGCACACCGAGGTCGGTCACCGGTGCATCGGCGCCAGGGTCAACGGCAGGTTGGTCGCGCTGGAGCGCAAGCTCGAAAACGGGGAAGTAGTCGAGGTTTTCACGTCGAAGGCGCCGAATGCGGGACCATCGCGGGACTGGCAGACGTTCGTGGTGTCGCCTCGCGCGAAGGCCAAGATCCGGCAGTGGTTCGCCAAGGAACGCCGCGAGGAGGCGCTGGAGTCCGGTAAGGACGCGATCGCCCGTGAGGTACGTCGCAGCGGACTTCCGTTGCAGCGCTTGATGAATGCCGAGTCGATGGCCGCGCTGGCCCGCGAACTGCGCTACACCGACGTGTCGGCGCTCTACACCGCGGTGGGCGAGGGACACGTCTCGGCGCGGCACGTCGTGCAGCGGCTGGTGGCCCAACTCGGCGGCGACGACGAGGCCGCCGACGAGCTCGCCGAACGCTCCACCCCCGCGACCATGCCAGTTCGGCAGCGCACCAATGACGACGTCGGTGTGGCCGTGCCGGGAGCGCCGGGGGTGCTGACGAAGCTGGCCAAGTGCTGCACACCGGTGCCCGGCGACAACATCATGGGCTTCGTCACCCGCGGCGGTGGCGTCAGCGTGCACCGCACCGACTGCACGAATGCCGCGTCGCTGCAACAACAGTCGGAGCGGATCATCGACGTGCAGTGGGCCCCGTCGCCGTCGTCGGTGTTCCTGGTGGCCATCCAGGTCGAGGCGCTCGACCGGCACCGCCTGCTGTCCGATGTGACGCGGGTCCTGGCCGACGAGAAGGTCAACATCCTGTCCGCCTCGGTGACGACGTCCAACGACCGCGTCGCGATCAGCCGGTTCACCTTCGAGATGGGCGACCCGAAGCACCTCGGCCACGTGCTCAACGTGGTGCGCAATGTGGAGGGGGTGTACGACGTCTACCGGGTCACTTCTGCGGCGTGAGTTTGCTTTGTCTGCGATACTGCGGCGATGCGCGCTGCTTTGCTGATTTCGATTGCTTCGTTGGCGTTGGCGCTGGCCGGGTGTGGTTCGACGATCAAGCCCGATAGGGCCGCGGAGACGGTCAACGACTTCGTCTCGAAGCACACCGGCTTCAAGCCGACCGACACGACGTGCCCATCGGACGTTGCCGCCGAGGTGGGCGAGAAGTTCGACTGCCACTTCACCGGGCCCGACGGGAACTACACGGCCCATGTCGAGGTGACGAAAGTCGACGGCGACGATGTGCTGTTCAACATCCAGTCGAAGCGGGACTGAGCGTCAGCCGATGCGGGCTGATTTGATCGTCACGTCGGCAACCGGCTTGCCATCCTGGCTGCCGTCCGCGACGCCCGCGGCGGCCACCTTCTCAAGCGTCGCCAATCCGGCGTTGTCGATGGTGCCGAACACCGTGTAGGTCGGCGGCAGCTGAGAATCCTTGTACACCAAGAAGAATTGGCTGCCGTTGGTGCCCGGCCCGGAGTTGGCCATCGCCAGCGTGCCGCGCGGATAGAGCAGCGGCACCTTCAGCGCAGGATCGGCCAGTCGGTACTGGTTCGTCGGATACTCGTTGGGAAACCGGTACCCGGGCCCACCCGTACCGCTGCCGGTCGGATCGCCGCACTGCAGCACACCCAGCGCAGCCGACGTGGTCAACCGGTGGCATGCGGTGTTGTCGAAGAACCCCTGCCTCGCCAGGCTGGCGAAGTTGTTCACCGTGCACGGCGTCTTGCTGTTGTCCAGCGTCAGGCCGATGGCGCCCTGGGTGGTGACGACGGTGGCCGGTATGGTCGCGGGATCCCTTGGGATGCGGCCGTTTTGGGGCGGCTGCACCGGTTTGCTCGCCGGTTCCGTTGTCGCCGGGTACTGGCAGTTGGAGCCGAGCGTCTTCGGCGGGTCGAACGGCGGCAGGTTGTTCACCGCAGGCGACGGGGCCGCCGTGATGCCGGGATAGTCCGCGGTGAGCCCGTCCAACGACTCGAGTTCCCGCGAGACGCGGACGATGAAGATCGCGCTCAGCACCACCACCAGCACGGTGAGCACCGTGATCAGGTACCCGATCACTAACCCCGCGACGGCCAGCCCGCGGCCCTCTTCACCTGTCCTGCGGATCTGCGACAGCGAGATGTGGCCGAAGACCACGCCAAGCGGTGCGAACAGGAACGCGCAGACCAGTGACGCGATGGCCAGCCCGTTGGTCGGCCGCGGCGGGGGATAGCCGTAATACCCGTACGGTGGCGGACTGGTCATACCGCGGTGTCAGTCCAGTTGGATCGATTTGATCGTCACGTCGTCCTTCGGTTTGCCGTCCTGGCCGCCGTCGGCGGTGCCTGCCGCGGCGATCTTGTCCAGTGTCGCCAGCCCGGTCTGGTCGATGGTGCCGAACACCGTGTAATTGGGCGGTAGCTGCGAGTCCTTGTAGACCAGGAAGAACTGGCTGCCGTTGGTACCGGGACCGGCGTTGGCCATCGCCAGCGTGCCGCGCGGATACTTCACCGGCTGTTGCAGCTTGGGATCGTCGGGCTGGAACTGGTTGGTCGGGTACTCGTTCGCGAACTGGTAGCCGGGGCCGCCCGTGCCCTGCCCCGTCGGGTCGCCGCACTGCAGCACCGCCAGCCCCGGGGAGGTGGTCAGCCGGTGGCACGGCGTGTCGTTGAAGTAGCCCTGCTGCGCGAGGCTTGCGAAGCTGTTGACGGTGCACGGCGACTTCGCGTTGTCCAACTGCAGCCCGATGTTGCCCTGGTTGGTCGCCATGCTGGCGCTCACCTGCGCCGGGTCGGTCGGGACCTTGCCGGTGCGCGGCGGCTTGTTCGGCTTGCTCGCCTTGTCCTGGGTCGCCGGGTACTCGCAGTTGGCGCCAAGGTCCGCGGGCGCGACGAACGCGGGCAGATCGCCAGGCGCCGACGGTGCCGCGCTGGCGGGCGCGGCCGAGGTGGTCGTCGCCGCCGACGCGGTCTGGCTGTCGGAGTCCTTCTTGGTGATGACGACGGTTGCCACGACGGCGCCGATCACGACGATCGCAGCGACCACCGACCCGACGATCGTGTAGAGGCGACGTCTGCGTTCCCTCGCGGCTCGGCGCTCGAGCTGACGTTCGAGCTTGCGCTTCGCTGTTGCCCGCCGTTGTTCGTTGGTCGGCACCGCCGGTGTCCTCCTCGTGGTCTGCTCGGTCGGCAACGAGTGTGCCAGCAATTGCTGAATGCGGGGGTCGCGACCCACGTGAACAGGAAATGGGACACTGGACGCCGTGTTGATCACCGGCTTCCCGGCAGGCATGTTGGCGTGCAATTGCTACGTGCTGGCCAAACGCGCCGGCGCCGACGCGATCATCGTCGACCCCGGGCAGCGGGCCATGGGGCGACTGCAACAGATCCTCGACGAGCACCACCTCACACCTGCGGCGGTGATGCTGACCCACGGCCACATCGACCACATCTGGTCGGCGCAGAAGGTGGCCGACATGTACGGCTGCCCGGCCTACATCCACCCCGACGACCGGTTCATGCTGACCGACCCGATCAAGGACTTCGGCCCCCGACTGGCCCAGCTCGCGTTCGGTGCGCTGTTCCGGGAACCCAAACAGGTCGTTGAGCTGGACCGCGACGGCGACAAGGTAGATGTGGGTGATGTGACGGTGACCGTCGACCACACCCCGGGGCACACCCGTGGTTCCGTGGTGTTCCGCGTCTCGGACGGCCCGGAAGAAGTGGTGTTCAGCGGCGACACCCTGTTCCGTCAGTCGGTGGGCCGCACGGATCTACCTGGCGGCAGTGGCCGCGACCTGCTCGGCTCGATCATGACAAAACTGTTGGTGCTCGACGACGACACCGTGGTACTACCGGGACACGGCGACAAGACCACGATCGGCTTCGAACGCCGCACCAACCCGTTCCTCGAAGGCCTTACCTAGTGACCGACTTTCAGGCGCCCAAGGGCGTCCCGGATTATCTCCCGCCCGATTCGGCCCAGTTCGTGGGTGTGCGCGACGGCCTGCTCGACGCCGCGCGGCGCGCAGGCTACGGCGACATCGAACTGCCGATCTTCGAAGACACCGCGCTGTTCGCCCGCGGCGTGGGCGAGTCCACCGACGTGGTGTCCAAGGAGATGTACACGTTCGCCGACCGCGGCGATCGGTCGGTGACGCTGCGACCGGAGGGCACCGCAGGCGTGATGCGCGCGGTGATCGAGCACGGCCTCGACCGCGGCCCGTTGCCGGTGAAGCTGTGCTACGCCGGGCCGTTCTTCCGCTACGAGCGCCCGCAGGCCGGGCGCTACCGGCAACTGCAGCAGGTCGGTGTCGAGGCGATCGGCGTCGACGATCCCGCGCTGGACGCCGAGGTGATCGCCATCGCCGACGCGGGCTTCCGCTCACTGGGGCTCGACGGCTTCCGGCTGGAGATCACCTCCCTGGGCGACGACACCTGCCGGCCGCAGTATCGGGAACTGTTGCAGGACTTCCTGTTCAAACTCGACCTCGACGACGAAACGCGCCGGCGCGCCGAGATCAACCCGTTGCGGGTGCTCGATGACAAGCGACCCGCGATGCGCGAGATGACCGCCGATGCGCCCGTCATGCTCGATCACCTGTCCGATGTCGCCAAACAGCACTTCGACACGGTGCTCGCGCACCTCGACGCGTTGGGCGTGCCGTATGTGATCAACCCGCGGATGGTGCGCGGGCTGGACTACTACACCAAGACGACGTTCGAGTTCGTGCACGACGGCCTCGGCGCGCAGTCCGGGATTGGCGGCGGCGGCCGCTACGACGGGCTGATGCGTCAGCTCGGCGGAAAAGACTTGTCCGGCATCGGGTTTGGTCTCGGCGTCGACCGGACGTTGTTGGCGCTGCGGGCGGAGGGCAAGACGGTCGGCGGGACGTCGCGCGTCGACGTGTTCGGGGTGCCGCTGGGGGACGCGGCCAAGCTCACGCTCGGTGTGCTGGCGGCGCGACTGCGGGCGGCCGGGGTTCGCGTCGACCTGGCCTACGGCGACCGTGGCGTCAAGGGCGCGATGCGCGCCGCCGACCGCTCCGGTGCGTCCATCGCGTTGGTCGCCGGTGACCGCGATATCGAGGCAGGCACCATCGGGGTGAAGAACCTCGCGACGGGTGAGCAGGTCGACGTCCCCGTCGACGCCGTGTTGCCAGAGGTGCTGTCCCGCCTCAGCCGCGGCTAGCCCGCTGAGGGCCCGCCGAGCGACCGTGTTCGCACGGCGACGCGCCGCGAATTTGTGTACAAAGGCGGTCGCTCGGGGAAGGCTGACGGCCATGTCGCTGATCGCGCTCGAGGAGCATTACGCGTGGGACCCCGCCAGTGCAGGCAACGTCGTGGCGACCTGGCTGGAATCGAACAATCCCGTCGGTCATGCGCGGTTGTATGACCGCGGCCCGCTGCGGCTGGAGCAGATGGACGCCGCAGGCATCGACTTCCAGATCCTGTCGTTGTTCGACCCAGGGGTGCAGGACGAGACAGATGTCGCCACGGCCGTCGACCTGGCGCGCCGTGCGAACGACGACCTCGCCGAGACCGTGCGTGGAAATCCAAGCCGGTTCGGCGGTTTCGCCACGATGGCGACGCAGGATCCGCAGGCTGCGGCCGCCGAGTTCGAGCGCGCGGTCACCGAACTCGGTCTCGTCGGCGGATTGATCAACGGGCACTGCCAGGGCCGCTACCTCGACGACCCGGCATACGAAGCGCTGTTCGAGCGCGCCGAACAGTTGGGTGCGCCGATCTACCTGCATCCCACGACGCCGCACTCCGCTGTGATGGACGCGTGGTTCGCCCCGTACGTCGACGACGGTCTGCACCTGGCGTCGTGGGGTTTCGGGGTGGAGACGGGAACACATGTGCTGCGGCTGATCTACTCGGGCTTGTTCGACAAGTTTCCTCGGCTGCAGATGATCATCGGCCACCTCGGCGAGATGCTGCCGTTCGCCGCCTACCGAATCGACCGCTACTACGGGCTCGGCGGCTCGAATTCGGGGCAGCGGTTGCGCCGCCTACCTTCGGACTACCTTCGCAGCAATGTCCACATCACGACCAGTGGCAACTTCTGCCCGCGGGCCTTCGCCTGCACGCTCGACGTGATGGGTGCCGACCGGGTGATGTTCTCGGTGGACTATCCGATGGACGACAACCAGGCAGGCGCCGAATTCCTGCAGACGTATCCGATGGCCGACTCCGAGCGCCGGAAGGTCAGCTCCGAGAACGCGATCGCGCTGTTCGGTGAGCGCCTGCCCGCGCATCTGGGCGCCTAGAGTTCGAACACCTGCCCGTCGCGCGCCACCGTGACCTTCCCGGAGTAATTCTTGGCAACGGCGTCGGTCCAGTCCGAGTCGGGCAGGTCGGTAGGCGAATAGTGGCTGAGTATCACATGTTTGGCGTTGGCCGCGGCGCCCACCTCACCGACCTGCTCTGCCGAGGTGTGCGAGTTCTGCAGGTAGTTCGGCGGAAACCTGTTGTGGTAGTAGGCGTCGTCCAGACTGAACTGTGCCTCGTGCACCAGGATGTCGGTATCGCGGGCCAACGCAACGAGGTTGTCGGACTTCGTGGTGTCGCCCGAGAACGTGACCGAGAACCCGGATTTCTTCAGATCGAAGCGGAACGCGAACGCGGGATACACGTCGTAGTGCGAAACCAAAGTCGCGGTGACGCTGACGTTGTCGTCGGACATGACGGGAAACGGCGCCGTTGCGGGCGAGCGGTTCAGGTAGTCCGAGCCGGGTGGCACCGCGATCTCCGTGACCTTCGCGAGGTCGGCTATGTCGTCGATCCCCATGTCGCGGATGAAGATGTTGTTGGTGTAGGCGAACGCCTGCTGCAGCGCGCGCGTCGTGGCGGCCAGTCCCGGCGTCGGATCCTGCGGTGCGATGGTGGCCGGTGCCGGATTGCCGACGCGGCTTGGCGGCAGGCCGCCCGCGGGCCCGGGGCCGTACACCGCCACCGGCGCTTTGCCTTTCGACGCCGTGTACCCACCGGAGAGGAAGAAGCTGAAGTAGTCGACGATGTGGTCGGTGTGCAGATGCGTGATGAACAACGCCTTCAGCTCGTCGAACCGCAGTCCCGCGTTGGTGAATGCGTTCAATGAACCCAGGCCGCAGTCGATCTGGTACACGGCGGTGCCCACCTTCAGCGCCGACGAGATACCCGTCTTGTTCGGCACCGGGGGTGGACCGGCCTGGACGCCGAGAGTGATCAGCGCATCGTCGGGCAGCCCGGCAGCGGGTTTCTCAGGAGCCGCCGAACTGCACGCCGAGGTGCTGAGCACCGCGCCGCCGATGACCGCCGACATCGAGGCCGCCAGCATGGAGCGGCGGGACAGCGCGTTCGATGCGGTTGTGCATCCACAACCGTCGGGTTCCGACACGGTTCAGCCTTGCCGCACGGCCGCGGCCAGCACGTCGTCGATGTTGCCGATGCCGCCGTCGAACGGGTTGCCGCGCTTGAGCACGTGTGTGCCGCCCGGCGTCATCGCAACGAGTTTCGGTGAACTCGAACCGATTTGCATCTTGCGTGCGAAGTGCACCTGATCCAACGGCACCACCGCGCCACCGCCGTAGCTGAAGATGCCAAGCTTGCGGTCGATGACCGCGACCGGGCGGCACTCGTGCAGTGGCTGCTTGCGGCGGCGGCGGATTCTGCTGATCACCGCGTACGTCGCCGCCGCGAAGACGACGCCGCCGGCTAGAAACGCCGCGCCCAGCGCGCTCGACGGCTCCCCGGAGACGAGCGCGACGATGCCGAAGCCGCCGACCACGAGCGCCAGCACGCCCAGCACGAACGCCAGTGTGGTCAGCGCGCCCGTGCAGCGATCGAAGACGAGTACTCGGCGGCCGTCATCCGTTACGACGAGACCGCCCGTGTCGGCCAGCGTTTGCGGTGGCTGTGGTGTGCTCACGTATTGCAGCGTGCATGCCGTCGTCGGCGGGCGTGGGCAAATTCGCAGAGTTGGGTCGAGTGTCCTCGCGGCGAAGTGTGAACGCCATCCGTGACAGCATGCCGTCACGCAACGTCAGGGTGTGCAGCAGCACCGCGCTGACGTGTGCGGCGATCACCACCACCAACAGGTATGCCAGCAGCGAATGTGTCTGCCGGAGAATGAAATAGAGGTTGGCGTCGAACGGGGCGATCCGGGGCAGGTGCAGCGACCCGAACACCTCGATCGGCTTGCCGGTGGCCGACACCATCGCCCATCCGACGAGCGGCTGCGCCAGCAGCAGCGCGTACAGCGCCAACTCGGAGCCGACCACCAGCTTGTGCTCGAACCAGCCGACGGTGTCCGGCAGTTTCGGTGGGCGGTGAGTGAACCTGTTCGCGATCCGGGCGACGACGATGACGAGGACGATGATGCCGAGGGTCATGTGAATGGCGCGCAGCGCCGCGTAGGCGCCGATAGCGTTGACCATGACGAACCCGATCAGCAGCATGGCGAAGACCAGGAGTGCGGTCAGCCAGTGCAGGATCCGCGTCCGCAGCGGGTAACGCGCCGGGGCGGTCACGGTGCGACCTCGTCGACCTGAACGGCGGACTTCGACTTCGGCTCACCGGCGCGTGCCCGGTACGACGCCGCGTACACCGCGGACCGTGCGCTCAGCAGCGGGTCGCCCGACGGCTCGATCCCGTCCGGCAGCACCAGGGGGTCGAAGTTGACGTCGCGGGCGTTGCCCGGTGCCTCCGTCTCGATCTTGGTCAAGGTCAGCACTCCCGCATCGATGGTGCGACGATCACTCGGCCACGGCAGCGTGGCGTCGTTGACTGGATCATTCGGCTGGCCGACCGTCAGGATCAGCCGCCATTGCAGCGGACCGCTTTTCAGCTGCCGGACGAGTGCGTCGAACAGCGAGTTGGTGGTGCCCGGGTGCGGCGCCAGCGCCGCCTGCATCGGAACGAACGCCCACCGCACCGGTGTCCGCTTACCGCTGTCGTCGACGAAGTAGAACGTGACCAGGCTGCTGAAGGTGCTGTCGGCGAAACCGGTGGTCGGTGGATGTTGTTTGACGATCGCCATGGCGGCAACCGTCTCCGGATGTGCCTTGTTGAAGGCGGCCATCACCGCGGGATCGGGCTTGCCGGTCGTCGGGTCGTTCTTCGATGCCAACAACCGGTCGTAGAAGCCCTGCGGTGAATTGTCAAGGAAAACCGGAAGATTCAGCAAGGCCATCCGCCACTGGGTGGCGTCCGGGAAGGTGAACGCCAACCCCAGACCGCGGGCCGCCCCCGGCGCGTCCGCCATCATCGGATTGCCGCCGCTGAGCGAAAACCGTCCGATCACCGGCGTCTGGCCGCGCGTGAAAACGGCCGCCTTCGACAGTTCGCGCCCGCTGCCGTTGCTGTCGAAATGGCCACTGACGACGACGCCCTTGGCATGATTTCGCCGGAAGCCCGGATGTAGGCCGAATACCTTGCGGAAACCTTCCATGAAGGTCTCGCGAGTCAACGAACTCTGTGGGCCGATCCACTTGTTGGCATATGCGACGGCGCCCAGATCAACAGCTAAGAACGCGCCGACCGCGCCGATGCCGAGAAGAATCGAACGCCGGCTGAGTTGGGTCACTACCCCCTTAACGCATCGACCTCGTGATCCGTTCAGTGCTGTGAGGCAAGTCACAAAAAGCTAGTATCGCCGCAGGTCGGGGATGCGAATACCGCCCCCGTCGGCGTCGGCAGCGCCCTATTCTGTGGTGCATCGGGGTTGGGGGCCCCGGATCGGCGGTACTGGCGTGAAGACATCTTCGGTGGCCTGCCCTGCATGCCGCAGGGACTTGCGGGCGGATGCGAAATTCTGCGATGCGTGCGGCACCCCGACTTCGACTGCCGTCGAACCCGCCGAGTACAAGCAAGTCACCGTGCTGTCCGCCGACGTGGTGCGCTCGATGGACATCGCGGCCACGGTCGGTCCCGAGCGGCTCCGCGAGATCATGGCCGCCCTCGTCGACCGCTGCTCACGCGTCGTGGATCGCTACGGCGGAACCACCGACAAGTTCACCGGCGACGGGATCATGGCGCTGTTCGGGGCGCCAGTGGCGTTGGAAGACCACGCGTTTCGGGCATGCCTGACCGCGCTGGCCATTCAGGACGAGGTGAAGGACCTCGCTGACGAGGTGAAGCGGCGCGACGGAGTCGACCTGAGTTTGCGCATCGGATTGAACTCCGGAGCGGTGATTGCAGGACAACTCGGCACGACTCCTTTTGGCTACACCGCGGTCGGCGAACAGGTGGGGATCGCGCAGCGGATGGAGTCGGTGGCCCCGCCCGGCGGCGTGATGCTCAGCCAGTCCACCGCACGCCTGGTGCAACACGGAGCGACGTTGGACGCGCAGCAACTGGTGCACGTCAAGGGCCGAGAGGAACCACTACCCGCGCACCGGCTGCGCGAAGTCACGCTGCACCACGGCCGGGCGGCCGCTGCGGAAGTGCCGCTGGTGGGTCGCAGGCGCGAGATCGCCGAAACGACCGCAGTTCTGGACAAGGCCATCACCGGCGCCGGTGGAGTTCTGCGGATCGTCGGGCCTGCCGGTATCGGCAAGAGCAGGCTGGCTCGCGAGACGGTCGCGGCGGCCACCGCGCGCGGGGTGCCCGTGTTCTCGACGTTCTGCCAATCGCACGCCCGCGGTATCGCGTTTCACGCCGCGACCGGTCTGCTGCGCGCGCTCTTCGGTACCGGCGGCGTTGCGCCGGACCAGACGCGGGCCCGCATCAGAGCGTTGTTGTCCGATGCCGAGGACGAGGATCTGCTGCTGCTCGAAGACCTGCTGGGCATCGGGGAGCCTGATGCGAGGGCTGCCGAACTCGACGCAGATGCTCGCCGTCGGCGACTGCGGCAGGTGGTCAGGTCCGCCGCGCTGGCCCGCGCGACGCCGACCATCTACCTGATCGAGGATGCCCATTGGATCGACGACGTGAGCGAGTCGTTGATCGAGGCACTCTTCTCGGTCCTCCCGCAGACTCGTTCACTTGCGTTGCTCACTCACCGACCCGAATACCGCGGCGTCCTGGCCCGGACGCCCGGCGAGTGCACGATCCGCCTGCTTCCGCTCGAAGGTGAGGACGTCCCGCTGCTGACGGCCGAACTGTTGGGCGACGACCCGTCGGTGACTTCGCTGGCTGCCCAGGTGGGGGACCGGTCGGCAGGAAATCCGTTCTTCGCCGAGGAGATCGTGCGCGATCTGGTCGAACGCGGTGTTCTGCGCGGTAACCGCGGCGCGTACGTCTGCCGTGTGGACGCCGCCGACATCACTGTGCCTGCCACCGTGCAGGCCACCATCGCCGCGCGCATCGACCGCGTCAGCCCGGCAGCCAAACGAACGTTGCACGCGGCGGCCGTGATCGGTTCGCGCTTCGACGCCGGCCTGCTCGCATTCGTCGACCCCGACGCCGCACTCACGGATTTGGTCGAAGCCGAACTCGTCGAGCCGGTGACCGCTTTTCGGCCAGACGAGTACGCTTTCCGCCATCCGCTGATCCGTGCCGTCGCCTACGAATCGCAATTGATCGCGGACCGGTCGGAACTGCATCGGCAGGTCGCCGAGGCCATCCAACAGCATCAGCCGTCGGCCGACGAGAATGCCGCGCTGATCGCATCCCACCTGGAAGCCGCGGGCGAATTACCCGCGGCGTTCGGTTGGCACATGCGGGCCGGGGCGTGGCTGACGAACCGTGACATCGGCGCGGCGCGGGCCAGTTGGCAACGCGCCCGCGAAATCGCGGACAGATTGCCGGACGACGCAGCGGACACCGTGCCGATGAGAATCGCCCCGCGCACGCTGCTCTGCGGCTACGCATGGCGCGCAGGCGGTAACGGTGTCGACGCCAGCGGCTTCGACGAATTACGCGAACTAGCCGGCGGCGAAGGCCATGTGATATCCAGCGTGATGGGCACGTCTGGCATCCTCGTCGCGATGACGCTCAACCACCGGCTTCGCGAACTGGTCTCGCTCGCACCGGATTACATTCACGTGCTCGAGTCAACGGCGGACCCCGCATTGATCCTGCTGATCAACACCGCGAGCCATGGAATGTTCCTCGCGGGTCGAATCACGCAGGCGCTGGCCTTGTTTCAGCGCGCGATCGACGTCGCGGACGGCAACGCCACGCTCGGCAACTTCTTCTTCGAATCACCATTGGCGTGGGCGCTCACCCTGCGCGGAGTCACACGTTGCAGCCTCGGGGAGGCCGGATGGCACGAGGATCTGCACGCCGGGGTCGCCATGGCGCGCGAAGTACAGGGCATAACGCGGGCCGCTGTCGTCGCCGGTGGCTACGTGCCCGCCGTCCTGAATGGTGTGCTGGCGGTGGATGCGACGTTACTGGCGGACACCGACGAAACCCTGCGGGCCGCCGAACGCTCCGGCGACGATGTGAGTCTGGCGTGGGCGCGAATCACCCACGGCATCATGCTCGTGCGGGTGAATGCCGCTGACTCCGCCGGTATGAGTCTCCTCATGAAGGGGCGCCAACAGGCGTGGCGGCACGGCGACCTGCTGACGGCGACCATGGCCGATGTTCAACTCGCCGAATACAAAGCGCGCGCAGCGGAATTGGACGCGGCGATCGAGATCGCCAGGGCAACGACTGCGCACCTCGTCGAGTGCGGCGAAGTGCTCTTCCGCGGCCCGGCGACGGTGGTGCTGGTGGAGGCCCTGCTGCAACGAGGCGCCGGGCGCGATCTGCAGGAGGCGCACGCGGTCGTCGACGAGCTGGCGGCATGCACAGTCCATCCCGGGTTCGTGCTGTACGAGTTGGCGCTGCTGCGATCCCGTGCGGCGTTGGCGCGCTTCCGCGGTGACCGACAGGGGAACGCGGAACTCATGCAGCGGTATCGCGAGATGACGGTCCGGCTTTCCGCGCAGCTATAAGCACATCGGCGTCAGATCGCCATCGCGGCGCGGACGTCAGCCTCCGACGACGAACCTCCTACGCCCGAGGACGTGACGCGGCCCGATTCCAGGATGTAGTAGCGCTGCGCGGACTCGAGGGCGAAGCCGATGTGCTGCTCGACCAACAGCACTCCCAGGTCGCCGCGCTTCGTCAACTCCGTGATCGCCGCTTCGATTTCGGCCACCACCGACGGTTGGATGCCTTCGGTCGGCTCGTCGAGGATCAGGCACCTGGGGCTGGTGATCAACGCCCGCGCGATCGCCAACTGCTGCCGCTGGCCGCCGGACAGCAGACCGGCCCGTCGCGTCAGCAACTCCTTGAGCGCGGGGAACAGGTCGAGTTGCTCGTCGATCAACTGCTTGCCGTTCTTGCGTCCGTCAGCGACGACTTGGAGGTTCTCGGCGGTCGTCAACTGACCGAACGACTGCTGGCCCTGCGGCACATACGCCAACCCGCGGGCCACCCGCGCGCTCGGCCGCAGCTTCGTGATGTCGTCGCCGTCGAAAAGTACTTTGCCCGCCGTGCATTTCAACAGACCTACAGCCGCGCGTAACAGTGTGGTCTTGCCCGCACCGTTATGGCCCATCACCGCGGCAACGCCTTCGGCGGGCACCTCGAGGCTGACCCCATGGATGACCTCCGAGCGGCCGTAACCGCTGCGCACGTCCACAAGCTGAAGCATTACGAAATCCCTTCTGCGCCTGCGGCCGCCGTGCCCAAGTAGACCTCCTGCACCTTCGGGTTGGCCTGTACCTCGGCCACCGACCCTTCGGCGATCACCTGTCCACGGGCCAGCACGGTCACCGACGTCGCGAACGCTCGCATGAAATCCATATCGTGTTCGACGACGACCACCGTTCGTTCGCCGCCGATGCGGCGCAACAGGTTTCCGGTTTCTTCGCGCTCTTCGTGGCTCATGCCTGCGACCGGCTCGTCGAGCAACAACACGTCGGCGTTCTGCACCAGCAGCATGCCGATCTCCAGCCACTGCTTCTGACCGTGCGCCAACACCCCCGCAGGCTTTTCCGCCAGATCCGTCAACCCGGTGATGTCGAGAGCTTCCTCGATCGCGGGCAGTATCCCCTTACGCCGCCGCAGCAGCGTCCACGCGGACCGGCCGGCACCGGCGGCGATGTCGAGGTTCTGCAGCACGGTCAGCTGCTCGAAAACGCTTGCCGTCTGGAAAGTCCGGCCGACACCGGCCCGAGCGATCTGGTGCACCTTCTTGCCGAGCAACTCGACGCCGGACTTGTTCACCGACCCGGTTGCGGCGACCAGTCCGGTGATCGCGTCGATGACGGTGGTCTTGCCCGCGCCGTTGGGGCCGATCAGGAATCGCAGGTCACCCTGGAAGAGCGTCAGGTCGACATCGCTGACCGCCTTGAACCCGTCGAAATCGACTGTCAAACCCCTGACTTCGAGGTACTGGCTGCCCATGCCGACGTTGCCGCCCTCGACCGGTTCCACCGTCGAACCGGTCATGCGCGCGCCTCGACTTTCTCGGCGTCCGATTCGACGTCAGAACCGGGAACCGACTTGGGTTCGTGCGATGGTGTCGGCTTGCGCTCGCGCCACCGTTTGAACAACGCACCGACTCCCGCCAGTCCGGCGGGGAAGAAGCCGACGACGACGATGAACAGCAAGCCCTGGGCGTAGGTCCACTCCGACGGAAATCGTTCGGAGAACAGGGTTTGCGCCCACGCCACACCGACGGCGCCCAGCACGGGCCCGAGCAGCGTGGTGCGCCCGCCGATCGCGACGCCGATCAGGAACACGATGGACGGCAGGATTCCGACCTGCGAAGGCGCCATGAAGCCCACGATCGGGGCGAACAGCGCGCCCGCGATGCTCGCGAAGAAGGCGGCGACGGTGTACGCGACCACCTTGATGTTGGCAGGGTCGTACCCGAGGAACCGCACCCGCTCCTCGCCGTCGCGCACCGCAACCAACAGTTCCCCGTAGCGGCTGTACATCAGCTGACGCACGATCGCGACGACGATCAGCAGCACACCCGCCGCGATGAAGTACAGCATCCGCTTGTTCGCCGGATCCTTGAGCGCGAATCCGAAGAAGGTACGGAAGTTGGTCAAGCCGTTGCTGCCACCCAGGCTCGTCTGGCCGACGAGCAGGATCGCCAGCGCCGCGGCCAGCGCCTGCGACAGGATCGCGAAGTAGGCGCCCTTGACCCGACGCTTGAACACACCCAGCCCCAGCGCCGCTGCGATCGCAGTCGGCACCACCGCGATGGCGAGCAGTGTGAACGCGGGGGAGGCGAATGGCTCCCAATACGCGGGCAGCGCACGGACGCCGGCGATCTGCATGAAGTCCGGCACACTGGTGCCGCGCAACTGCGCGTCGGCGATCTTCAGGTGCATCCCCATCATGTAGCCGCCGAGCCCGAAGAACACGCCCTGGCCCAGCACCAGCATTCCGCCGCGGCCCCAGGCCAACCCGATGCCGACCGCGACGATGGCAAAGCACAAGAACTTGCCGAGCAGGCTGAGCCGGAACTCGGATAGCACCGCAGGCGCCACCGCGAACAGCAGCACCGCCGCGATACCGAATCCGGCCCAGGTCTGCCAACGGCCGAGAATTCTCACGCGAGACTCCTTGTCCTAACGGTGAACAGGCCCTGGGGGCGCACCTGCAGAAAGACCACGATGATCACGAAGACGATCACCTTGGCCAGCGATGCCGTTGTGCTGTATTCGATGAACGAGTTCAGGAAGCCGAGCGCGAACGCCGCGATGACCGTGCCCTTGATCTGGCCGAGACCGCCGACCACGACCACCAGGAACGCGTCGATCAGATAACTCTGACCGATGGTCGGACTGGTCGAACCGATCAGCGTCAACGCCACACCGGCAACCGCCGCCAGCCCGGAACCGATGAAAAACGTGGTGATATCGGTGGTCCGGGACGAGATGCCGCTAGTCTCGGCCAGATCGCGGTTCTGCACGACTGCCCTGATTCGCCGCCCCATCGGGCTGAGCTTGAGCACAGCGGCCAACGCCGCCACACAGATCACCGCCAGCACCAGGATGAAGATCCGGCTCTTCGGTACGACTGCGCCGAGGATCTCGACACCGCCCGACAACCAGCCTGGCGCAACGACATTGACCGCGGGTGCGCCGAAGATGTCACGGGCCACCTGCTGCAGGACCAGCCCGACGCCGAACGTGACCAGCAGCGTGTCCAGCGGCCTGGTGTACATCCGGCGGATCAGGGTGACTTCGAGCAGCGCGCCCATCGCACCGCCGACCACGAATCCGATCACGAGTGAAATCAGCAGTGACAGACCGGCGCTCGATACGACTTGTTGCACCACGTAGGCCGTGTAGCAGCCGGCCATGATGAACTCGCCGTGCGCCATGTTGATGACGCCCATCTGCCCGAACGTCAGAGACAACCCCAACGCAGCCAACAACAGGATCGAGCCGAGGCTCAATCCCGTTGCCAGCTGTCCGATCAGGACCTCCATCTCAGCTCGACAGGCCCGCAGCCCACGGGTACGTCTTGAGGTAAGGGTCCGGCTTGATCGGGCCCGGCGACTGCCAGACCGTGTAGATCAGGCCGTCGGGGTGGATCTCGCCGATGCGAGCGGTCTTGGTGATGTGGTGGTTTTCGCCGTCGATCGTCACCAGGCCCTCGGGGGCGTCGAACGTGACGCCGCCGCAGGCATCTTGAATCGCCTTGACATCGAACGACTTCGCCTTCTCGACGGTGTTCTTCCACAGATAGACCGAGACGTACGCGGCTTCCATCGGGTCCGAGGTGGGCTTGTCCTGGCCGTACTTGTCCTTGTAGGCCTTGACGAACGCCTTGTTCACCGGATTGTCGACCGTCTGGTAGTAGTTCCACGCGGTCAGCTGGCCTTCGATGTTCTTGGCGCCGATGCCGGTCACTTCCTCCTCGGCGATCGACACCGAGACCACCGGCATCTTCTGCGGCGTCAGGCCCGCGTTGGTGTACTCCTTGAAGAAGGCGACGTTGGAATCGCCGTTGAGAGTGTTGAACACCGCCCCGGCGTTGGATCCGCGGACCTTGTTGACGATCGTCGAGAAGTCTGTTGAGCCAAGCGGTGTGTAGTCCTCGCCCTTGATCTCGATGCCGTTGGCGGCGGCGTACGCCTTGATGATCCGGTTGGCGGTCTGCGGGAAGACGTAGTCGCTGCCGACCAGATACAGCGACTTGATGCCCTTTTCCTTCAGGTAATCGAGGGCGGGCACGATCTGCTGGTTGGTGGTGGCCCCGGTATAGAAGATGTTCTTCGACGACTCGAGACCCTCGTATTGCACCGGGTAGTACAGCAGCGAGTTGGAGCTTTCGAACACCGGCAACATCGCCTTGCGGCTCGACGACGTCCAGCCGCCGAACACCGCCGCGACACAGTCGCTGGAGATCAGCTTCTGGGCCTTCTCAGCGAACACGGTCGGCTCCGACGCGCCGTCCTCGCCGACGAGCTGGATCTGCTTGCCCAAAACGCCGCCCGCGGCGTTGATCTGCTCGACGGCCAGATCGATCGCATGCCGCACGGTGACTTCTGAGATCGCCATGGTGCCCGACAGCGAGTTGAGTGCGCCGATTTTGATGGTCGGTCCCGAGGTGTCCACACACGACGCGGCGTTTGCCGAGTCCGACTCGGTCGCCTTGCTTCCGCAGCCGGACAGCAACAAGCTCGTCGCGGCGAGGACGCTTCCCGCAGCTAAAGCCGACCGTCTCAACGAAGTGCGTCGCGGTAGTCGCATGGGCAGCCTTTCTAGGTGTCAGCAGCGCTCATCCGCTGATGAGCGTCGGGTTGAAGCGCAGAAGTGCAGACGCCCCAGGGGTGTCAAATCGGGACGTTAGATCGCCTCTGTTTCTGCGAAATTTCTGCGTGTGACGAACGGATTAACCTGTCGACGCGGCCGAGGTCGTTTGCCGTTTACCGAGTCGGACGTTGCTGCGTGGTTGCCCGTGTAACGATCCGGTACCGTGCCGCGATGTGACGGACATGCGAACAGCGACAAGGGTTGGGGCGGCGCTTCTCGTGGCGGCCGCCGGGATTGCGGTAAGTGGTGGCATCGCGAGCGCTGAGCCGGCCGGACACCAGGTGCGGTACACGCTGACGACCGGCGGGCCCGCGGACTTCGACCTCTTCTATCTGACGGCTCAGCCGCCGAGCAAGGACGCCTACAACGCCGACGCGTACTCCTACGTGAAGAAGGAAACGGTGAACGTCGGCCCCGGCGCGCCGTGGGTCTTCGAAACCACGCTCGCCGACCCGCAGTGGGCGATCTTCACCGTCAGCAGCACCACGCACGGCGGACAGGCCGCGCCGAATCCGCACTGCGAGATCGCCGTCGACGGCCAGGTGGTCGTGCAGCAGGACGGCCCGTACAACCTGCAGTGCAAACTCGGACAGTGGTGAGGTAGCCGCCTACGGCGCCACCCGGCGGTTGTGCACGTCGACCACCACCATGGCTGCGTCCAACAACGGCGTGTCGAGGTGATGCGCGCGGGCGACCTCGGCGAGATCCGCGAACACGCCCATCTCTATCGGGCGACCGGCCCGCAGGTCGCGGAACATGGACGGCCCGAACTTCGACGACGGGTCCGTGACCACGGCGTCCAGATTGTTGCGGACCTCGTCCGCGAGCGGGTGGCCCTCGGCCGCCGCGATCGAGGACACTTCGGCCAGCACCCGACGGGCCAACGCGACGCCGCCGTCGGCGCGGGCGATCGGTCCTATCTCGGCGCCCACGAGGCAGGTGAGCACCGCCGCGGACATGATGAACGCGAACTTCTCCCACATGGCACCGCGGATGTCGTCACGGACCGCGACCGCGACGTCGGGAGCCTCCAGTTCGGCCCGGGTGCGTTTCAGCCCGTCCGCGTCGTCGCCGTCGAGCGCACCGATCTGAATGTCGATACCGGGCACGACCACGTCGATGACGCCGTCCGCGGACAACGATGCGTGCAGTCGGGCCGCCGCGCCGAGCGCGCGACGGCCGAACGCCGCAGTCAGCAGCGAGAGATGGCCGATGCCGTTGACGATCGGCACGATCCTGGTGTCGGGGCCGACGGCAGGCAGGACGTCGTCGATCGCCGATGCGACGGCGCTGGCGCGCACCGCGACGACGATGACGTCGTATGTGGTGTTCAGGTCGGCGGCGGTGACGGCGTTGACGTCGACGGTGCGGACGTCGGTGCCGTGGCGCGACCGTAATCCGCTCTCGCGCAGTCGCGCCAGCGTGTGGGCGTGAACCAGAAAGGTGACGTCGCGGCCCGCGGCGAGCAACCGGTCGCCGATGTACCCGCCGCCCGCTCCGGCGCCGACCACCAAGACGGTCATGCTCTGACCGCCCGCACGAACGAGGCGACCGCAGCGCCGATTTCGTCGGGGCTGTCCTCTTGCAGGAAGTGGATGCCGGGCACGGACACCTCGGTCTGGTTGGGCCAGGTACGCACGAAGTCCAAAGCGCGGCCGCGGATCAACGCGCCTGGTTCGCCCTTGACGAACAGTTTGGGAACATCGCACTGCGACAGCCACTGGCCGTAGTCGGTGACAGTGGCGACCACATCGGCGGGCTCGCCCTCGATGGGGATGTTGCGCGGCCAGGTCAGTGTCGGTCTGCGGTCCTCGCCCGCGCTGCGGAACGGTTCGCGGTAGTGCGCCTTCTCCTCGTTGGTGAGCTGACGCTTGATGGACGCTGGCAGCACCGCCTCGACGAACATGTTCTGCTCCAACACCATCGACTCGCCGTCGGGGGAGCGGAAGCCCTGGAACACGCTGCGCATCGGACCTGGGAAGTCCGACCACTCGATCGGCATCGCGACGGCTTCCATGTAGGCGATGCCCGCCACCCGGTCCCGGTGCCGGTTGGCCCAGTCGAAGCCGAGCGCCGAACCCCAGTCGTGCAGCACGAGAATCACCTTGTCGCCGAGATCCAGTTCGTCCCACAACGCGAACAGATAGTCGCGCTGTTCGGCGTAGTGGTAGCGGTCGGGGCCGGAGTCGTCGAGCTTGTCCGAGCCACCCATCCCGATCAGATCGCAGGCGATCAGTCGGCCCAGCCCTTCCACGTGCGGCATCACGTTGCGCCACAGGTACGACGACGTCGGGTTGCCGTGCTGGAACACGATCGCGTCACCCTGGCCCTCGTCGATGTAGGCCATCCGCTTTCCGTTGATCTGCTTGTACCGCAACTGCCCGTACGGTTTCGCTCCCGGCACTGAAATCCTCCTCGATTCGATTTCCTGTCAACGGTTTTCGCGGCGATCAAGCCACATGCGGTATCCGCAGGCCGCTCAGAACGTGCGGCAGCGGGCCGCAGTGCAGCACGCCGAGGCGCTGTGTGGCGCGGGTGAGGGCGACGTAGAGGTCGGCCGCCCCGCGCGGTCCCTCGGCGAGGATGCGCTCAGGCTCGACGACCAGGACCGCGTCGAACTCCAGTCCCTTCGTCTCCGATGCGGGAACTGTGCCGGGCACACCGGGCGGACCGATCACGATGCTGGTGCCCGGCATTTCCTTCTCGGCCTGCACGAATTCGTCGATGGCAGAGGACAGTTCACTTTCACCGACATGCTTGGCCCAAGGCTGGGCGCCGGATGCGCGGACGGACTCCGGCGGTTGCACGCCGGGCGCGAACTCTTCGAGCAGTGCGGCGGCGATCGCCATGATCTCGGCCGGGGTGCGGTAATTCACCGACAGCGGCCGGTACAGCCAGCGGCCCGGCACGTACGGTTCGAGCACGCTGTCCCACGACGTCGCGCCTGCCGCCGCCCTGCGTTGGGCAAGGTCGCCGACGATCGTGAAGGACCGGTTCGGGCACCGCCGCATCAGCACCCGCCACTGCATCTGCGACAGTTCCTGGGCCTCGTCGACCACGATGTGCCGGTAGGTCCAATCCCGGTCCGCGGCAGCACGTTCGGCGAGTCCCCGGTAGTCGCGTTCGGCGAAGCGGTCGGCCAGATCCTCGGCGTAGAGGAGGTCGGTGGCCAGCAGTTGGTCCTCGTCGTCCATCAGATCTTCGCGGCCGACCATCAGATCCAGCACGCCCTCGGCGAACGCGGCATCGGCCTTGCGGTCACGTTCGGCTTCGTCGTCGGGCAGCTTGGCCCGCCCCAAGAGGTCGAACAGCTCGTCGAGCAGGGCGACGTCCGGCACCGTCCACGCGTCGCCCTTGGCGCGGTGCAACGCCGGATCGGCGCCTGCGGCCTGCAACCGGTCCGGTGATTCGTACAACTCCGCCAGCAGCGACTCAGGCGTCAGCAATGGCCACAGGTCGTCGAGCGCGGCGATGAACTCCGCGGTGTCGGTGAGTTCGGCGAGCAGATCCGCGCGCATGTTCTCCCACGCCTGGCCGTCCTCTCGAGTGAGCCAGCCGCGGCCGATCAACGCGATGGCCCGTTCGGTGAGCACCCACGTCACGATGTCGCTGAACACCGCGCGGGCCTCGTTGTGCGGCAGGCCGCTTGCGCGCGCCTCCTCGATTGCCCACTCGGCGATCTCGGCGTCCATGCGCATCGTGACGTCTTTCAGCGGGATCCGGATCGGCTCGTCCGGCAGTCGCTGCCGGTCGGCCACCGCGGCGGCGAGCACGTCGAGCATCACCGTGGAGCCCTTCACCTGCGCGACGTACGGTTCGTCCTCGGCCGTGACGTGCAGCCCCGGGACCAGGTCGCCGGGCGTCATGAACACGACGTTCGTCTCGCCCAGCGAGGGCAGCACGCGGCCGATGTGGTTGAGGAAGGCCGCGTTCGGGCCGACCACCAGCACCCCGTGCCGCTCCATCTGCTCACGCTGCGTGTACAGCAGGTAGGCGACGCGGTGCAGCGCCACCACGGTCTTGCCGGTGCCGGGCCCGCCCTCGATCACCAGCACGCCGGGATGGTCGAGTCGGATGATCTCGTCCTGTTCGGCCTGAATGGTCGCGACGATGTCGCGCATGCCCTCGCCGCGCGGGGCGTTGACCGCCGCCAGCAGCGCTGCGTCGCCGCGCGCGCCGCGACCGGGCCTGCCGAACACCTCGTCGGTGAAGTCGACCAACCGGCGCCCGAGACTGTGGAATTGCCGGCGCCTGCGCATGTTCTCGGGGTTGGCGGCGGTGGCAACGTAAAACGCCCGCGCCGCCGGTGCGCGCCAGTCCAACAACAACGGCTGGTAGTCGTCGTCGGCATCGAAAAGGCCGATGCGGCCGATGTACGACGGGTCGCCGTCAAGGCTGTCCAACCGCCCGAAGCACAGTGCGTGGTCGACGACGTTCAGCCGGTTCATCTCCCGCGCCAGCGCACGGACCCCGGCGTCGCGCTCCACAAGCGGCAGGCCGTCTTCCCGCAGCGCAGCGCGGTAGGCGTCCTTGACGCGCGTTCGCTCGGCGTCGAGTCGCGCGTAGAGCCCGTCGAGGTAGCTCTGCTCGGACTGCAGTTCGTCTTCGTAGGACACGTGCCTCTTTTCCTGATCTCTGGCCTCCATCCGGCCCATATCGAAGGTAGGGGAGGATTTTGAGGCATGCCCCCGACCTTGCCGCAAGCCCCCACCCGCGTTATACGGTTGAAAGGGCATCAGGCCGACACACTCGAGTAATTACCTTGACATCATCTCGAACAAGCGTTCGAATGGTGGGGTGCGGTGGGATCGGCAGGGCGTCAGCGTCGACGACGGCGCCTTGCCGGGTCTGCAACGCATCGGCTTTGTGCGCAGCGTCCGCAGCCCCCAGTTCGAGGGCATGACGTTTCACGAGATTCTCTGCAAAAGCGCGCTGAACAAGGTGCCCGCAGCGTCGATGTTGCCGTTTCGGTACACGGTGAACGGCTACCGCGGGTGTTCGCACGCCTGCCGGTACTGCTTTGCGCGGCCCACCCACGAGTACCTCGATTTCGACTGCGGCACCGATTTCGACACCCAGGTGGTGGTGAAGACCAACGTCGCCGAGGTGCTGCGGCGCGAACTGCACCGCAAGACGTGGCAACGCGAGACCGTTGCGCTCGGTACCAACACCGACCCTTATCAACGCGCCGAGGGCCGCTACGCGTTGATGCCGGGCATCATCGGTGCACTTGCGGAGTCCGGCACACCGTTCTCCATCCTGACCAAGGGCACGCTGCTGCGTCGCGATCTGCCGTTGATCACCCAGGCCGCGGAAGCCGCCGAGGTCAGCGTCGCGGTGTCGCTGGCGGTCGGCGATCCCGAGTTGCACAAGGACGTCGAGCCCGGAACCCCAACGCCGCAAGCGAGATTGGGGCTGATTTCCGCCATCCGCGAAGCGGGTCTGGAGTGTCACGTGATGGTCGCGCCGGTGTTGCCTCGGTTGACCGATTCGGTCGAGCACCTCGACGGGCTGCTACGCCAGATCGCGGAGGCGGGGGCCACGGGTGTGACGGTGTTCGGTCTGCATCTGCGCGGTTCGACGCGCGGCTGGTTCATGGCGTGGTTGGCGAAATCGCATCCCGAACTCGTGCGGGAGTACCGCGAGTTGTACAGGCGCGGAGCGTATCTGCCGTCCGACTACCGGAAGATGCTGCACGACCGGGTGGCGCCGCTGGTGGCCAGATACGGGTTGGTCCCCGACCGTCGGTCGTTCCGCGCGGCTGAGGCGGCGGTGCCGCCACCGCCGGCCGAGGTCCTGCAGCCGACCCTCTTCTAGCGCGAGCAGACGCAAACTGTCCCAAATCGTCGGCGTGTCGGGGCATTTTGCGTCTGCTCGCGGGAGGAACGGTCAGGTCTTGTTGCGCTTCACCTGGTTGAACGGCACACCGCGGTCGGCGGCGTACTCGCGGGGGAAGCCCAAAATGCGTTCGCCGATGATGTTTTTCGCGATCTCGGTGGTGCCGCCGCCGAGTGCGCTCGCCTGCCGCGACAGGTACCGGTCGCCGTAGCGGATCAGGTCGTCGCCGCCATCGACCACGCCGGCGCTGCCCGTGATGGCCAACACGGTGTCGATCTCGAGGTGGTGGATCTCGGCGTGCGTGACCCGGATGATCGAACCCGCTGCGGGTGGCAGCGATCCGTCGAGGACGCCGTGGTACACGTGGTCGATCAACTGGTCGCGTACCGCCCGGTGCACCAGCGCCCGGCCCGCGAGAGCGCGGAGTCGCTCGTTGTCCGCCTGCCCCAACGTGGCCAGCAGCGACACGTAGTCGATGGGCACATCCGATTTGCCTTCTGCGCCAATGCCGCTGGCGAACTCGGAGCCGCCGCCCACCGCGCGCCGCTCGTGGTAGAGCTGCCGCGACGCCACCTGCCAGCCGTCGTTGACCTCGCCGACGACGGCGTCGTCGTCGAGTTCGAGGTTGTCGAAGAACTCCTCGCAGAACTCGACCGATCCGTTCACCTGCTTGATCCGCCGCAGGGTGATGCCGGGGCTGTTGATCGGCACCAGGAACATCGTCAGGCCCTCGTGCTTGGGCACGTCCCAGTTGGTGCGGGCCAGCATCAACCCGTAGTCGGCCGCGAAAGCGCTTGTGCTCCAGGTCTTCGCACCGTTGATCACCCACTTGCCGTCCTTGCGGTCGGCGCGGGTGATGACGCCCGCCAGGTCCGATCCGCCGCTCGGTTCCGAGAGCAGCTGGACCAGCACCTCTTCGCCGCGCAGCACCGCCGAGATGTGCTTGCGCTTCTGCTCTTCGGAGCCGGTGTCGAGAATCGTTGCGGCGCAGATGGTGAACGTCGGCGTGTTGAGGATGACCGGCATCTCGTAGTTGCGGGACTCGTTGTCGAACGCCTTCTGGTAGGCGATCGGGAGGCCGAGGCCGCCGTACTCGCGGGGGAAGCAGATTCCCGCGAAGCCACCGGCATAGAGCTTCTTTTGCAGCTCACGCGCGCGCCGCCACGGTTCCTCTTCGCCGCGGTCGTGTTCGGGCGGATTGGCCGGGTCGATGCGCGGCATGTTGTCGGCCAGCCACGCCCGGGCGCGAGCGGCGAACTCGTCGACCGATTCCGTGTGGGCTGGGGCAGACGCGGTTTCGGTCATGACGCGGCCCCCAGCTCGGTGAGACGGTAGACCCGCAGATTGTGTTCCTCCGGTGTGCCGAACATCGACCGGTACAGCGTGGCCCGGCGCAGGAACAGGTGCAGGTCGTGTTCCCATGTCACCCCGATACCGCCGTGCAACTGCACGCAGTCCTGCAGCATGCCCGGAGCATGTTCGCCCACATAGGATTTCGCCACACTGACCGCCATTTCGGCACCCGGTGAACGCGCAGCCACCGCCGCCACCGCGGCGTTGGTGGTCGCGCGGCAGGACTCGAACCAGATCTTGAGGTCGGCGTACTTGTGCTTGAGCGCCTGATAGGAGCCGATCGGGCGGCCGAACGAATGCCGGTCGAAACCCCACTGAATGGTGAAGGCCAGCACGGTGTCGAGAATGCCGACCACCTCGGCGCACTGCAGCACCTGCGCGATCTGACTTTGCCGCGCCACGATCCCTGGCGTCTGCTCGACAGTGCCGACCACCGCGGACTCGTCGACCTCGACGCCGTCGAAGTACACGCGGGCATAGCTTTTGACCATGTCGATCGAGCGTTGCGGCTCGACGCGCACCCCGGCCGCGTCCGTCGGGACCAGGAACTGACGCACCGCGCCGTCGCATTGTGCGACGACCATCAGCACCGCACTTTGAAGTCCCGCCTCGACGCGATCCTTGACACCGTCGATCCGGTAACCGTTCTCGGTTCTGGTCGCCGTGGTCTGCGCGTCCAGCGGAGCCCATTGCTTGCCAGGCTCATACACCGCCCACGACCCGACGACCTCACCCGACACCAACAATTCGATTGTGTCGGTGTGGTTTTCGGGTGCCTCGGCGAGACCGGCCAGCACGGTACTCACCGGGTGCAGCGGACCGGGGGCCACGGTCCTGCCTGCCAACTCGGCGACGAGCGCCAGATCGGCCACCCCGTCCCCGGATACGCTGCCACCGCCGAGATCTTCGGGCACCAGCAGACTGGTCCAACCGAGTTCGGCGGCACGCCGCCACCAACCCGAGTCGAACGAGATGCCAGCATTGTGCAGGTCCCGCAGTCGGCTCAGCGAGGCTTCCTTCTCCAGGAACGACTGGGTCGTCGAGGCGAACAGCAGCCGTTCCGGATTTGCGTCGTCGGTCATGTGATCCGTTCAGGCGGGAATGACAAGAGGCGGCACGTCGGGGTTGTGGACGATCGTGTTCTCGACCTTGAACAGGTCGATCATGTTGCCGCCCATCACCTTTCGCTGACCTTCCCCGTCCAGGCCCTGCAGGTCGTCGACCAGATGGGTCGGTTCGGCCAAGCCTTCGGGATGCGGCCAGTCCGATCCGAAGATGATCCGGTCGATCCCGCACAACTCGGCCATCTTGGCGAAATCGTCCTCCCAGAACGGCGCGACGTAGACGCCACGCTTGAAGGCCTGCACGGGATCCTCGGGGAACGCCTGCGGCATCTTCTTGTACGTGTTCTCGAACTGCTTGAACAGGTAGGGCACCCAGTCGGCGCCGTTCTCGATCGACAGGATCCGCAGGTCGGGGTTGCGGGTCAGCGCGCCGTGACACACCAGCGCCGCCATCGAGTCCTCGATCGGCCGCTTACCCATGGCGACCATCCGGAACGCGGTCGGTTTGAACGGCAGGAACTCGTCGGCAGGCTCCCAGTCGTTCAGGTACTCGGCGTATCCGGAGTCCGACGCGTGCATCGACACCGGGATACCCGCCTTGACGCACGCATCCCAGAACGGGTCGAACTCCTCGGTACCGAACGACCGGGTGCCACGCATACCGGGCACCGGCGCGGGACGGACGAGCACCGTCTTGGCGCCGCGCTCCAGGCACCACTCGAGTTCCTCGAGGGCGCGGTCGACGATCGGCAGCGTGATGACCGGCGTGGAGAAGATCCGGTTCTCGTAGTTGAACTGCCATGTCTCGTACATCCATTCGTTGAGCGCGTGGATGACGTCGTGGATCAGCTCGGGGTCGTCCTTCATCCGCTCTTCGACCAGGCTGGCCAGCGTCGGGAACATCAGGGAATAGTCGAGTCCCAGCCCGTCCATCACCTCCAGACGCGCCGCGGGTTCGCGGAACGCGGGGATCGCCTTCATCGGCTTGCCCATCACCTCGCGGAAGCTCTTGCCGCCGCTGCCGTGCCGGAAGTATTCCTCCTGTGCGCCCGGACGCGCGACGACCTCGAAGGTGGGGTTCGGGATGTAGTCGCTGACCTGATTGCGGACCATGATCTTGGTCCGGCCGCGCACCTCGATGTAGTCGATGACGTTCTTGCGGTGGTCCGGCAGGAACTTGGTCAGAGCTTCTTTCGGCTCGTAGAAGTGGTTGTCGGCGTCGAACACCGGATACGGAAGCTTGCGGGCCATTTCCGCCTCCTGGAAGTCTCGTTTTGCTCTGGTGGTAATGACATTACCACGGCTGGACCAGCGAAAACACCAGCCCGAGTCGAAGTGGTATCGCGCAGGTCAGCGGGGGTCGGCCTGGCCGCGCAGGCCGCCGATGCAGAACTGGTAGATGTGGTCGGCGGTGATCGGGACGCCGTTGAGTTCGGCGCCGAGCACCTGCAACCGCATCGCGCCGAGCGCCGATTGCATGATCAGCGCGGCGGTGGCGTCGACATCGATTCCACCGCGGAAGACACCGTCGGCGATACCGCGGTTGATGATGTCCTTGATCAACTCGTGCAACGGCGACAGCACGCGCGCGTACTCGCCGGGCAGTGTCTCGGCGAGGCGGTCGTTGTACGAGGTCAGTCCGCGGTTGACCCTGTCCTGGGTGGTCGACTCGGCCGGCGTGCAGATGCGGTCGATGAGCACCCGTAGCGCCGCGGCCGGCTTCAACCCCGCGGTGTCCTCGCGCCACTTTCGCGTCGACTCGGACATGATCTTGTCGATCAACGCCAGCAGCAACTCGTCCTTGGTCGAAAAGTGTTGGTAGAAGGAGCGCAGCGAGGTCTTGGACCGTTCGACGACCTCGAGCACCGTGAAGTCGGTGCGGCCGGTCTCGCCGAGAATCGCCAGCGCCGACTTCATGAAGCGGCGCTCCCGGGGTTCGGTGTCGACGCCGGCGGCGTCGGGAGTCCGTCCGCTCGACTTCGCCATGGTAATGACGTTACCGCTTTTGCAGAAGCTCGGTTACTGTTCCGTGCCATGACGACAGACTCTGCGCAGACGTGGACCGTTGCCGGACTTCTCGACCTGTTCGACGTCCAGCAGGACGGGGGGAACCGGTTCGTCGCCGCGACCGGGCCCGCCGGTGAGGACGAGCGCCAGGTGGTGGAGGGCACGCAGGTGCTCGCACAGGCGATCGTCGCGGTGGCCAAACGGTTCCCGGACAAGTCGGTGCGTTCGGTGTCCGCGGTGTTCGCCCGCGCCGTGATGGTCGGGGCCGGGCCGGTCGAGTTGGAGATCGACGTGGTCAGTGAAGGCCGTTCGACCGCGACGGCGATCGTCGCGGCCAAGCAGAACGGTAAGCGGTGCATCACGGCGACGGTGCTGGCCGATGTGCCGACCGCCGACGTCATCCGTCATCATCTTCCGCGCCCCGACGTCGCGGGACCCGATGATGCGAACGTCTCGCCAATGCCGATGGACGGCAGGCAGTTGCGCCTGGTCGACGTCGTCGACGTGAACAGTCCCGACGAGGTGGGGCCGCCCGAACTGTACGCGTGGCTGCACTACGACCCGATCCCGTCACGCGACGAGCTCGCCAAGGCGCTGATCGCGTATTTCACTGGCCACCTAGGGATTTCGACGACCATGCGGGCGCATGAGGGGATCGGCACCGCCCAGGCGCATCTGACCGTGTCGACGGCGCCGATGACGGTGACGGTGAGTTTCCACGAACCTGTCCGCTGGGACGACTGGATTCTCTACTCGCACGAGAGCACACAGGTCGGTGCGGGCATGTCCTATGTGCGCGGCGCGGTGCACACGCAGGAGGGCGAGTTGATCGCCTCCTTCACGCAGGACGCGTTGATCCGCCCGCTGCGCACCACCGACACCGCGATCAAGGAACAGTCCCGCCTCTAGCGTTCTCTGCTCGCCGGGGGAGGGTCAGCCGTTGTCGACGTCGTGGGCGTGGTGAACGATGTCGTGCAGATGGTAGACGGCGATGGTCGCGACGGTGAATTCGCTTCCGTTGCTCCGCAATCCGCGACGTGACCACGCGTCGGCAGGCACGTTGTCGTAGGTGTCGGCCACAATGCTTGCGGCATCGAACAATTCGGTCGCGACGGTGGCCGGGTCCTGCAATGCGTAGTCGTCAGCGATCGCCGTCTCGTCCTGGTCCCAGTTCGGAAACTGCGGTTCGTCCTCGGCGAGCATCAACTGAACGCGGTGATCGAAGATGCGGTGCACATCGCGGACGTGGCAGCCGTATTCCAGCGGGGACCACACGGCGGGCTGTCTGCGCTGCGCTGCGCCGGGTTCGCCGAGGCGCCGCAGCCAGTCCGTCGCGTCGGCGCGGATCCGGTCAGCGACCTGCGAGTGGTGCACCGCGGCGGGATCGAAGCCGCACTCCGGGCACGGGCGGGCCAACACCCAGGTCCAGTCCTTGGTGTCGGGTTCGATGGGTTCGGTGGTCACGTCACAAGTGTGGCAGCCGCTGCGCAATCGGTATCGCTATCTGATTCGCCAGGTCATGCTTGTCCGCCGTCGAGCAGTGCGGACCTGAGCACGTCCAGCGGCAACCCACCGAGATCCAGCGCGCGGTTGTGGAACTCCCGCAGCGGCAGGTGAGGTGCGACGATCTCGTCGCGCAGTTGCTGCCAGATGCGTTGTCCGATCGCATACGACGGCGCCTGACCAGGCCAACCCAGATAGCGGTCCAACTCGAAACGCAGATTCTCCTCGGCCATCGCACTGTGCGATTGCAGGAACACCCACGCCCGATCGGCATCCCACCGGCCGCCGTCCGGTGCGGTGAGCCCGCAGTGCACGCCGATGTCGAGCACCACGCGCGCGGCCCGGAAGCGTTGCGCGTCCAGCATTCCCATCCGGTTTCCGGCATCGTCGAGCCAACCGAGTTCGGCCATCAACCGCTCGGCGTACAGCGCCCATCCCTCGCCGTGACCCGACACCCAGCAGCCCATCCTGCGCCACCGATTCAAGCGGTCCGCAGACGCCACCGCGCGGCCGACCTGCAGGTGGTGACCGGGCACGCCTTCATGGAACACCGTGGTGGTTTCCTGCCAGGTGCGGAAGGTGTCCACACCGGGCGGCACCGACCACCACATCCGTCCCGGTCGACTCAGGTCCTCCGACGGCCCGGTGTAGTAGATGCCGCCGGTGTGCGTCGGGGCGATCCGGCACTCGAGCGTCCGCAACGCAGGCTCGATGTCGAAGTGCGTCTTGGCCAGCGATTCCACGGCGCGATCGGAAAGATCCTGCATCCAAGCCTGCAGTGCATCGGTGCCATGCACCAGATAACGAGGTTCGTCGTCGAGTCGACGCAACGCGTCGCTGACCGACGCCCCTGGGTACAGTCGGTCGGCGATCGATTCCTGCTCGGCAACAATGCTTTCCAGCAGCCGAAGGCCCCACTCGTACGTCTCGTCCAGGTCGACCGACGTCCCCAGGAACTGCCGCGACAGCAGTTGATACACCTCACGGCCGAACGCATCTTCCTGCCGCGCGTGCGGGGCGATCTCGTCACGCAGTACGGTGGCGAGCCCTGCGTACGCGTCGGCGGCAGCGGACGCATGCTGCTGCAGTTCCGCGTGCAGCACAGCGTTGTTCGGCGCCGCGTCGGCCACCATCTCGACGAACAACTGCTGGATCTGGGCCGCCTGTTGGATGCAGCGCGCGACCTGTCGGGCCGCGGGCGCACGCCCGGCCGCCACCGCCGCGCGCAGTGCGTCGGCGTAACCGGCCGCCCGGGTGGGTACTTTCGACATCCGCTTGCCGATCAACGCCCAGTCGTCGTCGGTGTCGGTGGCCATCAGATCGAACACGTCGCGCATCGACTGCAGCGGCGACGCGATCACGTTGAGTTCGCCGACATCCAACCGCGCGTCGTGCAATTCGATCTGAAGGCCGAGTCGCTCCCGCATCGCGGCGATCGTCACCCGGTCGACCTCGTCGGCGGCGGTCACTCCGTCGAGTTCGCGCAGCGCCGCGCGCGCCGCGTCCACCCTCGCGTCGACACCGTCGGGGGAGTAGTCCGTGATCTCGTCGTCGTGGCCGAGGATGCCCATTTCTGTTGCCGCGCAGGGATCCAACGACGCGAACGTGTCGAGGTAGCGTTCGGCGACGGCATCGACGGCCGTTGGCGGCCTAGCCAAGGTTGTTCGTCGCGAAGGTGTCGCACTTGTTGGGGTCGCCGGTCTGGTAGCCGACGGTGAACCACTTCTGCCGCTGCGCCGACGACCCGTGTGTCCACGATTCCGGGTTGACCCGGCCGGTGGCCTGCTTCTGGATCCGGTCGTCACCCACCGACGACGCTGCCGACAGCGCATCGGCAATGTCCTTGTCGCTCAACGGTTCAAGGTACGGCACGCCGGTGCTCTCCTGTTTCGTGATCGCTGCGTAGTGCGCCCACACGCCGGCGTAGCAGTCCGCCTGGAGTTCGGTGCGCACCCCGGCGCCGGTGGCACCCTCCGGATCGCGTTGTGCGCGGCCCAGAATGCCCTGCAGATTCTGCACATGGTGACCGTACTCGTGGGCCACCACGTACTCCTGCGCGAGCGGACCGCCGCTGGAACCGAATTGGTCGACGAGCACCTGGAAGAAGTCGGTGTCGAAGTAGGCGGTTCGATCCACCGGACAGTAGAACGGGCCGACGGACGTGTCGGCGGGGCCGCAGCCGGTCTGCACCGAGCCGTGGAACAACACGGTGTGCGGCGGGGTGTAGCCGCGAAGCAGCTGCTGCCACACGCCGTCGACGGAGTTCGTCGTCGCCGCCACCCGGCATTCCACGAATTTGTTGGCGTCAGCTCCGGTCTTGCAGTGGCTCAGGTCGTAGCCCGGCGCCTCGACACCGCCGGTGTCGATCTGCTGTTGCTGGGGCACGACAGAACTGGGATCGACACCGAGAAACAGCGCGAGCACCACGATGATCAAGCCACCCAGCCCGCCGCCGATCGCGATGCCGCGGCCTGGCCCGCGGCCGCCGCCGGTGGAGATGTTGCTCGTGTCGATCTGCATACCCTCGTTGAAGGTCATCGCACCGCTCCGTCTCCTTGTCCACCCAGGTCTGCCCAGCTTCGCACACTACGATTTGGGCGTGGCAGTCCTTGCCGGACATTCGATCATCGCGCACACCGGCCTTGGAGATCTGCGCGGCACGACCGAGGCCGGGGTGGGCGTCTGGCGCGGCGTGCCGTATGCGGAGCAGCCGGTCGGCGAACGTCGTTTTCTGGCGCCCGCGCCGCTGCAGCCGTGGACCGGTGTGCGCGACGCGGTCGAACACGGACCGCTGCCGCCGCAGAGCAAGTCGTTCGTCGGCGGCGGTCGCGACGATCCGAAGGTGCGCGACGAGGCCTGTCTGACGCTGCAAGTCTGGTCGCCCGACACAAGCGGCTCGCTGCCGGTGATGGTGTGGATCCCCGGCGGTGCATTCGTCTACGGGGCTGGACAGTTCCAGCTCTACAACGGGTCGCGGCTGGCCGCCAACGGGAACGTCGTCGTGGTCAACATCACCTACCGGATCGGAGTCTTCGGCGGCTTCGAACTGTCCTCTCTCGGTGACGGGTTCGACGACAACCTCGCGCTGCGCGACCAGATCGCCGCGCTGCAATGGGTTCGGGACAACATCGCGGCGTTCGGCGGCGACCCCGACCGGGTGACGGTGTTCGGCGAATCGGCGGGTGCGACGTCGGTGCTCGCGCTGCTGGCCAGCCCGGCGGCCGACGGACTGTTCCACCGCGCGATCGCCCAGAGTCCCGCACTGCCGCTGATCGCCGACCGCGACCTGCGGGCGAGGCGGGCGCACGAATTCCTGAAGCGGCTAGGCGTGCGCCCGGCCGAGGTGAAGGCGTTACCGCAGCGGCAACTGCGCCGCGCCGCGGGCCTGCTGCAGCTCAAGAGCGCGTCGACGACGCCGACGCTCGCCTACGGCTTGACCTACGGTGTCGACCTGCTGCCGAACCATCCCGTCGATGCGGCGCGGGCGGGCACGCTGGCGCGGATGCCGCTGATCATCGGCACCAACAGCCATGAGGCGTCGATGTTCGCCTGGACCAAACCGCCGATGCTGCCCACCACCGTCGGATCCATCGACGCCTACCTCGACCGCGTCGCCCCCGATGCCAAGGACCGAGTGCTCGCCGCGTATCCGGACTATCCGCGTCGGCGGGCGTTGGTGGCGTTCGGATCGGATTGCATGTTCGGCGTGCCGGCATGGGCGTTCGCCGACGCGTACAGCGCCCATGCGCCGACGCACATGTACCGGTTCGACCATTTCGGTTGGAGCCTGCGGGTTCTCGGCCTCGGCGCCACTCATGGCAGCGAGATCGTGCACATTCAGCACAGCTACGCCTCGTTCATCGGGCGCAAGTTGCACCCGTTGGGCCGGCGGCTGCAGCCACCGGTCGGCAGGCGCATGCAACGTGCCTGGCTGGACTTCGCTGCGCAGATGTCCGGGGAGATCCATTGGTCCAGCGGACACGACTGGCCGGTCTACGACACTGCGCACCGCTACACCCGCATCATCGAGACGGCGCGCGACTCGGTCGTCGAGGATCCCGACGCGGACCGCCGCAAGGCGTGGGCGGCCTTGTACTAGGTTGCGCCGAAACGGCATTCCGGCACGCCTCTACTCGAACTTTCCGTGCTGGAATGCCGTTTCGGCGCAGCCACTTACCTTCAGTGGCAGGACGCGCCGTGGCAGATCGTCTTCTTGCCGCCACCTATCGCGTCCGCGCGACCGCCGGAGGTCGCCACGGCGGTGTTGTTGTCGCCCGTCCCCGAGTACGCCATGCTGCCCTCGTTGACTGCGGTGGCCTTGTTGTTGTTGCCATTGGATGCTCGGGCGAATCCGCCGTTGATCGCGGTGGCGCTGAGGTTCGTTCCGTCATTCACCGACGCGAATGTGCCGCCACCGCCGACTGCCTTCGCGGAGCTGTTGCTGGCTGAGCCGAAAACGAAAGCGTCCCCGCCGTTTACGGCAATCACTTTGTTACCGGACCCGCTCTGGGTGTTGATACCGGACTCGCTCCGATTCGCCTGGGTTCCGCCGACCGCGACCGCGACGTTGTGATCGCCCACCGCACCGGAATTCGCCGAGCTGAAGCCCTTCTGCACCCGTTGGGTGCCGTTGACGGAGACCGACACACTCGCATTCCCGGAGTCACTCGTCGACCCGGCGGTCGCCGGCTTGGCCCACGCGGCCGGCGCGGCAACCCCCAGCGCCAGCAGTGGAGAACCGACCCCCACGGTTACGGCTGCCAATACTGCCTTTTTCATCAAATCTCCTCTCAGTGCCGCGCTCCGTCGAGTCAGCATATTAGCTAGGAGTAGCTAATATGCGCGCAACTTCGTGGAAAACAGCACACGCGGAGGGATCTTGAAGCTTGCTGTTACCGGGCGACCGCATGCCGAGGCGCGCCGGGACGCCGGGGGCTTCATAGCCGTCGCCCAGTGAGACCACGAGCAGATCTGCGCCGAAACGGTATTCCAGCACGCCTCTACTCGAACTTTCCGTGCCGGAATGCCGTTTCGGCACCAGGAGTAGATGTCTAGCCGGGGCCGTCGCTGGCCGCGGCCAAGATCGGCACCAGCACTTCGCTGATCGGGGCCGCGATGCCGTACGCGGCGGCCTTGCGCAGCACGACGCCGTTGCGGATATCCCACTCCAGCGCGCGACCCGCCTGACGATCGGTCAACATCGACGTGGTGATGTCGGGCGGCCCCTGCGCCAGCATGCCGACGATCTCGTCGATCACCCGCTCGTCGAGGTGGGCGCCGTCGGCCCGCGCCACGGCAAGGCATTCGGCCAGATAGCGGCGGCCCAGCGCGGCCACGTCGTCGCGGCGGAAGATGCCCGCGCGCCGCCCAGACAACACCATGAGGCCGACCACCGCGTTGACCAGCAGCTTGCGCCACGCGGCAGTGACGAAGTCGGGGTCCAACTCGACCGTGACGCCTGCCCCGCGTAACAACTCGGCGAGCGTCGCCGCCGCCTCGGTGTCCGGCAGCACCAGCCGAGGTTGCGTACGCACCCGCACCCAGCGCTGCGGTTGCACCTCCGACGAAACCCAGATCGCCGCGGGCACCACCGTCGACGACGGGCAGAACCGGCCGACCCGCTCGACCTGTTCGACGCCGTTCTGCAGCGCGCACACGATCGTGTGGTCATCGCACAGCCGCGCCAACCAGTCGCCTGCCTGTTCGTTCTGGGTGTCCTTGACCGCGATGAACACCACGTCGACCGTCTCGTCGGCGTCGGCGGGATCGGTGTGCACCGGACCGGGGAGCACAATCGGCTCGCGGTCGTCGGGCCGCACCTCGATCTCGTCGCGCCCGGTGCGCCCGCACAGCAGGACCGAATGACCCGCGGCGTGCAGATATGCACCGACGGTCGCGCCGATTGCGCCGGGTCCGATCAAAGCGATGCTCATGCCCACGGGGGCCAAGCTACGCCCCACTACACTGTGGCAGTCCTGTCGTCAGGCCTTTCCCAGGGAGTTTTTGTGCTGCGCACACATGCCGCCGGTTCGCTGCGGTCCACCGATGCCGGACAGAAGGTGACCCTCGCCGGCTGGGTGGCGCGTCGCCGCGACCACGGCGGCGTCATCTTCATCGACCTTCGCGACGCCTCCGGGGTGTCGCAAGTGGTGTTCCGCGAGGGCGACGTGCTGGCCGCGGCGCATCGACTGCGCGCAGAGTTCTGCATCGCCGTGGACGGCGTCGTCGAGGTCCGCCCGCAGGGCAACGAGAATCCGGAAATCCCCACCGGCGACATCGAGATCAACGCGACGACGCTGACCGTGCTGGGGGAGAGCGCGCCGCTGCCGTTCCAGCTCGATGAGACCGCAGGCGAAGAGGCCAGGCTGAAATACCGCTACCTGGATCTGCGCCGCGAGGGTCCTGGTGCGGCAATTCGCTTGCGCTCCAAGGCGAATGCCGCCGCGCGCGCGGTGCTGGCCGACCACGACTTCGTCGAGATCGAAACCCCGACGATGACGCGGTCGACGCCCGAGGGCGCGCGCGACTTCCTGGTGCCTGCCCGACTGCAGCCGGGCTCGTTCTACGCGCTGCCGCAGAGCCCGCAGCTGTTCAAGCAGCTGCTGATGGTCGCGGGCATGGAGCGCTACTACCAGATCGCCCGCTGCTACCGCGACGAGGACTTCCGCGCCGACCGGCAACCGGAATTCACCCAGCTCGACATGGAGCTCAGCTTCGTCGACACCGAGGACGTCATCGCGATCTCCGAGCAGATCATCAAGGCGCTGTGGGCGCTGATCGGCTACGACGTGCCGACCCCGCTGCCGCGCATGACCTACGCCGACGCGATGCGGCGCTACGGCTCGGACAAGCCCGACCTGCGGTTCGGACTGGAACTCGTCGAGTGCACCGACTACTTCTCCGACACCGCGTTCCGCGTGTTCCAAGCGCCCTACGTCGGCGCCGTCGTCATGCCGGGCGGTGCATCGCAGCCGCGCCGCACGCTCGACGGCTGGCAGGAGTTCGCCAAGCAGCGCGGGCACCGCGGGCTGGCCTATGTGCTGGTGGGCGATGACGGCGAACTGGGCGGCCCGGTGGCCAAGAACCTGTCCGACGCCGAGCGCGACGGGCTGGCCGCGCATGTCGGCGCCTCGCCCGGCGACTGCATCTTCTTCTCGGCGGGCCCGGCCAAGTCGTCGCGGGCGCTGCTCGGCGCCGTGCGCATCGAGATCGCCAAGCGGCAGGAGCTGATCGATCCGAACGCCTGGGCGTTCACCTGGATCATCGACCCGCCGCTGTTCGAACCCGCCGACGAGGCCACCGCGCACGGCGACGTGGCCGTGGGCTCGGGTGCGTGGACCGCGGTGCACCATGCGTTCACCGCCCCCAAGCCGGAGTTCGAGGACAGCATCGACACCGATCCCGGCGCGGTGCTGGCCGACGCCTATGACGTGGTGTGCAACGGCAACGAAATCGGCGGCGGCTCGATCCGTATCCACCGCCGCGACATCCAGGAGAAGGTGTTCGCGGTGATGGGCATCGACAAGGCCGAGGCCGAGGAGAAGTTCGGATTCCTGTTGGAGGCGTTCACCTTCGGCGCACCGCCGCACGGCGGCATCGCGTTCGGATGGGACCGCATCAACGCGCTGCTGTCGGGCATGGACTCGATCCGCGAGGTGATCGCGTTCCCGAAGTCGGGCGGCGGTGTCGACCCGCTCACCGGTGCGCCCGCGCCGATCACGCCGCAGCAGCGGAAAGAATCCGGGATCGACGCACGGAGCCGCTCTGGCGGCGACATCAGGGCAGGGAGCCGCTCTGGCGGCGACATCGGGGCAGGGAGCCGCTCTGGCGGCGACATTGAGCCTGGGCCGGAGGCCAAGGCCTAGGCGAGTTCAGGGGTCCGCGCCGCCACGAAGAACCCGCGCAGCGCGTCGGCAACCTGCCCGCGTATCGGCGCACCCGAGAGCACGATGTCCACCATCGTCAACGACGTGTGGGTGTGACCGCGTGCGGCGATGTGTTCGGTCGGCACCCCCGCGGCGGTGAGGGCGGCGGCATACGCCCGGCCGTCGTCGCGTAGCGGATCGAATTCGGCCGACACGACGATCGCGGGCGGCAGTCCGGACAGATCAGCCGCGCGCAGCGGCGCCACGCGGGGATCGCCGCGGTCCGCCTCGTCGACATAGTGGTCGTAGAACCACGTCATCAACGGTGTCGTCAGACCGTAGCCGTCGGCGTTCTCCCGGTACGACGCGAGCGCGGTGCTGCCGCTCGTCACCGGTGCCAACAAGGCTTGCCCGGCGATGTGGGGCCCGCCGGCGTCGCGCGCGAGTTGGCAGACCACCGCGGCCAGTCCGGCGCCTGCGCTCCAACCCGCGACCGCGAGTCGGCCTTCGCGGCCGCCGAGGGATTCGGCGTTGTCCGCGGCCCATCGCAGCGCGGCCATCGCGTCGTCGACCGCGGCGGGGAAACGGTGCTCGGGTGCATGCCGGTAGTCCGCCGAGACGACGACCGCGTCGCTGCGCACACAAAGGTCGCGGCACAGCGGGTCATCCGCAGTCGCGTTGCCGATGACCCAACCGCCGCCGTGGAAGTACAGCACCACGGGGTGCGGGCCTGGCGTCGGTGGCCGGTACAGCCGGTAGGCGAGCTCACCTGTGGCGCCGGGGAATTCACCGTCGACGAGCTCGCCGACGTCCGGCCCAGGCGGCCGCTCGGCCAGCGTCTGCAGATAGAACGCGCGGGCGTCGGGCGCCGACATCGACTCCAGCAGCGGCAGATTCAGCGCCGCGATCTCCATCAGGACCATCTCGACGTCGGGCTGCAACCGGCGCACCACGCCGTCGTTGCACTGCGACCCGTTCGGGCCGGACAGCGTGAAGCCAAGATAGTCGCGGGCCGCCACTTCGTCACAACTGGCGCGGTAGAAGTCGACCCCGGCACAGTACGGCAGGAACACCCGCGGCTTGCCGGGCACGTTGGCGCCCATGTACCAGGAGTTGGCGGTGGGGAAGAGGGTGATGTCGGCGCAGTCGTTGACGTGCTGGACCCACCCTGCCTCGGCTGTTTCGGTGGGTTCGATGACATCGAAACCGGTTGTGGTCAAATGGTCGACGCAGTCCAGCACCCAGTCCACGTGCTGTTCGATCGAGACAGTCATGTTCGACAGCACCGAGGGGCTTCCTGGCCCGGTGATCAGGAACAGGTTGGGGAACCCGACGGTGGTGAGCCCGAGGTAAGTCCGTGGCCCGTCGGCCCATTTGTCCTTGAGCGCCTTGCCGTCACGCCCCCTGATGTCAATCGCCGTGAGGGCACCGGTGACGGCGTCGAAACCGGTTGCGAACACGATGATGTCGACGGGGATGGTCTCATCGGCGGTCTCGATTCCGGTTTCGGCGATCTGCCGGATCGGGTGCTTGCGAATGTTGACCAGACGCACGTGCGGCAGGTTGTAGGTCGCGTAGTAGTCGGTGTCAAGACACGGTCGCTTTGTGCCGATGGGGTATTCCGTCGGGCACAGCTCTTGTGCCGTCTCGGGATCCTCGACGATGTCGCGGATCTTGTTCCGGACGAACTCGGCGAATTCGTGGTTGGCCGCGGGATTGCTCAGCACGTCGGCGAATACGGTGAACGACTCCAGCAGCAGCCCCCACTCCCAGACCTGTTCATAGCGCTGTAGGCGCTCAGCCTCCGAGACACTGAACGTCGGCGTGATGTTCCGCTCCTTCGGGATGCCGTTCGGCGACACCTTTGCCGCGGCGCGGTATTCCGCCTCGTTCTCGAGCTGCGCGAGCATCTCGTCGGTGACCGGTCCGTTGTGCGCCGGAATGCAGAACGTCGGAGTGCGCTGAAATACCAGCACGTGCTGCGCGTCCTTCGCGATGACCGGAATCGACTGCACCCCAGAGGAACCCGTGCCGATCACCGCCACCCGCTTGCCGGTGAAGTCGACAGGATCATGCGGCCAGCGACTGGTGAAGTACACCTCGCCGGCGAATCGGTCCAGCCCGTCGATCTCCTGCGGCTTCGGCACGGACAGACAACCCGTGGCCATCACGACGAAACGCGCCGTGAGCTCGTCGCCTGCGTCGGTGCGCACATGCCACAGCGCGGATTCCTCGTCCCAGCGCGCCTGCTGCACTCGGGTGGAGAACGTGATGTGGCGCCGCAGGTCGTGCTTGTCGGCGACGTGGTTCAGATACCGCAGGATTTCGGGTTGGGTGGCGTACTTTTCCGACCACTGCCACCCGCTGCGCCAGTCGGGATCGAAGCTGTACATGTAGTCGATGCTGGGGATGTCGACCCTGGCACCGGGATAACGGTTCCAGTACCACGTACCGCCGAGATCGTCGCCCGCTTCGAAGATGCGAACCGACTGGCCGGTCCGGCCCAACCGGTAGGCAAGGTAGAGACCCGCGATCCCCGCGCCCACGACGACGACGTTTACATCGGGTGTCCGGGTTGTATCGGTCATCCATCGATGATCTCGTCGCAGCGACCTGCTGTACCGAGTACGGCAATACTCGATCGAAATAGAGTCGCCCCTCGCCGGCGTTGAGCGCAGCGTGACGTCATCGATGAATGCGCAGCAGTGGCAGGATCTAAACGCTCCCATCGCGGAGGAGTTCCGCAGCAACGAGGGTCGGGTGGGAGGCCGGTTCGAGGGCATCGATCTGCTTCTGCTCACCACCACCGGTGCGAAATCGGGTCAATCGCGACTGGCGCCGCTGGCCTACTTCACCGTCGACGGCAAGCTGATCATCGTGGGCTCGAAGGCCGGGTCCGACGCGAATCCCGACTGGGTGCACAACCTTCGGGCCAATCCGCGGGCGCGCGTCGAGATCGGCGCTGACGCATACGATGTGGTCGCGCGTGAACTACCCGCCGAGGAGCGTGACGCGACGTATCCGAAGATCGTCGCTCAGAGAGCGGACTTCGGTGAGTACCAGGAGCGCACCTCCAGGGTGATCCCGCTGTTCGAACTGCAGCGAGGCTGACCACCGGACCCGTCGCGAGGTAGCTTCATGCGTCATGACCGAGATTCCTGACGCCGAGGCCATGAAGGCGTTCAACAAGAACATCGTCGACGAGTTCCGCGCCAACGGCGGCGTGGTCGGTGGGCCCTTCGAAGGCGCGACGCTGCTGTTGCTCACGAGTACGGGGGCCAAGTCGGGTCAGCCGCGGCTGGCGCCGCTGGCCTATTTCAGCATCGACGGGAAGATGATCATCGTCGGCTCGAAGGCAGGCGCCGACACCAATCCGGACTGGGTGCACAACCTTCGGGCCAACCCGCGGGCGCACATCGAGGTGGACACCGACGCATACGACGTCGTGGCGCGTGAGCTGACGCCGGCCGAACGCGACGAGACGTATCCGAAGATTGTGGCGCTGGCGCCCGGTTTCGGTGAGTACCAGGACAAGACCAGCCGAGTCATTCCGCTGTTCGAACTGCAGCGGGCCTAGACGGTATGGAGGCGACTTGAGGCCGAAGGCCTCGGGCTGCAATCGGACGTGGGTTGCCGACGATGAGTGAACACTCGCATCGGTAGAGCCACAGTTGCAGATCAGGAGGCCTCCGGTGAGTTTCAACGGTACGAGTGTCGGGTTGGACGTGCATGCGCTTTCGGTGGTTGCCCATGCCGTCGATGAAGAAACGGGGCGGGTTGAGCGGGCACGGTTGTGTCCCGATCACGGCGAGATCCTGGCGTGGCTAGACCGGCTGCGAGGTCCGGTACGGGTGGCCTATGAGGCTGGGCCGACGGGGTTCGGGCTCGCGCGGGCTTTGGCCGCCGCCGAGATCGACTGCGTGGTTGCCGCGCCGTCGAAGTTGATCCGTCCTGCCGGGGATCGGGTCAAGACCGATGCCCGCGATGCCGCGCATCTGACCCGGTTACTGCGTCTGGGCGAGATCACCGCGGTCACCGTGCCCGAGGCCGACGTGGAGGCGGTGCGCGATCTGGTGCGTGCGCGTGAAGACGCGCGCGCTGATCTGATGCGAGTCCGGTACCGGTTGTCCAAACTATTGCTGCGCCACGGCCGGGTGTACTGCGGTGGGCAGGCATGGAACGGGGTGCACGAAACCTGGCTTCGTCGACAACGATTTGACGATTCCCACACCATGGCGGCATTCGACCATCACTTCGACGCCGTCTTGACGGCCACCGCCGCCAGAGATCGTCTCGACCAGCAGATCGTCACCGTGGCAGCCTCGCCGCGCTGGGCTGACCCGGTCAATCGATTGGGGTGTCTACGGGGGATTTCGGCGCTGACCGGGCTGGCGTTGAGCGTCGAGATCGGTGACTGGACCCGGTTCACTGGCGCCTCGATCGGCGCCTACGTCGGCTTGGTCCCCACCGAGTACTCCTCGGGTGCATCCCGGGTGCAGGGCTCGATCACCAAGGCCGGCAACGCCCATGTGCGGCGATTGTTGATCGAGGCGGCGTGGCATCACCGGGCGGCCTACCGCAATCCTGGACCGACGATGCGGGCACGCTGGGCCAAGGTCGACCCGGCGCTCAAGGATCGCGGGCATGCCGGAAACCGGCGCCTGCACCAGCAGTGGTGCCGGTTCAACGAACGTAAGAAACACCACGTGGTGGCCAATGTCGCGATCGCCCGTGAACTGGCCGGCTGGTGCTGGTCACTTGCCACGCTGAACTAACAACCGCCACCGAACTTGATCGGAGTCAGCCGGTCGACGGCGAGGTAGGCGAACTGGATCTGCGTTACAGCTATGAGCCACAACAGCATTCCCCGAAGTACTGGTGTGACGCCCGTCCCTAGAGAGCAGCCACCGTTCGCACCGAACCATCGTCTTGCGGTACCCAACCCGCGCATATCAGTCTGACACCACCGTCGTTGACCAACGACCGCCGCGACACCGACTAACCCCGATCAAACGAAAGCCGCCCCGACGCAAAACCGGGGCGGCTTTCACCTGCCTATTGACAAACGGTGCCTACATATCAGCTGCCCGCGCTGCACTTTGCTTACCACCCCATGAGTCGCAAAGAACGCAGCAAATATAGGGAAACAACTGATTCCTGTGTGTAGGTCTGGGCGTAGCTTATGAAATCACCGTCACCTAACCGTTCTTCACATGACGTGAGATGGACCCGACGGTCGACTTCGCGAAGCGAGCTAACAGATGAGAACGAAAGACATTGTTTCTGCGGCCATGACTGCAGCACTGGCCACACTCGCAGTCACCTTCGCCTCAACGCCGATGGCCAACGCCGATCCCGGTGGCCCGGCGTGTTTGACGCCGTCCGGCGCAGCGTGCGCCCCGCCCGAAGCCGGCTGTGTGAACCCAGACAACGGCCTGCCCTGTAGTTCCAGCCTCGCTGACGTCAACGCGGCAATCAGGAAGGAATTGAACTCGGTCCTCGGCGGTGGCCTGCTGGGCGGCGGCTAGGCAGCCCTTGCGTAGGGAGTTCGAACGGCGCGCGGTTATCGTTGACGAAGTCCTCGACGGTGTTCAGCGGCGCCCGAGGATGGTCGGCGCCGTATCGGTGATACCGGCCAGGCGGCCCTCGTGTTGGTCGATTGTCACGGCCCCGAAGTGCCTGAGCTTGGCGGTGTCGTCGGCGATGCCGAGCAGGTCGAGGAACGTCGATACGGTGGTTCGTTCGAACGGCAGGTCCCTGCCGAGCACCCGGCCGACCTCTGCGGCCGGTTCCTGGTGGCTGTATTCGACGGCTTGATGGTGAAGATTGCACTCAGGGTCGTGAAAGGCACCAGATCACGACCCTGAGTGCAATGGGGGGGCAAGCCTTAGAGGCGCTCGATGATGGTTGCGTTGGCCATGCCGCCCGCCTCGCACATCGTCTGCAGCGCATACCGTCCGCCGCGCTGCTCCAGCGCGTTGACCATCGTGGTCATGATGCGCGCACCGCTGGCACCCAGAGGGTGGCCGATCGCGATCGCGCCGCCGTTGACGTTTGTCTTCGCCAGGTCGGCGCCAGTGTCCACCGCCCAGGCCAGCACGACGGGCGCGAACGCCTCGTTCACCTCGAACAGGTCGATGTCACCGATCGTCAAACCCGCTCTCTGCAAGACCTTTTCGGTTGCGGGGATGACACCGGTCAACATGTAGAGCGGGTCCGAGCCGACGACGGTGGCCGTGTGGATGCGGGCCAGCGGGCGTAGACCGAGGCGGCGTGCCACTTCGGTGGTGGTGATCAGCACGGCCGCGCTGCCGTCGGACAGCGGGGACGAGTTGCCCGCGGTGATCTCCCACTTGATCTGCGGGAAACGCGCCTCGTATGCGGGGTTGTAGAACGCCGGCTTCAAACCGGCGAGCGTGCCGACGCTGGTACCGGGACGAATGATCTCGTCGGTGGCGAGCCCCGCGATCGGCGCTAGTTCGTTGTCGAACCGGCCCTCTTTGGTTGCAGCCGCGGCCTTTTCGTGACTGCCAGCCGAGAACTCGTCGAGTTGCTGACGGGAGAATCCCCACTTCGCGGCGATCAACTCGGCGCTGATGCCCTGCGGCACAAGCCCTTCCGGGTAGCGCTGCGCCATCTGACCGAACGGGTCACTGCCCGGCAGCACACTCGAGCCCATCGGGACCCGGCCCATCGACTCCACGCCTGCGGCGACGACGATGTCGTAGGCGCCCGAGATCACGCCCTGCGCGGCGAAGCTGATCGCCTGTTGGCTGCTGCCGCATTGGCGGTCGACGGTCGTGCCCGGCACCGCCTCGGGGAAGCCCGCGCCCAGTAGCGCGTTGCGGGCGATGTTGACGGCCTGGTCGCCCACCTGGGTGACCGCGCCTGCGATGACGTCGTCGATCTGCGCCGGATCGATGCCGGTCCGGTTCACCAGTTCCTTCAGGCTGTGCGCCAGCAGGTCGACGGGCAGCACGTCGTGCAGTGCGCCGCTCGCCTTGCCCTTTCCGATCGGGGTACGTACCGCACCGACGATGACCGCGTCGCGGCCCACATATCCGGCCATTTCCGCCTCCTGAACTCCCCACTGAGTATTGCTCGCTATATCCAGCTATAACACCTAGGTATAGTGATAACAACCCAGAAAAGGAGTGACGTGCATGACAGTGCTGCAGGGGCGGCTCGCCGACCGCGACACCTGGTCGGCGGTTGGGCACTGCCCGATCGAGAAGACGATGGCGTTGGTGGGCACCAAGTCGGGGATGCTCATCATGCGGGAGGCGTTCTACGGCACCACCCGCTTCGAGGACTTCTGGCGCCGTATCGGCGTCACCAAGGCCGCGGCCTCGGCCCGGCTGACCGAACTCGTCGACGCCGGACTACTGGAGCGAAGGCCCTACAAGGAACCGGGCCAGCGTCGGCGCGACGAGTACGTGCTCACCGAGGCCGGACTGGATTTCATGCCGGTGGTGTGGGCGATGTTCGAGTGGGGGCGGCGGCACCTGCCGGAGAGTCCGTCGCTGCGGCTTGCCCACCGGGATTGCGATGCCGAGGCCACCGTCGAGATCCGCTGTGCGCACGGACATCAGGTGCCCGCCGACGAGCTCGTGGTCCGGCTCGCTCAGTCGGTGAAGCAGTAGGAATCGCTCGACGCGTCACCGCCCTGCAACCGGGTCTGGTGCACCCGTAGGCCGCGAAAATCGTTGCCGTTGGGAAAGAACGCGGGGTCGGGAACGAGTCCGCCGCCGTCGACGTCGGCGTCCAGTTTGGCCATCCACGCGCCCACACCGTCGGGGTAGAAGACCTCGTCCCACGCCGCATACAGCGAATTGGTGGCGTAGATGCGCCTGCCGTCACGGCTGATCTCGATCATCTGCGGCCCGCCTGCCAGACGGAGGTCCGGATCGGCGGGATGCGGTTCGCGCCGCACCACACCGCCGAGGCGAACAGATGCCGTCTCGCGAGGATGGAACGGGTCAGCGACGTTGAACTGTTTGAGTTCGCCAGTACCCCAACATGATACGTAGAGCCAACGATCGTCGACCGAGAGGTCGATGTCGGACACCAGCGGCGGGACCGCGCCGAACGGTTGCAACGCAGGTGGAAGGTCGTCGACGGCGGCGGGTTCGGCCGGGATGGTGATCACCTTCTCGACGGCCCACGCGTCGTCTGACCGGTGCCACAACCAGACCGACGCCGACAGATCCTCGACGCTGATCACCACCCCCGCGAAGCCCCATGTCTTCGTCGGGTCGTGCGCGGGTCGCAGTTCAAGCACCATCTGATGCTGGTCGCCCAGGTCGATGCGCTGGGTCAAGGTGCGGTCGGACATGCTCCAGAAGTTCAAGTGGTGTCCGAACTTTCGCCCGAGCAGATCCTCGGGGTTCAGGCCGTTCTCGATCATCGACGGCGAGGCCCACTCGGAGGTGATCACGGTGTCCTGGCGCAGATGCCACCAGACGTCGTAGGCGAAGAACTGCTCACCGCGGTCCTTCTCCCACGGTCCGACGACCTCGAACGTGTCGTGGTCGAGCAGTGCGACGCCGCCAGGCCCGTCGTCGCCGTTCGGTCCGCCGAGCGCGGACATGAAGATGCCGCCCGGCCCGCAGTGCACGGTGTGCGGGCGGGAGTAGCCGGCCTTGGCCGCGAGCTCGTCTGCGCCAATGGTGTGCGCCAGCACCGGGTTTCGCGGGTCCGGTTGGGTATCGAGCACGTAGGTGTTCGACGACCGGATGCCAGGGACCACAAGGTAGCGCCGCTCGATGGAATGCCCGTCGTGGCCCTCGTGGCACAGCGCGCTCGAGCAGGCGTTCCAGCCGAAGTGGTGCAGTTCGTTGCCCGCTGTCGGAAGCTCGGACCAGCCGACCACGCGACCGTACGACGACGAGGACGAGTCGCAGTCCACGACGGCGAGCGCATCTTTCGCCTGGCCCGCTGGATCGAATGCGACAACATAGGCAAGCTGCTCAGGCGCCGCGGCGATGGCGGCCCCCGGGCTGCGGTAGAAGGTGGGGTCAGTTGCAGCCATGTCTGCAGATCATCCTCCGCGCCGCTGACGTTGGGGTAAAAATCGACGGTTGACCGTCGTGACTACGACGCCGACAGTCGGATGATCGGGATGGTTCGGCCGCTGACGGCCGCCCGGCCGCGGTAGTCGGGAAAGAGCGGGTAAATGCGGTCGGCACGCGCCCACAGTCGGACCAGCTCGTCTGGGTCGCGGACTTCGGCGGCCGTCATCGCCACGGCACCGTCGCCAACACCGACGTGAACGTGCGGATTGGCCTTGAGGTTGTGATACCACGCCGGGTGTCGGTCACGCCCGAAGCTCGAGGCGACGACGATGACGTCATCGCCGTCACGGAAGAACAGCACCGCGGAGGTGCGAAGAACACGTGACTGGGCGCCGACCGTGGTCAACAAGGTCGACGGCAGCATGAGGGCCATGCCGAGGTGTCCGCGCGTGACGCGCATCAGCCACGGATCGACCTTAGGAGCGATGTTCAACGCAATCCATCGCCCGGCGGTCGTCCCGAGAAATGCCGTGTAGAGGCGAGCCCCTAAGCCGAGATGGTCCGGGTCGGCCATGAGCACGTTTCCTTCGCTAGAGAGTCGCGTAAATGCCACGACGACAACGTCTCTCGCTTCTCGACCAGTCCGCGACGGCCATCCGCGCGGGTTATGGGCGCTATCGACAGATTGCATAGGAGCCTTGCACGACCCGCGTCATGTCTGCAGTTGTTCAGATCAGAGAAAGGAGATCATGGACATCAGAAGTTCAGTTGCCTTCGTCACGGGTGCCAACCGCGGTCTGGGCCTGGCCTTTGCTCATGCGCTACGTGCCCGCGGCGCGCGGCGCGTCTACGCCGGAATGCGAAACCCCGAACCGCTCGACGACCCGTCGATCGTGCCGGTGCGACTTGACGTCACCGATCCTGAGACGGTCGAGTTGGCGGCCGAGATGTGCTGCGACGTCACATTACTGGTCAACAACGCCGGCATCGGGGTGGTGAACCAGGGCGCGCTCGATCCCGCTTTTGTCGACGTCGCCCGCCGAATGTTCGAAACCAATTTCTATGGGATGGTCCACACCAGTCAGGCATTCGCGCCGGTGATCGTCGGCAACGGTGGAGGTGCGGTCATCAATGTGCTGTCCGACGCCACATGGTTCGCACGGCCGCTGGTCTCCGCATATTCGACCACGAAGTCGGCGGCGTGGAGCTTTACGAACGCGCTGCGGCTCGCGCTACGCGATCAAGGTGTTCTGGTGGCCGCGTTGCACGTCGGATTCGTCGACACCGACATGGCCCGCGGAATCGATGCGAAGAAGTCGGATCCACGCGTCTTGGCGGAGACTGCACTCGACGGTGTCGAGAACGGTCAGGAAGAAGTGCTCGCCGACGAACAGTCGCGTCTGGTCAAGAGCACTCTGTCGGCTGCGGGGTACTACCTTTCTCCGCCGGAGATTGGATGACGCAGCCTGCGCCAAAAGGTGTTGACCAGCTCGGCGTACTCGTCGGCGGCGTCCTCCCACGCGAAGTGACCAGTGTCGAGAAAAGTGAGGTCACCGTTGGGCAGGCTGGCCGCAAGAAGTTCAGCATCCTCCGACGGCGCAAACGGGTCACGTCGGGCGGCGATGATCCTCACTGGTGTCGATACGTCGGCCAGCAGGTCGCGCAGGACTGTCAACTCGGCCGGGTAGCTCTGCATGTATTTCAGTGATTCCACGAAGCGGACCCCCTCGTACGAACATCGGTAATCGTCGCGGATTTCAGTGGGAAGTTCATACCGCTCGATCAGCGAGAGCATCCGGTCGAGAAGGTGTCGCGAGTCGCCGATGCGGCCGTCATCGGGCGGCTGCGAGCCGGCGAAGAGCTCATCCGGTTCTGGTCGACGTGGGGATGCGCCGCTGATGACAAGGCTGCGAAGCCGCCCCGGATGCCTGGCGGCGGCGAAAAGCAAAGCTGCTGTGCCGCTGCCGGGCCCAACGGCGTGTGGACGGTCCAGCCCTAACATATCGATCACTCGAATGATGAACTCCGCCATCGCCGCTGGCGATAGCAGCGACGGACGGCGCTCGGAGCGGCCGAATCCCGGCAGGTCGATCGCCGTGAGTTGAACGTCCTCGCACAGGCACGCCCATACCGGTTGGAACGCCAACACGCTCTCCGGCCACGGGCTCAACAGCAACGCCTGTTCGCCGCGGGGCGGGGTCTCGGCGACGCGGATCGCCAGTCCGTCGATGGTTCGGTAGCGAAGCTCCATCGGGATGTTGAACCACTTCGTCACTGGCAGTACCCTTCCGACCGGGCTTACCAGTGTCTTCCCCGTCGACGAAGCTTCGCATCCGCCATCGCACAGTCATGTCGACCTTCAGTCGTGGTGGCGGTTTCGTGTTTCCACTTGACTGGGGGACAGGACGTGGGTCAGTTCCGCGCGTGACCGGATGCCGAGCTTGGAGAACACCTTGCGAAGGTGGTACTGGACTGTGCGCGGACTGATGAACAATTGGACGCCGATTTCGGGGTTGGTCAATCCATCCCGAGCGAGCCGAGCCACCTGCAGTTCCTGGGGTGTGAGCTCATCGTGCGCCGTGGTCTTACGCTTGCGCGCAGTCTCACCGGTGGCGAGCAACTCCCGACGCGCCCGCTCGGCGAACCCGTCGACCCCCATAGCGGTGAACATTTCGTCGGCAGTATGAAGGGCGGTGCGCGCTTCGACCCGCCTGTTCTCACGGCGCAGCCATTCGCCGTAGAGAAGGTGGCCGCGCGCAAGTTCGGCAGCCACATTGGTCTGGCCGAGCTGCGCGAGGGATTCGCGGTAATAGCGTTCGGCCGCTCGCCCATTGGCGAGCAGCGCGCGCAGGCGCGATTGGATGCCCGATAACCAAGCGGTGGAGTTCACGCGGATCCGGTCCGAGACGTAAGTCAACGCCACAGTGATCACGTCCACGTCTCCCGTGCGGGAAGCCGCTTCGGACAGTTCCGGGATGACGAAGGCCGAGAATCCGACGTGGTCGCTGTCGAAAACCCGGCGGGCGGCGACAAGAGCCTCCTCATGCCGGCCCAAGCCGTTGTAGAGCACCGATCGCGCGTACTCGGCGAAGTCGGCGACTTTACACAATCCACTCTCGGTAGCGGACGCCTCGGTAGCCCGAATCAGTTCCGACGCCGACTGCTCATGGCCACGCCAGGCAGCCATCAACATGTCGATGAAAGTCAGCGGCGGATTTCCCGTCGCATCGGCTACCAGCCGACCTTCGTCGATCACCAGGCCCGCGGTGGCAAACTCGCCACGCAGCAGATACGTCCACGCCAGGTACTGCAGCGCGAACTGGAGGTACACCGGCGCCCCGGTGCGACGGGCGAAATGGACGAGCCCCAAAGCCAGTTCGTGCCACGCTTCTGCATCCCACAGCTCCGCGGCGAGAGCAGCGGTCACTTTCGAGCGAGCGAGCGGGAGCCACAAACCGGCGTCGTCGCGTGCATCGTCGGCGAGAATCAATCGGATGGCGTGCGCGAGCATCGGCGCACCCGCCTGATAACCGTCGGTGTACAGGGTCGCGAGCGCATCGAGCAACACATCGACTGTCCGCGGCGGCTGGATGCTTGGGGGACTTGCACGTGCCGCCGCCGCGGTCTCACGCATACCGCCGGGGCCGTCGAGATCGGCGAGCCACATCGTCGCGTCGAGAGCCTGCAGTCGCACTTCTCGTGTCAGCTCAGGACTGAGGGGCGCGAACAGCGCTGCCGCGCTTTGCAGATAGCGAGCCGCATCTCGGACTCGGAGTTGATCGAACGCGATCTCCCCGCGCAGGTATTGCGCCTGTGCCAGCTGCATGTCGTCGAGCGGCACACCGTCGGTGGCGACCAGCAGTCCGAGGGCGGCATCGAGCGCCCCGGCGTCACGTTTGGCCTTGGCGGCGGCCAAAGTACGGCCGCCGCGGCGCGCGGGTTCAGGGGTAAGCGCCGCCGCGCGTTCCAGAAAGGCGGCGGCGGCGGCCAACCCGCCCCGGCTTTGAGCGCGGTCGGCGGAGCTCTCGAGTTCTTCGGCGACGGCTTCATCCGGCCCCACGGACGCCTGCGCCCGATGCCAAGCACGTCGATCCGGATCCACCCGGGAGTCGGTGGCCTCGGCCAATGCCCGATGAATGGCCTGTCGATCGGACAGCGAGGCCGATCGATACGCCGCCGACCGAACCAACGGATGGCGAAACTGCACCCGCGTGCCGACTTCGAGAAGACCAGCATCCAGCGCAGGTAGCGCGGCGTCGGCGTCGACGCCAAGCAGAGATGCTGCACTCCACAGCAGGGACGGATCGCCCACCGGGTCCGCCGCAGCCAACTGCACGAAACGGACCGCCGCTTCGGGTAACAGCTCGAGGCGGCGCCGAAAGCTCGCCTCGATTCGGCCCGAAAGCGGGATCAGCCCGGGCAATGTGAAACCTCCGGCCAGTTCCGCGGGTGTGACGCCTCGAGTGAGTTCGAGTAGCGCCAACGGATTGCCACGAGTCTCGGTCACGATCTGGTCGCGTACGTGGGGATCAACGGGGGCCGTGAGTACGGAATCGAGCAGCACCCGTGCTTCCTCAACCGCCAACCCGTCAACCTTCAACTCCGGCAATCCGGACAACTCGTCGCTCGGCGTCCTCGACGCGAAGACGAGGCCAACGGACTCGGCACCCAACCGGCGCGCCACGAATGCCATGACCTGTTTCGACGCGCTGTCGAGCCACTGTTCGTCGTCGACCACGCAAATGATTGGCTGCTCGTCAGCGGCCGTGGAGAGTAGGGTCAACGCGGCCAGGCCAATGAAAAATCTGTCGGATTTCGCCGCGGCACTGAGGCCGAACGTGGTTTCGAGTGCCTCGCGCTGAGGCTGCGGCAAGACATCGAGCCTGCCGGTGATCGGTGCCAGTAGCTGATGCAGCCCGGCAAAGGCCAGCTCCATCTCTGCTTGTACACCGCCCGCGTGTAGCACGAGGCAGCCGGTCGCCTGCTCGACCAGCGCCTCCAACAACACCGTTTTGCCCACACCGGGCTCACCGCTGACTACCAGTACCTGGCTTTGGCCGGAGCGGATCGCCCCGAGAAGTTCGCCGAGTGCGCGCATTTCGCTTCGTCGGCCGATCAACCCGACGGCAGGAACACCAAGACTCCCGGCCATTTCCCCGCCGACGGTACACGTTCACCGGCTGTACAGGCTGGCGAGTGGCGGACTCGAATGACCCGCCCGCGCCAACACACTCGGTTCCTACGGGGATGTTTCACGGGCCCCCAGCCACGGCGCCGTCAAGCACAGCAGGGCGTTCCACATGGAGAGAACGATGATGCACACGATCTTGGGCATGCTGTTGGTTTCGCCTGCCATGTTCGCCGGTGTCGGATACACGTTGGTATCGAGGCGGCCATGACCGCAGACAGCTCGGACATCGCATTAGAGGCGAGCGAAACCGCGCTCATGCCAACGACGTTGCGAATGCAACCATCCCAACCACTGTCGCCGAGCGAAAAGATCCCGGTGCCACACCAGCGCGAATCTCGGCGACGCGTTCGGCTGTCGCGCGGCAGCCACTCCACCGGGCCGTCGGCACCTGATGACGCTTCGACAGTCGGGTTCCTCACTCCCGCCAGATTGGAGGCCTTCCTCGCGGTAGCCGAGGAAGGCGGTTTCTCCGTCGCCGCGCGAAGACTTCACGTCAGTCAACCCGCCCTTTCTCAAACGATAGGTGCGCTGGAGGATTACCTCGGCGTGAAGCTCTTCGTGCGCGCAAAATCCGGCGTGCACATCACGATGGCGGGACGTGCCCTCCGGTCGGAGGCGCGCGCAGTCCTTGCCAAGCACCACCAACTCCGGCGGGTGATGGCGGGCTACACGATCGAGGGCGGAGGCGTGATCCGACTGGGGATTCCGCTGTTGCTCGGTGCCGACGTGCTGCGCGCGCTTGCCCAGTTCGCGGGAGGCGACCGCCCAACGCGGGTCGAACCGCGCCACCACCAATCGATGTCTGGCCAGCTCGAAGACTTGCGTACCGGTGCCCTCGACGTGATCTTCGTGAGGGAACGCCCGGTTGGCGAAGAGTTCGACGCGGTGTTGGTGGCGCGCGAGACTCTTGGAGTCCTGCTGGCAACGGATTTGGCGGCGCAGGTTGCCGACGCGAGCGGCGTTCGCCTTGAGGCTCTGCGCGGACTGCAATGGTTCAACTGGCCCAGGGCGAGCAGCCCCGCTTGGCATGACGAACTGGCGGGCATCCTGCGTGGCCACGGAGTCGACATCGGCTCGGTGGACGGCGAAGGCGAGTTCGCGATTCCCTCCGTGATGCTGGCCGCCGTCGGTTCACGGCAGGCTTTCGCGCTTGTTCCCCGGCATAGCGTGCCGTCGGTCTCAGACACCGTCGTCTGGGCGCCGATCGCAGGTCATTCTGTGGTGCAACGAACCTGGGCCGCGTGGCGTGCTACTTCGCGTCGCCGCGATATCGCGCAACTCATCACCACACTCGATGCGCCGGGCGACGACGAATGACCGAAAAGTTCGAGACACACCAGTGCTTTCAACGTGACGTTCTGCCACTGCTGGACCGGCTTCACCGCCAAGCCCTTCGGTTGACACGCAACCACGCGGACGCAGAAGATCTTGTACAGGACACGTTGGCCAATGCGTATGCCGCGTTCGCATCCTTTCAGCAAGGCACCAACCTCATTGCGTGGTTGCGCCGCATCATGACCAACGCTTACATCAGTTCTTACCGCAGAAGCCAGCGCAGGCCGCAGTATCCCGTCGATGACATCACCGACGCGCAACAGTATGCCGAGAGCCGACACTCCTCTTCCGGGTCGCCATCGTCAGAAGAGCTTGCGCTGAACATGCTGCCGGACAGCGAGATTCAAACAGCCATGCAGGCATTGCCCGAACATATCCGGGCTGTGGTCTACTACGCCGACGTCGAAGGTCTCCGACGCTCGGACATCGCCAAGATCATGAACACTCCGCACGGAACCGTCATGTCACGGCTATATCGCGGGCGCCGAAGGCTGCAGAAGGCGCTCGGAAAGATCGACGAATCCGGTTGTCGATCAACGTGAGTTGTCGCCTATTCGTCCCGATTATCACTGTTATCACGAGTCTGAATCGCAATGTGGACGTGGTGTCAGCCGGCGCTTGTTTTACCCAAATGCACGGCGTCCAAGGAAAGGACCACCTATGAGCACCACGTCGACCACCCTGAAACTGGCTCGGTTGCTTCCTGTTTCGACGATAGACACCGTCGCTGCCCTCCTCGGTAGATACGGTCTGGTTGTCGTGATCGGATGGATCGGAGCCTTGAAATTCGCCGATTTCGAAGCGCATCAGATACAGCCGCTGGTCGCGAACAGTCCGGCCATGGGTTGGCTGTACCAGATTTTCCCCGTCTACACCTTCTCGGCGTTGTTGGGCGCGTTCGAGATCACCGCCGCAGTGTTGGTCGCGATCAAGCCCATAGCCCCACGAATCTCCATCGCAGGCAGCCTGATGTCGATCGTGCTGTTCCTTGCCACGGTCAGCTTCCTGTTCAGCACGCCCGGCGTGAGCGAGCCGGCAGGTGGTGGCTTTCCCGCTTTGTCGCTCACCGGCGAATTCCTTCTGAAAGACATTCCGCTGCTTGGCCTCTCCTTCTGGACGCTCGCAGATTCCATCCGGGCCGCCATGCGTCAGCACCTCCGCTAGTCGGTGTTTCGCAGGAAGCTCCTCGAGTTCGGCCACGTCGTTCTTGGTCAGCCGAACCAGCACCGCGGGGTAGCCGTCATAAGCGGGTCGTCCAACCGCCCATCACATCTGCCCAAGCCTGGCTACTGTGCCGGACATGCTGCATTTGCGGGTGATCGCGCCGACCGAACTACGCGAATCGGTCATCGAACTGCTGACCGAGAACCCCGGCGTGACGCATCTGGTCGTCCACCGCGGGGCGGCGCTCGACCCGCACGGCGACGAGATCACCGCCGACATCGCCAGGGAGTCGGCCAACGAGGTCATCGACGGTCTCAAACGGCTGCGGGTCAAGGAACGCGGAGCGATCACCCTCGACGTCGTCGACACGGTGCTGTCGACCCGCGCTTACCGCGCCGAGGACGAGGCCGCGGGCGATCCCGCCGACGCCGTGGTGTGGGACGAACTGGCCGCCCGTACCCGGGAGGAGTCCACGCTCAACGTCGCCTTCCTGACGTTCCTGTGCCTCGCGTGCCTGATCGCAGCGGTCGGGGTGGTCACCGATTCGCCCGTCACCGTGGTCGGCGCGATGGTGGTGGGGCCGGAATTCGGACCATTGGCGGCGCTTGCCGTCGCGCTGGTGCGCCGGCGGGCCTACCTCGCGCGGCGCGCCGCCGTCGCGTTGTTGGTCGGCTTCCCGGCGGCGATGCTCGTCACGGCCCTCGGCGTGCTAGGCGGGGAGGCGCTCGGCTGGATCACGCTGGAAAGCACCCGCCAGCTCTCCGAGGTCGACTTCATCTTCCGGGTCGGGCCGCTGTCGTTGGTCGTTGCCCTGTTCGCGGGCGCGGCGGGCATGTTGTCGTTGGTGTCGGCGAAATCCGCTGCGCTGGTCGGAGTTTTCATCTCGGTCACCACGGTGCCCGCCGCGGGATTCGCCGTCGTCGCGGCCACGGTCGGCGACTGGTCGATCGCGGCGCAGTCAGCCGCCCAGCTGGCCGTGAATCTGGTCGGCATCGTCGTGGCAGGCGTGTTGGTGTTGTGGGTGCGTCAGCTCGCCGATCACCGTCAACAGGCACGAGCGCGGACAGTGTGATGTGATCGCACCGTGGGCATAAAGGTGGCGCTGGAGCATCGCACCAGCTACACATTCGACCGGCTGGTACAGGTGTACCCGCACGTGATTCGGCTGCGTCCGGCCCCGCATTCACGCACGCCGATCGACGCCTACTCGCTGACGATCGAACCCGCCGACCACTTCATCAACTGGCAGCAGGACGCGTTCGGCAACTTCCTGGCGCGGGTGGTGTTCCCGAACCGGGCCCGCAGCCTGACCATCACGGTCGGCTTGATCGCCGACCTGAAGGTGATCAACCCGTTCGACTTCTTCATCGAGGACTGGGCCGAACACTGGTCTGGTTCGGCTGGCTTCGAATACCCCAAGGCGCTCGCCGAAGATCTCAAGCCGTACCTGCGACCGGTCGACGAGGACACGGAGGGGTCAGGCCCCGGCGATCTGGTCCAGGCGTGGGTGAAGAACTTCGCCGTCGCACCCGGCACCCGCACCATCGACTTCTTGGTCGCGCTCAACCGCGCGATCAACGCCGACGTCGGCTACAGCGTGCGGATGGAACCCGGGGTGCAGACCCCGGATCACACGCTGCGCACCGGGATCGGCTCGTGCCGCGACTCGGCGTGGCTGCTGGTCTCGGTGCTGCGCCAACTCGGGCTGGCCGCCAGGTTCGTGTCCGGCTATCTGGTCCAGTTGACCTCCGACGTGGAGGCGCTCGACGGGCCGTCGGGGCCTGCCGCCGACTTCACCGATCTGCACGCCTGGGCCGAGGTGTACATCCCCGGCGCCGGCTGGATCGGGCTCGACCCGACGTCGGGGCTTTTCGCCGGCGAGGGCCACATTCCGTTGTCGGCGACGCCGCACCCCGAATCGGCGGCCCCGATCACCGGCGCGACCGAGCCGTGCGAGACGACGCTGGACTTCTCCAATCTCGTCACCCGCGTGCACGAAGATCCCCGAGTCACGTTGCCTTACACCGACGCGGCGTGGGGCGCGATCTGCGCGTTGGGCACCACGGTGGACGAGCGGTTGACCGCAAAAGACGTCCGACTCACCGTCGGCGGCGAGCCGACATTCGTGTCGATCGACAACCAGACCGACCCGGAATGGACCACGGATGCCGACGGCCCGCACAAGAGGGAGCGAGCGTCCGTCTTGACGGCCCTGCTGAAGAAGGTGTGGGCGCCGCAGGGCTTGGTGCAGCGCAGCCAGGGCAAGTGGTATCCCGGAGAACCGTTGCCGCGCTGGCAGATTGGGTTGATCTGGCGTGACGACGGTCAGCCGCTGTGGACCAACGAGGCACTGCTGGCCGATCCGTGGGCAGACGCCGAACCGCAGGCGCTCGCACCGGATGCGGGCCGCCAGCTGCTGACGGCCATCACCGACGGGCTCGGGCTGCCACCCTCGCAGGTGCGGCCGGCCTACGAGGACGCACTGGGCAGGTTGGCGGCCGCGGTGCGCAGGCCCGACGGCGAACCCGTCGCGGGCGCAGACGATTTGGCCGACGACACAGCCGCAGCGCGCGCGGCGCTGCTGGCACGCCTCGACGAGCCCGTCACCGAACCGGCCGCCTACGTGCTGCCGCTGCACCGCCGCGACGACGACTCCGGGTGGGCCAGCGCGGACTGGAAACTGCGTCGGGGCCGCATCGTGCTGCTCGAAGGCGACTCACCGGCCGGGCTGCGGCTGCCGCTGGACTCGATCAGCTGGCATCCGCCGCGGCCGTCGTACGACGCCGACCCGTCGCCCCGCCGCGAGGAGTTGCGGGTCGACATCGAACCGGCTGCCGTCGTGGAGGACGCCGACGGCGCGCCCACCACCGCGATGGTCGCCGAAATCCGCGACGGACACCTCTATCTGTACCTGCCACCCACCGAGCGGTTGGAACACTTCGTCGACCTAGTCGCCCGGGTCGAGGCCGCCGTGGCCAAAGTCGACTGTCCCGTCGTGATCGAGGGCTACGGGCCGCCGCCGGATCCGCGGGTCCGCTCGATGACGATCACGCCCGACCCCGGCGTCATCGAGGTCAACGTCGCCCCGACGGGCAGCTTCGCCGAACAGCGACAGCAATTGGAGACGCTCTACGAAGAGGCGCGTCAGGCCCGGTTGTCGACCGAATCGTTCGACGTCGACGGCACGCACGGCGGCACCGGCGGCGGCAACCACATCACCCTTGGCGGTCCGACGCCCGCCGATTCGCCGCTGTTGCGCCGCCCCGACCTGCTGGTCTCGCTGCTGACCTACTGGCAGCGCCATCCGTCGCTGTCCTATCTGTTCGCGGGACGGTTCGTCGGAACGACGTCACAGGCGCCGCGCGTCGACGAGGGCCGCGCCGAGGCGCTCTACGAACTCGAGATCGCCTTCGCCGAAATCGCCCGGCTCACCGGCTCCGCAAGCGTCGCTTCGTGGATCACCGACCGCGCCCTCCGCCACCTCCTCACCGACATCACCGGTAACACGCACCGCGCGGAGTTCTGTATCGACAAGCTCTACAGCCCCGACAGCGCGCGCGGCCGCCTCGGTCTGCTGGAACTGCGCGGCTTCGAGATGCCGCCGCATTTTCAGATGGCGATGGTGCAGTCGCTGTTGGTGCGGTCATTGGTGGCCTGGTTCTGGGACGAACCGCTGCGCGCCCCGCTGATCCGCCACGGCGCCAACCTGCACGGCCGATATCTGTTGCCGCACTTCCTGATTCACGACATCGCCGACGTTGCCGCCGACCTGCGGGCGCACGGCATCAACTTCGACACCAGCTGGCTGGACCCGTTCACCGAGTTCCGGTTCCCGCGCATCGGCACCGCGGTGTTCGACGGAGTCGAGATCGAACTGCGCGGCGCGATCGAACCATGGAACGTGCTCGGCGAGGAATCCACCGCAGGCGGCACCGCCCGCTATGTCGACTCGTCGGTGGAGCGGATCCAGGTCCGGCTGATCGGCGCGGACCGGCACCGCTACGTGGTCACCGCCAACGGGTATCCGATCCCGTTGCTGGCCACTGACAATCCCGACGTCCAGGTCGGCGGGGTGCGGTTCCGGGCATGGCAACCGCCAAGCGCGCTGCATCCGACCATCACCGTCGACGGGCCGCTGCGGTTCGAGTTGGTCGACACCGTGACCGCGACCTCGCGTGGCGGTTGCACCTACCACGTGTCCCACCCGGGCGGCCGCGCGTACGACAACCCGCCGGTCAATGCGGTGGAGGCCGAATCCCGCCGCGGCCGCCGGTTCGATGCCACCGGCTTCACCGCAGGCAAGGTCGACATGTCTGACATCCGCGAGAAGCAGGCCCGCCAATCCACCGATGTGGGCGCGCCGGGCATCTTGGATCTGCGCCGGGTGCGTACCGTTTTGCAGTGATGGCTCTACCCGCGCCGAACACCCACGACATCGACAACCTGCTCGCCCGGTACCGCGCCGTGCGTTCTCAGCAGGCGCTTTTCGACGTCCGCGGTGAGCGCGCCAGCACCGGCTACGACGAATTCGTCGACCCGGCAGGCAATGTCCGCCCCGCCTGGCAGGAGCTCGCCGAATGCGTCGGCGAGCGTGGCCGCGACGGCCTGGACCAGCTGCGCTCCGTCATCCGCAGTTCGGTCGACAACGACGGCATCACCTACATCGAGGTCGACAGGCACGGCGACGCGGTGACCAACGGCGACGGCGCCGCGGAACCGGGGCCATGGCACCTCGACGCGCTGCCGCTGGTGCTCTCGGCGACCGACTGGGACACCCTGGAAGCCGGTCTGGTGCAACGGTCCCGGCTGCTGGACGCGGTGCTGACCGACCTGTACGGGCCCCGCCAAGCGATCAGCAGCGGCGTGCTGCCGCCCCAGCTGCTGTTCGCCCATCCCGGTTACGTCAGGGCCGCCCGCGGCATCGAGGTGCCCGGCCGTCACCAGCTGTTCCTGCACGGCTGCGACGTCAGCCGGTCCGCCGACGGCGGGTTCCTGGTGAACGCCGACTGGACGCAGGCGCCGTCCGGCGCGGGCTACGCGTTGGCCGACCGGCGCGTGGTGGCACACGCGATCCCCGACCTCTACGAGCGGATCGGCCCTCGGCCCGCATCGCCGTGGGCGCAGGCGCTGCGACTGGCGCTGATCGACGCCGCGCCGGAGTCCGCTGAGGAACCGGTGGTCGTGGTGCTCAGCCCGGGCATCCATTCCGAAACGGCGTTCGACCAGGCCTACCTCGCCAGCGTGCTCGGTTTCCCGCTGGTGGAAAGCGCCGACCTGGTGGTGCGCGACGGCAAGCTGTGGATGCGGTCGATGGGCACGCTCAAGCGCGTCGACGTGGTGCTGCGCCGCGTCGACGCCGAATACGTCGATCCGCTTGACCTGCGGGCAGATTCGCGGTTGGGCGTGGTGGGACTGGTGGAGGTGTTGCGCCGCGGCGCGGTCACGGTGGTGAACACCTTGGGCAGCGGCATCCTGGAAAGCCCTGGGCTGCTGCGGTTTCTACCGGAGTTGGCGGAGCGGTTGGTCGGTGAGACACCGCTGCTGGAGACGACGCCGATGTACTGGGGTGGCATCAACACCGAGCGCTCGCATCTGCTGACCAACCTGTCGTCGCTGTTGATCAAATCTGTCACCGGCGGCAAGACGATCGTCGGACCGGCGTTGTCGTCGGCGCAGCGCAAGGAACTGGGCACGCGCATCGAGGCCACCCCGTGGCAGTGGGTGGGCCAGGAACTGCCCCGGTTCTCGACGGCGCCGAGCGACTTCTACCCGGGCGGTCTGTCGTCGGCCAGCGTCGGCATGCGGTTGTTCACCGTCTCGCAGCGCGGCGGTTACGCGCCGATGATCGGCGGCCTGGGTTACCTGCTGGCGCCTGGCCATGCCGCGTACCGGTTGAACAGCGTTGCAGCCAAGGATATTTGGGTGCGCAGCCCGACGCGTGTCACCGTCGAGACGCCGCCAAGCCCGATCGATCTGGCTCCGGTGACGCCGAGCCCGATCCGCGCCGTTAGTTCGCCGCGGGTGTTGTCCGACCTGTTCTGGATGGGCCGCTACGCCGAACGTGCGGAGAACATGGCCCGGCTGCTCACCGTCACCCGTGAGCGCTACCACGAATACCGGTATCGCCGCGAGATGGAAGGCAGCGAATGCGTACCGGTGCTACTGACCGCGCTCGGACACATCACGGGCACCGACACCGGTGCGGGCGGCGACTACGCGGAGATGGTCGCGACGGCCCCGAGCACGCTGTGGTCACTGACCGCCGACCGGCAGCGGTCCGGCTCGCTGGCGCAGTCGGTGGAGCGGCTCGGGCTCGCGGCCCGCGCGGTGCGCGACCAGATGTCCAACGACACCTGGATGGTGTTGGCTGCGGTCGAGCGGGCGCTGCTACACGCCTCGGAATCGCCGCCCGAATCGCAGACCGAAGGGGAGGCGTTCCTGTCGTCGACGAGCAATCTGACGCTGGCAGGGATGTTGGCGCTGTCCGGTGTCGCGGCCGAGTCGATGGTGCACGACGTCGGGTGGACGATGATGGACATCGGCAAACGCATCGAGCGTGGGTTGGCGTTGACCTCGCTGCTGCGCGTGACGTTGACGACGGTGCGCAACCCGGGTGCTGAGCAGACCATCACCGAGTCGACGCTGGTGGCCTGCGAATCCTCGGTCATCTACCGGCGGCGCACCCTGGGCAAGGTTAGTGTGGCTGCTGTGGCGGACCTGGTGTTGTTCGACACCGAGAACCCCCGCTCGCTGGTCTATCAACTCGAGCGACTGCGGGCAAACCTGAAGGCGTTGCCCGGATCATCCGGCTCGTCGCGGCCCGAGCGACTGGTCGACGACATCGCGACGCGATTGCGCCGCCTCGATCCCGCCGAACTGGAAGAGGTCGCCGACGGCACTCGGGTCACGCTGGCCGACCTGCTCGACGGGATACACCGCGACCTGCGCGAGCTGTCGCGCATCATCACCGCCACACATCTGTCGCTGCCGGGCGAGATGCAACACCTGTGGGGCGCTGACGAATTCAGGGTGGTGCCGTGACGGACGGGCCTGTCGCGTCGGGATCGAGCCGGTGCTATCAGATCTCACACAGCACCGTGTACCGCTACTCGGACGACGTCACGAGCTCCTACGGCCGCGGCTTTTTGATTCCGCGGGACTCGTCGCGCCAGCGCTGTCTGTCGCATGAGCTGATAATCGAACCGGAGGCCGCGGACAGCTCCACCAGCCGCGACGGCTACGGCAACATCAGCTCGTACTTCCACGTCACCGAGCGCCATCGCACGCTGTCGATCACCAGCAGATCGATCGTGGAGGTGGACCCGCCAGCGCCGGAGCTCTACAGCGCCGGGTCCGCCCGCGCGCCGTGGGAGATCGCGCGGCCCGTCGGTGCCGACGGTGCACTTGCGACCGAGTTCACCCTCGACCTGCAGCCGCCCGAGATCACCGATGAGTTACGTGCCTACGCCGCACCGAGTTTCGAACCGGGTCGGCCGCTGATCGACGTGCTTCGCGACCTGACGTCGCGGATCTACTCCGACTTCACCTACCAATCCGGATCGACCACGGTGTCGACGAAGGTCAGCGAGGTTTTGGCGGCCAGGGAAGGGGTATGTCAGGACTTTGCGCGGCTGGCCATCGCCTGTCTGCGTGCCAACGGGTTGGCGGCCAGCTACGTATCGGGGTACCTGGCCACCGACCCGCCGCCTGGAAAGGAACGCATGATCGGCATTGACGCGACACACGCGTGGGCGTCGGTGTGGACGCCGCAGAATCAATGGCTCGCATTGGATCCCACCAACGACCAGATGGTCGATGAGCGCTATATCTTCGTCGGGTTCGGCCGCGACTACGCGGATGTGCCGCCGTTGCGCGGCATCATCTTCACCGACGCGGAGAGCAGCGTGATCGACGTGTCCGTCGACGTCGCGCCGTACGAGGGCGGGATGCTGCGTGCGTGACTTCCTCTGCCCGAATTGCGGGCAGCACCTGGCCTTCGAGAACTCGGTCTGCCTGAATTGCGGCAGCGCGCTTGGCTTCTCGCTGGACGACATGGCCCTGTTGGTGATAGCGCCCGGCCAGGAGAGCGACCATGCCGGCGCAGTGGATGCGGGGGAGTACCAGCTGTGTGTGAACCTGCATCTGGCCGAATGCAATTGGCTGGTGGAGAAGGGTCCGGTCGCCCGGCTGTGTGCTTCGTGCGCACTGACCCGGACCCGGCCCAACGACGCGGACACCAAGGCGCTGGCGGCGTTCGCCGCGGCGGAGAAGGCCAAGCGCAGACTGATCGCCGAACTCGTCGAACTCAAGCTGCCGATCGTGGGCCGCGACGAGGACCCGGAGTACGGCCTGGCGTTCGACCTGCTGTCCAGCGAGCAGGAGAAGGTATTCACCGGCCACCACAACGGTGTCATCACGCTGGACCTTGCCGAGGGCGACGATGTGCACCGCGAGCAACTGCGGGTGGCGATGGACGAGCCCTACCGCACGCTGCTCGGTCACTTCCGCCACGAGATCGGCCACTACTACTTTTACCGGCTCGTCGAGCCGTCGGAGGCGTACGCGGCGCGGTTCCGTGAACTGTACGGCGATCCCGACGCCGACTACCAGGCCGCGCTGGACCGGCATTACCAGGAGGGCGCGCCGACGGGCTGGGAGGACGACTACGTGTCGTCCTACGCGACAATGCATCCCGCCGAGGACTGGGCTGAGACATTCGCCCACTATCTGCACATCCGCGACACCCTGGATACCGCGGCGGCGTTCGGCTTCGCACCCGCTGCGGCCACCTTCGAGCGTAAGCAGCTGGGGCCAAGCGGTTTTGACGCGATCATCGACATGTGGCTGCCACTGTCGTGGGCGCTCAACATGATCAACCGGTCGATGGGTAAGGAAGACCTCTACCCGTTCGTGCTGCCTCCCGCGGTGCTGGAGAAGATGCGGTTCATCCACACCATCATCGACGAACTCGGCACTTGAACTGCCGCCAACTACTCGCGGGCGTCCGTGTCTGTACACGACACGCCGCGAAATTCCGTCGAAAAGGGGTCGCTCGCCGGAATGAGGTCAACGCCAGGGGTCAGGGCAATCTGCACAGGAAAGCCTTCCCGCGCGGCGAGAGCCGGTAACCCACGTCGAGGCTGATGGTCAGCCCGAGTCCCTTGAGCTGACGCACCCGACGCTTGAACCGCGGCACGTCCAGCCCGACGCGAGCGGCCAAGTCCGGTGCCCGCACCGCCTCGTTACCGCCGATCATCTCCAGATAGTCACGCGTCCAAGGGGTTTCGGCAGCATCATCCCAGCGCGCGAGGCGTGCGGCGATCGCAGCGACGTCGGCATCGGACAATCGGTCGTCGGCCGCCAGTTCCGGTCGCTCGTCGGGACCCAGATACGACACCGTCATCACATACGTGTGCTTGGCCGGTCGGCGGTCGAGGTCCTTCTGCGCGGTCCTTGCATCCGGGTACCCGGCGGCGTGCGCTTGCGCGGCGGTCACCCGATAGCTGCCCGGATACTCGGCGACGTCGTCGATGCGAATCGTTCCGGCCACGGTGCGCTGCGTCCCGCCCGCCTTGGCCCGCGGCGCGTCCCACCGTCGCAACACGAGTGTGATGTCACCGTTTGCAATGCCTTCCGCCGTGTCGCGATTGAGCAGCACGCGTGTGACCCTACGATCGCTCGGTGGCTGATCGCTATGGCATCGATGTTCTCGCCAACAATCCGCACCGCAAGCCCCGCTCCACCGAGCGGCCGGTCGAAATCGGCATGGTGGTCGAGGACGCCCAGACCGGATACGTGGGCGCGGTGGTGCGCGTCGAATACGGCCGGATGGAACTGGAGGACCGCAACGGCCACAGGAAGCCGTTCCCGATCGGGCCCGGCTATCTGATCGACGGGAAGCCGGTGATCCTGACCGCACCGAAGAACAAGGCAGCCCCAGCCCCGGCACGCACCGCATCCGGGTCGGTGGCCGTGCAGACGAAGGCCAGGGTGGCGCTGGCCAGCCGGATCTACGTCGAGGGACGCCATGACGCCGAGCTCGTCGAGCAGGTGTGGGGCGACGACCTGCGTGTCGAGGGCGTGGTCGTCGAATACCTCGGCGGCGTCGACGATCTCGTCGGCATCGTCGAGGAATTCCAGCCAGGCCCCGGGCGTCGACTCGGCGTTCTCGTCGACCACTTGGTGGCCGGTTCCAAGGAGGCGCGTATCGCGGACGCCGTGCGCCGCGGTCCCGGCGGCGCGCACACCCTGGTGGTCGGCCACCCGTTCATCGACATCTGGCAGGCCGTCAAACCTGCGCGGCTCGGCGTCTCGACGTGGCCAGTGGTGCCGCGAGGCACGGACTGGAAGCACGGCGTGTGTCAGGCGCTCGGCTGGCCGCATAGCCAGCAGGCCGATATCGCCAGGGCATGGCAACGGATCCGCGGCCGGGTACGGGACTGGAACGACCTCGAGCCCGCGCTGATCGGCCGGGTCGAGGAACTGATCGACTTCGTGACGGCGGGCGCTTAGCCGAGCGCGTGGCCGGTGGTGCTGTCGACGTGGTCGGGGATGTCGTCGTGACGGTCGCCGGTCGACGAGGTGCCGCGGGGTTCGAACATCAGGATCGAGGCACCAGGCGACGACGGCTTGTGCTCGGTGCCCTTCGGCACGACGTACGTGTCGCCCTGGCGCAACACCACGGTTGACTCCCCGCCATTCCCATCCCGGACGGCGACGTGGAATTCGCCGTCGAGGACGAGGAAGAACTCGTCGGTGTCCTCGTGTACGTGCCACACGTGATCACCCTTGGTATGGGCGATCCGGACGTCGTAGTCGTTGATACTGGCGACGATCCGCGGGCTGTAGATGGCGTCGAATGATGCGAGCGCTTCGGCCAGATTGATCGGCTTGGTGGTCACCAGTCGATCGTATGTCCGGCGACCGTGGTATTCCTGAACAGTGTCCGACGGTCTGTTCGACGTCCCAGGCGAGGCGAGCGCCAGTGCGGGCGGCCCCGTCGGCGCGTCGGCGCCGTTGGCGGTCAAGATGCGCCCGGCCAGCCTCGACGAGGTGGTCGGGCAGGACCACTTGCTCAAGCCGAATTCACCGCTGCGCCGGATGGTCGAAGGCTCGGGCGCGGCATCGGTCATCCTGTACGGCCCGCCCGGCACCGGGAAGACCACGCTGGCGTCGCTGATCTCGCAGGCCACCGGCCGCCGGTTCGAGGCGCTGTCGGCGCTGTCGGCAGGCGTCAAAGAGGTCCGCGCCGTCATCGACATTGCCCGTCGCGCGGCGGCGCACGGTGAGCAGACGGTGTTGTTCATCGACGAGGTACACCGGTTCTCCAAGACCCAGCAGGACGCGTTGCTCTCCGCGGTCGAGAACCGGGTCGTACTGCTGGTCGCCGCTACCACCGAGAACCCGTCGTTTTCCGTCGTGGCGCCGCTACTGTCGCGGTCACTGATCCTGCAATTGCAGCCACTCGACAGTGATGCGGTGCGCACCGTGGTGCGCAGGGCGATCGAGGATCCGCGAGGCCTCGGTGGTCAGGTCGACGTCACCGAGGACGCGGTTGATCTGCTGGTGCAGTTGTCGGCTGGCGATGCGCGACGCGCGCTGACCGCGTTGGAGGTGGCCGCCGAGGCGGGGGAGCAGGTGACGGTCGCGACCATCGAGCAGTCGTTGGACAAGGCCGCGGTGCGCTACGACCGCGACGGTGATCAGCACTACGACGTGATCAGCGCGTTCATCAAGTCGGTGCGCGGCTCTGACGTCGACGCGGCGCTGCACTACCTGGCCCGCATGCTGGTCGCGGGGGAGGATCCCCGGTTCGTGGCGCGGCGGTTGATGATCCTGGCCAGCGAGGACATCGGGATGGCCGACCCGACAGCGCTGCAGACCGCGGTCGCCGCCGCGCAGACTGTGCAACTGATCGGCATGCCGGAGGCACAACTGACGCTGGCCCACGCCACGGTGCACCTGGCCACCGCCCCGAAGTCGAACGCCGTGACGACGGCGCTGGGTGCCGCGATGAACGACATCCGCAACGGCAAGGCCGGCCTGGTGCCCCCTCATCTGCGCGACGGCCACTACTCCAGGGCCACCAAACTGGGCCACGCCGTCGGCTACAAGTACAGCCACGATGACCCCGATGGTGTTGTGCCGCAACAGTATCCACCCGATGAGCTGGTGGGTGTGGACTACTACCGGCCCACCACCCATGGTGTCGAACGCGAGATCGCCACCAGGCTCGACAAGCTGCGCGCCATCATCCGCAAGAAGCGCTGAAACGACCTCTTGACAGCCACCTCACAGCCTTCTACCTTGTTATTCAACCAAAACATTGATCAAAGACAAGGTTGATAATTGGAGGACGGGGACGATGCAGACGCCTGGCTGGACCGCGCCTTCATGGCGTTGGCTGACCCGGTGCGGCGCGCGATCGTGGCGCGACTGTCCCGAGGGCCTGCCACGGTCAACGAGTTGGCTGCTCCGTTCGACATCACCAAACAGGCTGTGTCCAAACACATTCAGGTGCTCGAGCAGGCGGGCCTGGTCACCAGGACTCGCGACGCGCAGCGCAGACCCGTCCACCTCGACGCGGCCGCGCTGGAGCGGATGACCGCATGGATCGACCGGTACCGACTCGACGCCGAACGCAGCTACCGCCGGCTCGACGCTCTGCTGGCGGCGATAACCGACAAGGAAGGAACCGACAGATGACCAACCCGCTCAACCTCAACGCCCCGGTCGACACCCTGGCCATGGAGTTCACCCGCGAGTTCGACGCTCCGGTTGAGGCGCTGTTCCGCGCGCACGCCGAACCGGATCTGGTCAAGCAGTGGCTGGGTCCTCGGGACCTCGAGATGACGATCGAGCACTGGGAGTTCAAGACCGGCGGCGGATACCGCTATGTGCACAAGGCCGATCGCGGCGAGTTCGGTTTCAACGGCGTGTTCCACAAGGTGCGGGACAACGAGTTCATCATCCAGACCTTCGAATTCGAAGGGGCACCGGACATGGTCAACATCGAGTTCATGTGGTTCGAGGATCTCGGTGGCGGCCGCAGCAGACTGCGCGGCCGGTCGATCTGTCCGACCATCGAAGCGCGTGACGGTCTGCTGTCGTCGGGCATGGAGGGCGGCATGGCGGAGGGCTACGAAAAGCTCGACGAGCTGCTGGCGACGCTGTAGATGGACTGGACTCTCGAAGTCGTGGTGGTGCCGGTCGGCGATGTCGACCGGGCCATCGCGTTCTACCGCGATCAGCTGGCTTTCAGCTTGACCACGACACCCGGGCCGGTGCGCAGCGTTTCGCTCAACTCACACCGCCGGGCTCGCTCAAAGGCCTACAGCTGGTCGTCGCCGACGCTTATCGGGCCAGGGAGCAGTTGGTCGCGCGCGGTGTGGCGGCCGGCGACATCGAAGTCATCGACGAACGCGACGGGGGCACGCTGTTCGGATTCGCCGACCCCGACGGCAATTCGTGGGTGGTGCAGCAGATCAAGGCGCGGGCTCAGTGAGTCGGCGGCGTCAACATCAGTTCGCGGAAGTAGTCCTCGAAACCGCCTCCGGAAGTGACGCCCGAAACGCTTCAACCGACCCCAGACAGCGACGATCCCGGCCGGTGGGGGCCAGCCGGGATCGCCGGGGGTGCGGCTAGCGCAGTAGACCGGAACGCCTGCCGCCCATGACGCCGGTGCGCCTGCGACCCATCAACGCCGACACGAGGGCGACGCCGATGGCCGCGACGACCACCTGGCACAGAAGTTCGATCCAATCGATGCCCGCCGTCGCGGTGGGAAGGCCGAGCGCGCGGGCGATCGCCGTGCCGATGAAGGCCGACACGATGCCCACCAAGATCGTGACGAGCATGCCGATCGGCTGCTTGCCGGGAACCAGCAGTCTGCCGAGCACGCCCACCACGATGCCGATCAGAATCGCGGTGATTACACCTGTAATGGTCATTGTTCCTCCAGGGCTCTAGGGTGCAGCTGAAATACCCCGGCCGTTCCTCGAATAAACGCGTGCGTCAATCAGCGCTTGTACAGGTCAGACCATCTCCGGCACCCGAAGGTGGGCGATCGCGAGCTCGAATTCGCAGACGTCGATGATGTCGGCCCCCAGTTCCCTGGTCCGGGCATTCCGCAGCTCCCGCGCTTGCTCGCGGTTGCGCTCCATGGCTTCCCGGCTGTCGAACGTCGCGGTCGAAACGGCACGCCCTGAGCGGTTCATCAGGAAACTTGCGCTGCAGAATCCCTCGAGGCCCTCCAGTGACGGCAACACCTCGGTCCGGTAGAACTCCATGGCGCGATTGGACTGGTCCGGCGGGATTTTCAGCCAGGTGACCCGTGCGCAGGCGCCGTTGTCGGCGTGGTGGTCGCGGTGCAACACGCCGATTTCCCAGGTCTCGGCCGTCGGGTCGCTGCCACCGAAGACCGTGGCGGCCCGGTCACGAATCAGCCCGACCTGCTGGGCGCTGGCCCGTTCGGCGTCCTCCGTCTGCCACGCGCTGGTGGCGATGCACCGACCCGAGTCCCTGTCGACCAGAAGCGATAGCCCGACGAACCCTTCCATCCCGGCGAGCGCAGGCATCACTTCGTCGCGCACGTGAGCGATTCCCGCGTCGATGCATGACGTTTGCGCCTGAATAGTGGTAGTGCGTGCGTGCACGATCCACCCCCGATCGGTGTTGGGGCGGCGCCCCGGTGGCGCCACCGGACCGCTTTCAGAATCCTCTCGTTGAACAGGGGTTTCAATGGTTTCGGCGGCATCAAAACGGGGATGTTTGGGTTCGCAAACGGACGGTCCGTAGGGTGGTTTCGTGGACACGAAGTCGCACGTGCTCGAGGTCGACACATCGCGCCGACGGACCGTCGACGTCACCGACGCGGTCCGCTCGTTCTGCCGCGGCCACGGGGACGGGTTGTGCAACGTCTTCGTGCCGCACGCCACGGCGGGCGTGGCGATCATCGAGACCGGCGCGGGCTCCGACGACGACCTCGTCGACGCGCTGGAACGGTTGTTGCCGCGCGACGACCGCTACCGTCACCGGCACGGGGCGCCGGGACATGGCGCGGACCATGTGTTGCCCGCGCTGGTGGCACCGTCGATCACGGTTCCCGTGCAGGGCGGCGAACCGCTGCTCGGCACGTGGCAAAGCGTCGTCCTGGTCGACCTGAACCGGGACAATCGGCAGCGGCAGGTGAGGTTGACGTTCGTCGGCGGAGCCGCTTAGGCGGCGACATGGAAGCAGGAGCCGCTTAGGCGGCGACATGAAAGCAGGAGCCGCTTAGGCACTTGCCGCCGCGCCGGTTCGTTGACTTGTCAGCGCGACAACGACGACCGGTACTGTAGTGCGGTCGCATAGTCGCAGGTGACGTCAAGACTTCTGAATAGATGAGGCAGTAGGAACGTGCAAACACACGAGATCAGGAAGCGCTTCCTCGATCACTTCGTGAAGGCAGGACACACCGAGGTGCCCAGCGCCTCGGTGATCCTCGACGACCCCAACCTGCTGTTCGTCAACGCGGGCATGGTGCAGTTCGTGCCCTACTTCCTGGGACAGCGCACCCCCCCGTATGCCACGGCGACCAGCATCCAGAAGTGCATCCGCACGCCGGACATCGACGAGGTGGGCATCACCACCCGGCACAACACCTTCTTCCAGATGGCCGGCAACTTCTCGTTCGGCGACTATTTCAAGCGCAGGGCCATCGAGTTGGCGTGGACCCTGCTGACCAACCCGGTAGATGAGGGCGGCTACGGCTTCGACCCCGAAAGGCTCTGGGCCACGGTCTATTTGGATGACGATGAGGCTGTCGGACTGTGGCAGGAGGTCGCGGGGCTGCCTGCTGAGCGCATCCAACGGCGCGGCATGGCCGACAACTACTGGTCGATGGGCATCCCCGGGCCGTGCGGTCCGTCGTCGGAGATCTACTACGACCGCGGCCCGGAGTTCGGTGTCGAGGGCGGTCCGGTCGCCAATGAGGACCGCTACATCGAGATCTGGAATCTCGTGTTCATGCAGAACGAACGCGGTGAGGGCACCAGCAAGGAGGATTTCGAGATCCTCGGCCCGTTGCCGCGCAAGAACATCGACACCGGCATGGGCGTCGAGCGGGTGGCGTTCCTGCTGCAGGGTGTGCACAACGTCTACGAGACCGACCTGCTGCGTCCGGTGATCGATACGGTGGCGGCCCGCGCGCCACGCGGCTACGACGTCGGCAACCACGATGACGACGTCCGCTACCGGATCATCGCCGACCACAGCCGCACCGCGGCGATTCTGATCGGCGACGGGGTGAGCCCAGGCAACGAAGGCCGCGGCTACGTGCTACGACGCCTGCTTCGCCGGATCATTCGCGCGGCGAAACTGCTGGGCGTCGACGACCCGGTCATGGCGGACCTGATGGCGACGGTGCGCGACGCGATGGGGCCGTCGTACCCCGAACTCGTGTCCGACTTCGATCGCATCCAGCGCATCGCCGTCGCGGAGGAGACCGCGTTCAACCGCACGCTGGCCTCGGGTTCCCGGCTGTTCGAGGAGGCCGCGCGTGCGACGAAGGCTTCGGGATCCGATAAGTTGTCCGGCCGCGACGCTTTCACGCTGCACGACACCTACGGCTTCCCGCTCGAGCTGACTCTCGAGATGGCCGCCGAGGCCGACCTGTCCGTCGACGAAGAAGGCTTCCGGAGCCTGATGGCCGAACAGCGCAAACGCGCGAAGGCTGACGCCGCGGCGCGTAAACAGGCCCACGCCGACCTGTCCGAATACCGGGAACTGGTCGATGCCGGGCCGACGGAGTTCACCGGGTTCGACGAATTGACCTCCGAGGCAAGGATTCTCGGCATCTTCGTCGACGGCAAGCGAGTGCCCGTCGTCACGCATGCCGGACGCGAGGGTGCCCAGGAGAGGGTCGAACTCATTCTCGACCGCACGCCCTTCTACGCGGAGTCCGGCGGTCAGATCGCCGACGAGGGAAGCATCAGCGGAACTGGCGCCTCCGGCGCGGCGAAGGCTGCCGTGTCCGACGTCCAGAAGATCGCGAAAACCCTGTGGGCTCATCGCGTCAACGTCGAATCCGGTGAATTCGTCGAGGGCGACACCGTCATCGCCGCGGTGGACCCGCGCTGGCGGCACGGTGCGACGCAGGGCCATTCGGGCACCCACATGGTGCACGCAGCACTGCGACAAGTGCTGGGTCCCAACGCTGTCCAGGCGGGTTCGCTGAACAGGCCGGGCTATCTACGGTTCGACTTCAACTGGCAGGGCGCCCTGACCGATGACCAGCGGACCCAGATCGAGGAAGTGACCAACGAGGCGGTCGAGGCCGACTACGAGGTGCACAGTTTCACCACCGAACTGGACAAGGCCAAGGCGATGGGTGCGATGGCCCTGTTCGGCGAGAACTATCCCGACGAGGTCCGGGTTGTCGAGATCGGCGGGCCGTTCTCACTGGAACTCTGCGGCGGTACGCACGTCGAGAGTTCGGCGCAGATCGGTCCGGTGACCATCCTCGGCGAATCGTCCGTCGGTTCGGGGGTGCGCCGCGTCGAGGCTTATGTGGGCTTGGACTCGTTCCGCCATCTCGCGAAGGAACGCGCCCTGATGGCGGGTCTCGCGTCCACGCTGAAGGTTCCTTCGGAGGAGGTGCCCGCCCGGGTGGCCAACCTGGTCGAGCGCCTGCGGGCCGCCGAAAAGGAGCTCGACAGGATGCGGCTGGCAAACGCGCGCGCAGCCGCAGCGAATGCCGCCGCGGGTGCAGAGCAAATCGGTAAGGTGCGTGTCGTGGCGCAGCGCATGGCCGGCGGAATGTCTGCGGCGGATCTGCGCACGCTCGTGGGCGACATCATGGGCAAGCTGGGCAGCGACCCCGCGGTGGTCGCGTTGATCGCGGAGGGCGAGAACGACACCGTGCCGTTCGTGGTCGCGACCAACGCGGCCGCGCAGGACCTCGGGCTGGCGGCCAACGAGTTGGTCAAGCAGTTGGGCGCGGCGGTGAACGGCCGCGGGGGCGGCAAGGCCGATCTGGCACAGGGTTCCGGTAAGGGGGCGGCGGGCATCGACGCGGCATTGGCCGCGCTGCGCGCAGAGATAGGCCGGAGCTGACCGGTGGCCGATACCGACAGCCGTCTTCCGGATCGGCCGGGGGACAATCTTGCGCCCCCTGATCCCGGGCGCGGGCGACGACTCGGTATCGACGCGGGCACGGCCCGGATCGGGGTGGCGGTGAGCGATCCCGACGGGATTCTGGCCACCCCGGTGGAGACGGTGCAGCGGGACAAGAGGAACAAGAACGGCAAACACATGCGCCGGCTCGCGCAGTTGGCCGACGAGTTGGAGGCGGTCGAAGTGGTGGTGGGGTTACCGCGCACCCTCGCGGACCGGGCCGGCTCCTCAGCCAAGGACGCTATCGAGTTGGCCGACGAGCTTGCCCGGCGCATCGCGCCGACACCGGTGCGGCTGTCCGACGAACGGTTGACAACCGTTGTGGCGCAACGGTCTCTGCGTGATGCGGGTATCCGGGCCAAAGGGCAGCGGGTGATGATCGATCAGGCCGCAGCGGTAGGAATCTTGCAGAATTGGTTGGACCAACGGCGCTCCGCTTCGCGAGCGAGTGAACTCGGTGCCGGGCACGGAGAGGTCGGGGATGACTGACAACCACTGGGGCCGCGACCGGGCCGAACCCGTGGCGGTTGGACCGCCGCGGCGCCGTGCGTCGCGGGCGGACCGGATCCGCGAAGCGCGCACCAAGCGCAAGCGGCGGGTCGCCACCGGCTTCGCGCTCGCGTTGCTGATCGTGGTGGTCGTCGGCGCGGTGTTCCTGGGTTCGAAGATGTGGCATTCGCTGTTCGGTGGCAGCAACGACTACACCGGCGACGGCGTCAACGATGTGGTCATCCAGATCCGCGACGGCGACTCGACCACCGCGATCGGCAAGACCCTCGAAGACCACAAGGTGGTGGCGACGGTGAAGGCGTTCGTCACCGCGGCGCAGGGCAACTCGGCGATTTCGGCCATCCAGCCCGGCTTCTACAAGGTACGCACCGAGATACCGGCTTCCAATGCCGTTGCCCGACTTGCCGATCCGCAGAACAGGGTCGGCAAGCTCGTGATACCCGAGGGGCGCCAACTCGACGACGTCCAAGACGTCAAGACCAACGCCGTCACCGACGGCATCTTCGCCCTGATCTCGAGGGCCACCTGCGTGAATCTCGACGGCGACCGGCACTGCGTCGCGACGGACGATCTGAAGAAGGCGGCCGGGAGTGCGGCGCCGTCCGCGCTTTCGGTCCCCGACTGGGCGATGAGTGCGGTCACCGGGATGGGCAACGATCACCGGCGGCTGGAGGGGCTGATCGCGCCTGGCACCTGGAACATCGATCCGTCCGCGTCCGCGCAGGACATCCTGTCCACGCTGATCGGAGCCAGCGCGACGCAGTACGCGCACGGCGGCCTGCTCGACACCGCGAAAGCCATGAACATGTCGCCGTATCAGATCCTCACGGTCGGCTCGTTGGTGCAGCGCGAATCCACACCCGAGGACTTCGCGAAAGTGGCGAGGGTCATCTACAACCGTTTACAGGAGAACCGGACGCTCGAGTTCGACTCGACGGTGAACTACCCGTTGGATCGCATCGAGGTGGCCACCACCGACGGGGACCGCGCGCTGCACACATCGTGGAATACCTATGTGCGGCCCGGCCTTCCGGCCACGCCGATCTGCTCGCCCGGGCAACCCGCACTGTCTGCCGCCGAGCAACCGGCGCCAGGGGACTGGCTGTACTTCGTGACCGTCGACATGCAGGGCACGACGTTGTTCACCCGTGACTACGACCAGCACCTCGCGAACATCGAATTGGCCAGACGCAACGGTGTCCTCGATTCCGCCAGATAGGGGCCGCAAGGCTGCGGTCCTCGGATCGCCGATCGCGCATTCTCGGTCACCGCAACTGCACCTGGCCGCCTATCGCGCGTTGGGGCTGACCGACTGGACCTACGACCGCATCGAATGCACGGCTCAGCAATTGCCGTCCTTGGTGGCCGGTTTCGGCCCGGAATGGGTCGGCCTCTCGGTCACGATGCCGGGTAAGTTCGCCGCATTGCGGTTCGCCGACCAACGCACTGCGCGCGCGGAACTCGTCGGCTCGGCCAACACACTGGTGCGGACGGACTCGGGTTGGCGGGCCGACAACACCGACGTCGACGGTGTGAAGGGGGCCCTGGGGCCGGTGACCGGAGACGCCGCGGTGCTGGGTTCGGGCGGCACCGCGCCCGCCGTCGTCGTCGGCCTCGCCGAGCTTGGCGTGCAACGTATTTCGGTGGTGTCGCGCAGCGAGGCGAAGGCGGCGCCGCTGCTCGCGCTCGGGTCGGAGGTGGGCGTCGAAATCCGCTGGGCGGCACTCGGGACGGCGGTGGCGGCGGACGTCGTCGTCAGCACCATCCCGGCCGACGTGGCGGCGGGGTACGCGGAGACCGTCGCGACGCCGGTGCTGCTCGACGCGATCTACGAACCGTGGCCGACTCCACTGGCGACGGCCGTCGAAGCCGCGGGTGGCCGGGTCGTCGGGGGATTGCAGATGCTGCTGCACCAGGCGTTCGCTCAGGTCGAGCAGTTCACCGGTCTGCCCGCGCCGGTCGAGGCGATGCGGGCGGCGCTGGAGGGCTAACCGGCGACGGGTCGAGTTTCGCTGTGCGCCAACCGGTCTCGCGCTGTATGCACCGCACCGATGCTCGCGACGGTGACCAGTACGATCGCGGCATAGCCGGTCGCCGCCAGGTGCTGGCCGAGGACCAGCCAGCCCGCGACCGCCGCCACCACCGGTGAGATGCAGGTCAGGATCGCGAACGTCTCCGCAGGCAGCCGGCGCAAGGACACCAGCTCAAGCGAGTAGGGGATCACCGAGGACATCAGCCCGACGACCACCCCGAGGCCCAGCACCTGCCATCCAAGCGCACTGTCGACATCGACCGCTGCCGCGGCGAACGGCAGCGTGACCGCGGCGCCGATCGCGGTCGCGATCGCGAGCCCGCTGAGTCTGGGGAAGTCCGACCCGGCCCGCGCGGTCGCCAGGATGTAACCGGCCCAGCTGGCTCCGGCGCCAACTGCGAACGCGAGTCCCGCTGGGTCCAGGTGACCCACCCGGACGCCGGTCAGGCTGAGCGTCGCCACGCCCGAGAGCGCCAGCAGGGCCCACAACCAAGCCGTCGGACGTCGACTCACGATCACTGAAAGCGCCAGTGGACCAAGGGATTCAACCGTGACCGCGATACCGAGAGGAATTCTGGTCAGCGCGTTGTAGAAGCACACGTTCATCACCGTCAAGGTCGCGGCCAAACAGGCCGCCGACAACCACGCCCGTCGGGAGAGACCTCGCAGTCGTGGGCGGACCGCGACGCACAGCACCACACCCGCGACGAGGAACCGGACGAACACGGCGCCGATCGCGCCCAGCGCCGCGAACAGACCGACCGCGAACGCGGCACCGACCTCCTGGCTGGCCGCCGCCACCACGACCAGCAGCGCCGGCCCAATTGGTGACTGTCGGTGCACGGAACCGACGTTAGCCTCGATGCATGGGGGCGGGGATGGCCGGTGTCGGCGTAATGGTGTGGGTGACGGTGCTCAGCGTCTACGACGTGCGCTCACGACGACTACCGAACTGGTTGACGTTGCCGGGCGCCGTGGTGATCCTCGCGGTGGCGGCGCTACACGGTCGCGGTGCCGCAGCGGCGCTCGGTGCGGTGACGCTGTTCGCCGTCTACGCCGTGGTGCACGTGGTGGCACCCGCTGCGATGGGCGCAGGTGATGTGAAGCTGGCCATCGGGATCGGGGCGTTGACAGCAGCTTTCGGTCGCGATGTGTGGCTGTTGGCGGCACTTGCCGCGCCAGTGTTGACCGCTGTGCTGGCCGTCGTGGTGCTGCTGCACCGAGCGGGCGGATCGGTGCCGCACGGGCCGTCGATGTGTGTGGCCGCGGTTTCGGCGGCGGCGCTTGCCGTGTTCTGAAGCTATGCCTGCGACGATGGCCGCGCTGATTCGCCAGCCTCGCGAATCGGTTGGTCCGCGCCAGCGCGGGCCTGGCCGAAGCTCGGCAATCCGGTCGGGCCCGAGGCGGTCACAGGCTCGTGCAGCGGCGCGGTGGGGCGGGAATCTGAATAGTCGAGGTCCGCGTAATCGCCTTGTTGAGAGGCGCGTTGGCTGCGTTGCGCGCGTGCTGTGGCCCGCGCGTCCGCCTGCGCTTGACCATATCCGGCCCGTTGGACTTGCTCGGGCGGTGCAGGCTGCGCATGCTGGGTGTAGTAACTGCGCACCGCCTGGTTGTAGTAGTCCACATACGCTTCGTAGCCGGCTGCGTCGGGCTGCCCGGCGGACTTGGGCGCCACCAGAAGCGCAGCAGCGGCCGCGATCGCCTGCAGCGCGTTGAGCACCACGATCACGGTCAACGCCCACCCGGCGTCGCCTGCCGCCAGCAAGTTGGACAGCGCGTCGAGGAACCCCATGGTCGCCAACACCGCGATGGCCAGAGACAGCGGGCCGCGTCTGGCGAGCAGACCGAACATCGCGCACAGCGCGGCCAGCGTGGCGAACCGGACGTCCCATCCGACCGTTTCCGGCCCATCGGCCACCGGACCGAAGTTGAACACGTATGTGGCAAGGCCGAGTACGGCTATCGCGATGTAAAGGTTTCGCGGCAGCGAACTTTCGGCCTCCTGCCGTTGGGTCGGATACGCCGGTTGGTAGGCCGAGTGGTAGTCGCGGGTTCCTGGCGAGTACACCACGCTCCACACGCTAGCGCACCGAACGCGGATCAGTCGATGCAGTTAGCCGACGCCTTGATGTAGCGCATCTCGTCGTCGGTGGCGACCATCGTCACGATGGCGGAACCTGCCCGCGTGCTGACCTTAACTGTGGCATCGGCCAGCGAAACCAATTCCAGTGCGACATCGGACGCGTTGGACACCGCTGTATTCGGTGCGGCGACAACCATACTGGTGACTCCCGCACGTACCGGTCGATCGGGCACACCGTCGAACATCTCTACTGAATAATTGCGTTCCGCCCCTGCCTGGATGGTGCCGCGGTTGAAGTCGGCGACCCACAGCAGATCGTGGTCGTCGACCTCCTCCACCATCGCGCGCCACAGGCCGGGGCGGCGGCTGTGCACCAGCACCCGTGCGCCCAGCGCCAGCGAGCGCAGCACGGCTTGCTGGGCGAGATGGAGCGTGCCCGCGATCTCGACTCGGCCGATCTGCGGGCCGAACAGCGGAAGCGCGACGGCCCTGCCTTCTTCGTCGGCGCCGATGACCTGGCCACATCCGGACGCTGGCACGGCGAGATCGCGCAGGTCGATGTCGCGGTGCGCGTACGCCCAACGCTCGACGCCGCGAGAAGGTGCGGAAATCGGCAGGCTGCACGCCAGCGCGGAGAACTGATATCCGTGCAAACGCGTCAGGCCCGGCAGCTTGTCGGGTACGCCGAAGTCGCTGTCGAACCGGGCCAGGCCGCGAACCCGTACCAGGTCCGCCTCGTCACCCTCGCGCAGCGACAAGCACACCGTCGTCGAATAGCTGGGGACCGTCCACAGCACGCCGAGGCCGGCGGTGGTGAGCATGTCTGCGTTGACCGCGAAGCTGCACAACCGGAATCGGCCGTCGCGGCAGGTGTCCCAGTCCTCCTGCAGTGTCGCGAGGGTGACGCCATCGCTGAGTTGGTTGGTTGCCAGCGCGATTCCGCTGGCGTTGAGAATTCGCGGCCGAAGTCCGGCTTCGGTGAGACGGTTGGCCACGCGGCGCGTCGCTGTCACGGCGGTGCGCAGGATGCCGTCGCGGTCGCCGCCACGTCGGTTGACTGCCTCTGCACGCCGTGACGGATCGAAACGCACGGCGACCCAGACGCTGCGGTGCGCAATGGCGGGCAGCGGTCCGAGCACCGCGTCGTACACGGCCGCCACCGCCGTGTGTCCCGAGGATCGGGCGCCCTGGCTGATGACGTCGATCGAGTCGAGTGTGATGTCGAACTGCTGCAGGCAGTCGACGAGCGCCTGGATCGGCACCATGTCGCCCGACACCGTCATGCCGGGCTCCATCACCGTCAGAGCCTGCGGATTCTCGTCGATTTTGATCAGCGACAGCAGAGTGGCGCCGTCCCAGCGGAATCCGATCTGCGCGCCGTCGGCGGTGGGCGCGTCGAACGGTTCCGTCAATTGGGACGCACCAACGCGTCTGCGCCGATCGATCAGAAACCCGAACCGCCGACCGATTGCCCGCGGCGCCGTCCTGCCCCGAACCGGGACAACCAACAGCAAACCCACGACGAGGCCGACAGCGCCGCCCTGCCAGCCCGGTACGCCCGAGATCAACGCGACCGCAACGCCAACCGCCACCGCGATCTCGACAGCGAGCAGATCGGCCAACGGCACGAACCGTTGCCAGCCGACACCTACCGCGGTGCGCAGGCGGCGGGATCCAGTCCCGGTGTCGCCGTTCTTGGAGTTATTGGAAAGGACAACTGCCGCAGCATGATTCACTTGACGTGACACACCCTTTCGGTGCACGCCTCTGCCGATGTGGATGGGAGCCGTTATGCCAGCGCAAGTTACCACGCGTGCGCAGGTCAACGGGTACCGGTTTCTGATCCGGCGCCTGGAGCATGCGCTGATCCGCGGTGATTCGCGGATGATCCATGACCCGATGCGAGGTCAGATGCGTGCGCTGATCGTCGGTTTGGTCATTGCTGTGGTGATCACCGCGGGCTGCGGGGTGATGGCGTTCTTCAAACCCGCGCCGAACATGGGTGACGCGCAGATCCTGCTGAGCAAGTCCAGCGGCGCCACCTTCGTGCGCATCGGTGACCGCGTGCATCCGGTGCTCAACCTCGCCTCCGCACGGTTGATCGTCGGCAAGAACGACAGCCCCAAGGACGTCGACGACAAGTTCCTCAACGCCGTGCCTCGCGGCCCGATGGTCGGCATCGTCGGGGCGCCTGCCAGCATTCGCGGAGCGGACGATCTCTCGATGTCGTCGTGGACGGTGTGCGACACGTTGCAGACGCCAGCCGCCACCGAAACCACCGGTATCACCACCCTGCAGACCACGGTGCTCGCCAACGATCCCACGCTGGACCGCGACATCCGTGCCGCCGACCCGGCGCACGCGGTCCTCACCGAGGTCGGCGGCACGACCTACCTTGTCTACGACGGGGTTCGGGCACCGATCAATCTGTCGGATGCGGTGGTGGTCAACGGACTTCATCTGCAGGGCGCGCAGCCGCGGCCGATGTCGTTGGGGGTACTTAATGCGTTTCCACTGGTTGCCCCCATCACTGGAGTGAGTGTCGATGGGGTGGGTCAGCCCAGCGCGGTGATCGGACCCGATTACCCGATCGGGTCCATCGTCAAGACCGACGACTCACGGGGCGAGCAACTCTACGTCGTGCTGCGCGACGGTTTGCAGCCCATCTCGTCGGCGACGGCGGACATCATCAGATACGGCGACTCCGATGCGCGCCGTGGCTCGGCGCGCCAGATCGCCGCTGCGGTCGTTGCGGGCGTGCCGATCGTGCATCAGCTGCCGGTCGACCACTACCCGACGGTGTCGCCCCAGATTGTGTCGGCCGTGACGGATCCGGTGGTGTGCATGGGATGGCAGCGGGCCAATGCTGCCGCCCCGGGCACGGTACGCCTGCTGGTCGGCAATAGGCTTCCGGTACCGGCCGGGGCCGAGACGGTGCGGCTGGCCACCACCGACGGTAGCGGGCCCGGTCTGGATTCGGTGTACCTCACCCCTGGCAGCGGCGAATACGTACAGGCGACGGGAGCAGAGCCGGGCAGCCGCTCGACCGGTCCGCTGTTCTACGTGTCGGACACCGGAATGCGTTACCACATCAAAGATTTGCCGACAGCTGCGGCGCTTGGCGCGGTGGGCGTCAAAGCACCGGGTCAGACCGCAGAGTCGCCGCAACTGGCGCCATGGCCGGTGTTGGCTCTGCTGCCGCCAGGTCCGGAGCTGTCGCAGGAGGCGGCGCTCGTCGCCCACGACGGAATGGCGCCGGACCCGCACAGTGTCGCTGTGCCAAGCAGCTAGATGCGCAGTTCGCGAAAGAATGCGTAGAGCCGGACAATCCAGAAGCACAACGGGAACAGCGACCCTACGGCGATGTATTCGATGATCTCGACGCGGCGCCGCATGACGGGGGAGAACTCGAGGCGTGGCGCGACAAGGCCGCAGGCCACGACGAGCGCCAGCAGGACGATCAGCGCGACAGCCGAACGCAGTTGCCAACCCGGCACATTCAGCGCGACTTTGACGATGACGACAATTGTGATGGCCAAGCCACCGCCGATGAGGGTGGCCGACTGGATTAAGTCGTGATGAGCACGGCCGCGAAGACACAACACCGTTGCCACCGCGAACGCGAAAGTCGTTCCCTGCCAGAAAAAGCCGTTGGTGACATCGACGGCCAAGTAGCTGCCCGCCCCCGCAGCAAGTGCAGCGGCCACGAGGATGCCGGTGAGGTACTCGTTCGCGCGTCGGACGCGGTGCGCCAGGCCCTCCTCCGTCGGGATGATCTGCTTACCCACCGCATTGACGCCCTCGACAGTTGTGCCGCCCTGGGTTTCGATGTCGTCGAGTGGTTCGCCTGCCGTCGGCACGCGCGGGATCGGCAGCTTGGACAACAGGATCGTCACCCGTGGCGCCATGTAGACGACGATGACTGCGACCGTCCCCAATATCGCTCCGACGGCGCGCGGTTGCGGATCCCACAGCAGCGACGCTGTGGCGCTGAGTCCGCCGAACACGCATACCGCGACGATGCCAGTGAGTAGGCCGCGCCCGGTGCCCGAAATGAGAAGCACCAGAAACGCACCCAGTGCGGTGAGCGCGAACGACATCGGCAGCGACGTCACGCCGAAGCCGTCAGGCACCAGATAAAGTGAGCCGGCGAATACGAGCGGGGCCGATATCGCGGCCATCCAAGCTGAGCGCAAAGCCATCGAAGGCCGATACGCCATTACCCACGCCGACGCCATTCCGATGCCGCCGAGCGCGAACAACCCAACCGGCACCACCGCATTGCCTGCCCAACGGGGAACCAACGCGGCCAACGTCAGCGACGCGGCGAGAGCGGCGACGAAACTCGTCAATGCGGCCGCGTTGCGTGTCACCCAACCCAGCACGGCCGGTTCGCCGCGCGCGAGTGAATCGTCGACGTCGTCGAACAACACCGTGCTGACCGAACGGCCGATCTCCTGGATGGTGAGCAGGTCGCCGTCGTAAATCCCGGCCTCGTCCAACGACCGGTTCGGGTCGATCGGTTCGCCGCCGAACCGCGACAGCGTCCATTTACCTACGGAGTCGTCAAATATGACGTCAGCCAACGGGTCTCGCGCGGTCGTCTGATCGTTCGCTATGTCGATGACATCATTGATGAATTCGGAGATAGGGACGTTGGCGGGCAAGCCGACATCTATGCTGAGGCTGCCGACTGCCAAAGTCAGACGGCTCAGGTCCTGTTCGGACTCGGAATCAGAATCCAGGCCCGGCAACGACGGCGGTACAGTCAAACCCTCTCGGTCTCCTGCGCAAAGGGATTGCTCGGCAGTGACATTACTCAGGACAATACAGAGCGCGGCAACAAAGCCGGACTTGCGATTTTTCGGGAGCAGGGTTTGAGCACGCAGGGTTTCGTGCGCCGCCTTCGGGTGGTACCGCCGCGGATGCCGGGCGGCGAAGTCAATCTCGCTGCGCCGCCTGAAGTTCCGCGCGCAATCCCCAGCAACCTCGTGATGAAGCTGATGCCCTTCGTGATGATCGTCGCTGTCATCGGGATGATCGCCCTGATGATCACGGTCGGCGGCCGCGACATGACGAAGAACCCGATGTTCCTGCTGTTCCCGATGATGATGATCATGTCGATGGCCGGCATGTTCATGGGTGGCGGCGCTCGCACCGGCAAGGCGGCCGCGGAACTCAACGAAGAACGCAAGGACTACTTCAGCTACCTCGCCAATCTGCGCGACGAGTCAGACGAGACCGGCAGCCAGCAGCGCACCGCCCTCGAATGGAGCCATCCCGACCCGCGCGCCCTGGCCGATGTGGTGGGCACCCGCAGGATGTGGGAGCGCAGACCGACCGACGCGGATTACTGCCATGTGCGCGTCGGGATAGGAACCCACCGGTTGGCGACGCGCCTGCTCGCCCCGGAAACCGGCCCGCCAGAAGACCTCGAACCGGTGTCGACCGTCGCGCTGCGCCGGTTCGTCAAGACTCATTCGGTCGTGCACGCACTTCCGACCGCGGTGTCGCTGCGCGCGTTTCCCACCGTCACCTTCGAGGGCGACCGCGGCCAGGTGCAGCAATTGGTCCGCTCAATGGTGCTCGAGTTGTGTACCTTTCACGGGCCGGACCATGTTCAGGTCGCGGTGGTCACGGCCAATCCGGACGGCGAGAACTGGAGTTGGGTCAAGTGGCTGCCGCACGCACAGCACCACTCCGTTCGCGACGGCATGGGTGCGATGCGCCTGCTCTTCCCGACGTTGGAGTTGCTGGAGACATCGCTGGCGGCTGATCTGGCCGAGCGGGGACGTTTCACCCGCAACGCCGCGCCGACTCCCGGGCTGCGACAACTGGTCGTGGTGCTCGACGACGGATACGTCAGCGGAGACGAACGGTTGGTCACCGACGCGGGCTTGGACAGTGTGACGCTGCTCGATCTCAATGGTCCCCGCGACGGCGCAATCGCACGACGCAGTCTGCAGTTGGTGGTCGAAGGGGAGGATGTCGCCGCACGCACCGCCGTCGGAGTAGAGCGGTTCGCCACCCCCGACGCCATCACCATCGCCGAAGCGGAGTCCACCGCGCGACGGATCGGTCGGTTCCGTCCGGCCAACGCCGCACACATCGTCAGCCTGGAAGCCGAGTCACGCGCCGCCGACCCCGGCCTGATGGCGTTGCTGAAGATCCCCGACGCCGCCGAGATCGACCCCGAGAAGGTATGGCGGCCCCGGTCGGCACGTGAGCGGTTGCGGGTGCCGATTGGCATCACCCCAACCGGTCAACCGCTGGAACTCGACATCAAGGAATCCGCCGAGGGCGGAATGGGTCCCCACGGGTTGTGCATCGGCGCAACAGGTTCCGGGAAATCGGAGTTTCTGCGGACCCTGGTGCTGTCGATGATCACGTCGCATTCGCCGGAGGCACTGAACCTCGTGCTCGTCGACTTCAAAGGTGGCGCGACGTTTCTGGGACTCGAGGGGGTGGCGCATATCGCGGCGATCATCACCAATCTCGAAGACGAGTTGACCATGGTCGATCGCATGCGCGACGCGCTGGCCGGTGAGATGAACCGCAGGCAGGAACTGCTCCGTTCTGCAGGAAATTTCACGAACGTCGGCGAATACGAGCGCGCCAGGGCCAACGGCGCCGACCTCGATCCGTTGCCCGCCCTTTTCATCGTGGTCGACGAGTTCTCCGAACTGCTGTCGCAAAAACCCGACTTCGCGGAGTTGTTCGTGATGATCGGCCGGCTCGGCAGGTCGCTACACATCCATCTGCTGCTTGCCTCTCAGCGCCTCGAAGAGGGCAAGCTACGTGGCCTCGATTCGCACCTGTCCTACCGGATCGGCCTGAAGACGTTTTCGGCCGGTGAATCGCGAAGTGTGCTCGGCGTGCCCGACGCCTATCATCTGCCGAGCGTTCCCGGCTCCGCGTTCTTGAAATGCGATGCCTCAGAACCGATTCGCTTCAACACCAGTTATGTCTCAGGGGAGTACGTCAAACCGCGAGGTCCGTCGCGGGGGCGCAGGACGCACCTGGGTGTGTTGGCGCCCAAGCTGTTCACCGCCTCGGTGGTGAAGAAAGACCCAACGCCCCCGGTGCCGGTGGAGTTGCAGGTCGTCGAGCCCGAACCGGCACAGCCATCGGGTCCGACCAAGACCACGTTGCTCAACATGGTGGTGAGCCGACTGCGCGGTCACGGCCGACCGGCGCATGAAGTGTGGCTGCCTCCACTGGAAGAGAGCCCCGCGGTCAACGACCTCCTGCCGGACGCGCAATGGCAAGCGCCGCAGAACATCAACGGACAGCTGTGGATACCCATCGGCGTGGTGGACCGGCCCTACGACCAACGCCGCGACATCCTGACTGTCGATCTCTCCGGTGCTCAAGGCAACATCGCGGTCGTCGGCGGACCGCAGTCGGGCAAGTCGACGGCGCTCCGTACGCTGATCGTCAGCGCCGCCGCCACGCACACCCCCGAGCAGTTGCAGTTCTACTGCCTGGATTTCGGTGGCGGAACGCTGACGAGTCTGGCGAAGCTGCCTCATGTCGGCGGCGTGGCGGGCCGGATGGACTCCGACGCGATCCGTCGAACCGTCGCCGAGGTCGCAGGTCTGCTGCGAGCCCGCGAGCAGCGATTCCGCGACCTCGCCATCGAGTCCATGCGCGACTTCCGACAGCGCAAAGCGGAACTGGCCAAGCTGCCACCCGAAGTGGCCTCCCAGGATCCGTTGAGTCAGGACAACTTCGGCGACGTGGTACTGGTCGTCGACGGATGGGCGTCGATCAGAAGCGATTTCGAGTCCCTTGAACAGACATTGCAGTCGCTGGCCATCCAGGGGTTGTCGTATGGAATCCACCTGGCCATCTCGGCATCGCGTTGGATGGAGATCCGTCCAGCCGTCAAGGACATGCTCGGTACCCGGATCGAGTTGCGGCTGGGAGATCCCATCGACAGCGAAGTCGGCAGGCGATCGGCCGAGCTCGTTCCGATCGGGCGGCCGGGCCGGGGAATCAACGCCGAAAAGCTGCACATTCTGACGGCGCTACCACGGCTGGATTCCAGTTCCGGAGTCGACGACCTGCCCGCCGGGGTCGCGGCCGCCGTCGAAATGGTGCGCGCTCACTACGACACCAGGGAAGCGCCCCGGGTGCGGATGTTGCCCCACGACGTCGACCGCGATGCCGTGATCAGCGCGGCCCGACACCTCGGCCCGCTGAGCAAGTCGCGAATCGCCATCGGAATCAACGAAGACGAATTAGCGCCCGTCATCGTCGATTTCGACAGCCAACCCCATCTGGTGGCTTTCGCCGACAGCGAATGCGGTAAGACCGGGTTGCTCCGCAACATCGCCGCCGGGGTGATGGAGAACGCGACGCCGTCCGAAGCCAAGATCATCCTGGTCGATTTCCGGCGCACGATGCTGGGGGTCATCACCGACGAGTACCTCGGTGGCTATGCGACGGCGCCGCAGTCGTGCGCGGATCTGATGACAGCGCTCGCCGGTGCGCTCAGGGACCGGTTGCCACCCGACGACATCACCCAGCAGCAGCTCAAGGAACGGTCGTGGTGGACTGGCCCTGAATTGTTCGTGCTCATCGATGATTACGACCTGATCGGCGGTGGCTCCTTGAACCACCCGCTGCTGCCGTTGGTCGAATACCTGCCGCAGGCCCGCGACATCGGTCTTCGTGTCGTGATCACCCGTCGCAGCGGCGGCGCGGGAAGGGCGATGATGGATCCGATCATCGGCAGGCTGAGGGATCTGTCCTGCAATGGTTTGGTGATGAGCGGAAGCAAGGAGGAAGGCGGGCTGTTCGGCGGGTACAAGGCCACGGCGATGCCGCCGGGGCGCGGAATGCTGGTGTCACGCTCCATGAAGAGCGGCGTCATTCAATTGTCGAGGATGCCCGACCTATGACCGGGATCGGTGAACTGCACAGCGTCGAGGTCGTTTCCGCGGTGCCGGACCAATTTCGCGTATCCGTGCTCGGTGAGAACACCCAACTCGACGTCGCGGTACCCGCGGATGTCCCCGTTGCCGCGTTCCTGCCTGAACTCGCGCAGATGGTCGGCTCACGTCAGGCGCGTCGCGACGACGAAGTCGCCCATCGCGACGAGCGGCGCACGTTCTGGGTGCTCAGCCGCGTCGCCGGCGATGTCTCATTGGCGCCCAACGAAACCCTGCGCGAAGCGGGGGTTTCCAACGGCGAGTTGCTGCGCATCTCGGCTCGACGCGCGCTGTCGCCCCCGACGCTCTACGACGACGTGGTCGATGCCGCGGCGCGCCTCAACAGAGCCGCCTACGCGGCGTGGAATCCAACGGCCGCCAAGGTGATGGCGTTTGCAGGGCTCTGGCTGGTTTCTGCGGTGTGGGTGATCTTCTTGAGTGCCGACGCACTGGCGGCGCACCGCACGCCGCTGGCCATCGGTGCGGGCTTCATGACGGTGGCCATGGTGGTGGCCGCGGCGGTCGTGCACCGTGTGCTGAACATCATCGACATCGCCGTTGCCACCGGGTGGGCGGGACTGGCGACGACGACTGCTCTGGTTTGGCTGTTCGCGAGGCCCTGGGGCGCAACTGGTCTCGCGATCGGCTGCGCGGCCCTCTTGGTCGTGGCAGGGGTGTACTACCGGGTGATCGGCACGGGCCATTGGGCCTACATCGCCGCTGCCGTGATCTTCGCCTTCGGCGCCGCCGCGCTGACCGGTCGCGCGTTGGATGGCCGCACCGACGTTATCGCGTCGGTCACGGCGATCATCACCGTGCTGACATGCCTGGCGGTACCGGCGATGACGCGAAAGTGGGCCCGATTGCCGACGTCGGCGCCTGGCGGGCGGTCCGGTGACGACGACCCGTTCACGCCGTCGGAGGTGGCCGACTCGGCTGAGATACCGACCGCGGAACAGGTCCGGGATCGGGTGCGCGCGGTGGAGTTGACGCGCTCCGGTCTGCTGGCGGGTCTGGCAGTCGTCGCGGTGGCCAGCGCTACGGTGTTGCTGAACACGCGAACGGAGTTGTCGGCGTTCATTTTTGCGTTGGTCTGCGCCGCAGTGCTCGCATTGCGCAGCGTCGCGGCGCCGACCTGGTTCGAGCGCGGTGCGACATCGGTGCCCGCTCTCGCGCTGACGTTGATCGCCTGCGTGCAAGCGCAGTCCGGCGCGGCGCCGCTGCGGTACGCGGGTGTCGGCGTGTTGGCGACGGTCATGGTGCTCGCGGTGCTCGCCGGTTCCGTCGTCTCGCGCGGTAGCCGGATATCGACTGCGCTGGCGTACCTGGACTACCTCGCGGTGGCCGCGCTCGTGCCGCTGGCTCTATGGCCGCTCGGCGTCTACGACCGCCTGGGTCTGTGATGGCCATCTGGCGGCCATTTTCGGGCTTGGCCTGCGTTGCCGCGCTGGTCGTTGGCTCGTCTCTGGCGGCACCTCCCGCGGCTCATGCGATCACCCCGCCCGTCGTCGATCCGGGTCCGCCGCCCACTGGGCCGGTGGCTCCGCTGGATCCGACCGAACTGAAGGCGATCTGCGGCATCCCGACCGGTGTCCTGCCCGCCACCGATTTCCGGAAGCAGACCAGCGCGGACGCGATGCTCGATTACCGCGCCGCCTGGCAATTCTCCACCGGGGCGGGACAGAAGGTCGCGGTGATCGACACCGGGGTGAACCGTCATCCGCGGTTGCGCGCATTGGAGGCTGGCGGTGACTATGTCTCGAACACCGACGGGCTGCAGGACTGCGATGCGCACGGCACATTGGTCGCCGGAATCATCGCGGCCGCGCCGTCGCCGGATGACAGTTTCGCAGGGGTGGCCCCTGACGCGACGATCTTGTCGATTCGGCAAAACAGCGGTGCCTTCGGCATTCAGGGCAGCGGCGGCAGCTCGAAGGACGATCCGAATGCCACGTCGACCGGCTATGGCAACACCCAGACCTTGGCGTTGGCCATCACTCGTGCTGTCGACCTCGGCGCGACGGTGATCAACATGTCTGAGGTCGCATGCGCACCCGTATCCGCGGGCTTGGACGACGCCGCGGTCGGCCGCGCGGTGCGCTACGCGTTCGAACGCAATGTGGTGGTGGTCGCCGCGGCAGGCAACTTCAACACACAGAGCATGTGCAATACACAGAACGTGATGACCGATCCCAACCAACCGTTGAGCAAAGGCTGGGACACTGTCGGCACCATCGCCAGCCCCGCGTGGTTCGAAGACTACGTGCTGACGGTCGGTGCGGTGACGATGTCGTCGGCGCCTGCCGAATTCAGTTTGCACGGGCCGTGGGTCGCGCTTGCGGGGCCGGGGGAGCGGATCACGTCGCTCGACCCGAACGGACCCGGTTTGATCAATGCGCAGATCGGTCAGCAGGGATTGGCGCCGCTGAACGGCACCAGCTTCGCCGCGCCGTTCGTCGCCGGAGTGGTGGCCCTGATCCGGTCGCGGTTCCCCGAGCTAACCGCCGGGCAGGTGATGGACCTGATCAAGCGGACCGCGCGCACTCCCGGCGAAGGTCCGAATCCTGCCACCGGTTACGGCGTCGTCGATCCCATCGCCGCGCTGACATATCAACTGACGCCGACGAAAACCGGTCCGGGACAGGACGCCGGGACGCCGATAAGCGGTCCGCCGCAACCGGATCCCGGCAACGTGCGGGCGCGCATGATCGTGCTCTGTGCCACGGCGCTCAGTGTCGCGCTGATGGCAGCGGCGGCCGCACTTGCCGCAGTCCGTCGACGCAGGCACTGAGCGCTACGTACGATCGGAGACAACATGATGCCGGAACCGACGCCGCCGAACGACTTCGACGAGATCGAGTCGCGCGCCGCGGCGCTGCAGGAACGGATGGCGGCACGACGAACTCAGCCCAACAGCGAGCACGAGTCGTCACCGCCGGCCGAGCAGATCGCGCCGCGCCGTTTGCCGTTGCCTCCGTGGCAGGTGTCCAATTCGGTGTTGCCCAGACAAATCAACGGCGATTCCGGTCGCGATGACACGGCTACGCGGCAAACCCGACGCGCCGACGATGCCGTCGATGAGCTGGCCGAGGACACCGAGATCGCGCAAACAGCACCGCCGCAACAGGACTGGCGGCCCGAACCGGACACTGCGATGTATCAGCAGCCGAGTCCGCCCGTTCCACCGTTGCCGCCCCCGCCGGGTTGGCTGCTGCCGCCACCGCCACCGGGTTGGATGCCGCCCCCACCGCCGGGTGTGCCCACGGAGATGCATCGTGCACCGCAGGGCTTTCGCGTGCCGCCACCCGCGCTGGACCAGGTTCCGATGGTCGAGCGAACCCGCGGCGTGCCGCAATCGGGTTGGCGCCGGGCCTTGCATCGCGCCAGCGGTGGACGCATCAATCCCGGTGAGTCACGCAAAGAGCGGGAGAGAGAAGACCTGCTCGCGATGATCCGGCAGCCGATCGCGGGCGATTTCCGTATCGCCGTGCTGTCGATCAAGGGCGGGGTCGGAAAAACCACAACCACACTGGGTCTGGGGTCGGCGCTGGCCATGGTTCGCTCGGACCGAGTCATCGCGGTCGACGCCAACCCGGACCGCGGCACACTTGGGGAACGAGTCAGCGACGCGTCGACCGAATCGACCGTGCGTGACCTGCTCTCGGATCCGAACATCAACCGCTACGCGGACGTGCGAAGCCACACCAGGATGGCGGGCAGCCGCCTTGAGGTGTTGGCCAGCGAGCAGGAGCCCGCGGTTTCAGAGGTTTTCGGCGAGACCGACTACCGGCGCACCATCGACATCCTGCGGCACTACTACAACATCATCCTGACCGATTGCGGCACCGGCATCATGCATTCGGCGATGTCGGGTGTGCTCGACCTGGCACATGCGATCGTGCTGGTGAGCTCGCCGGCCATGGACGCCGCGCGCAGCGCATCGGCGACTCTGGACTGGTTGATGCAGCACGGTCACTCGGCGCTGGTACGTGAAGCACACGTGGTGCTCAGCTCATCGCGGCCTGGTTCCGCGGCAATGAAACTCGACAAGGTCTACGAACACTTCGAAGCTCGCTGCCGCTCCATCCACCACATCCCGTTCGACCCACATCTCGCCGAGGGCGCGGACATCAACTTCAGTTTGCTGAATTCGCAGACTTATCAGGCATATCTGGAGTTGGCCGGGGCCGTCGCCCAGAAGTTCCCCCGTGTGCGCGGCGGACGTCACCGTCAGTGACGCGTCCGTCAACGCACACCCAACACCTGTCACCGTTGCCACGCTTACTGTCGGCAAACACCGCGGCGTGACAATACTCGTGCCGAATGAAACGCCGTGTGGCTCAACGAAATCGGCGTCACCACCATCGAGCGAATAAATCGTTGACCTGCAGCAAGGCCCGTGCGAAGGTTGAACGGTTGGATGTGCAACCAAATGCCCGCCGGCCGTTAATTGCCGCAGACGTAAAGGCGCCGTGACATTTTCGTGGTCGAGGAGGACGCGGTATTGAACAACGATGAGCTGCGTCACGAGATGACTGAAGTGCTCGCCCTCGTCCAGGAACAGATGGCCGATCTCGCTGCGATGGAGCAGAAGCGGGCCGCGTTGACAGCTACGGCCGTCACCGCCGACGGCATGGTCGAAGTGACCGTCAATGCGCAAGGTCAACTGGTGAAGACGGTGATCGACGAGGCGTATCTCGACGATCACGAATTCGACGAACTGGCCAATCACATCACTCAGGCCGCGCAGGAAGCGGCGGGCAACGCGGCACGGCAGATAACCGAACTCCTGGCCCCGATTGGCGAACGCCGCAAAAGACTTCCCCCGCTGTCCGACATCGTGGACGGCGCCCCCGACCTACGGGACCTGGTGCCCTCGTGGTCCCAGCCCGTCGCCGCGACGGGTCCGCGGCAACAGCACGATGACGACGATGGCAGGGAAGACAGCGCATTTCCCACGGTGAGGAGATGAATCGATGGCCGACTTCCTCGGAGTGACACCGCCCGAGCTGCGCGCGACATCAGAACACCTATATGACGTCAGCAACAGGATGAAGGAGGTCCTGGCCACATTGCGGGAACGGCTGGCTGCCGAAGGAGTCGCGTGGGGTGACGATGAAATGGGGGAGCAGTTCGCCGACGGGCCGGGTGGCTATCTGTCCCAGCTGAAATGGGTGGACGGGTCGGTCGGCGCCAAAACTGATCTGCTCGATTACTATTCGCGTGCCTTGAAAGGTGCAGCGGACTCCTTCGAGCGCAACGACCGGCCCTAGGTTCGACGGCTCGGTGCGGCACATCGCCGCACCGCCGCACCTGGTTCTCCATGGGCGATATCCCGTTTCCCCCGGAACTGCAATGGGTGTCATATCTGGCAGGGGGGGCTTGGCCGCAAGGCAGTGAAACCCGCATGGGTCGCATCGGCGAGCACTTCGCCACTACTGCCAGCGAGCTGCAGGATCTCATACCGGATCTGAACCGGGTTCGAGACGAAACGCTTTCGGTTCTCTTCGGAGATACCGCGACGGCGGCAGACGATCAATTCTCCATGTTGTTCGACGGCGATTACTCGGTCGACAAGCTCTCACAAGGCACTTCAGCGCTGGGAAGTGGAGCGCAGGACCTCAGTGTCCAGATCGAGTACAGCAAGCTGTCGATCATCGTGGGCCTGGCACTCGCCGCGGTCGAGATCAGTTGGTGTTTGGCGAACTCGCCGGAAACGGGCGGCGCCTCGTTGAGCTGGATACCGCCTATCGAGTGGACGACGATGACCTCGATCCGTCGACTTGTGACGACGGTGTTGGAGAACATCGCAAAAAAGCTCGTCCAGATGCTCAAAGACACGACGATCAAAGATCTCATCCATCACGGAACCAGGGAAGCGTTCCAGGAACTGGCACAGGGGCTGGCGCAAGAGGGCATCACCCAGGGCATCCAGGTCGGAGAGGGGCGGGCGAAGTGGCGGCCAGACCTGTTCCGCCAGAACGCAATCGCGTCATTCGCCGGCGGCGCTGCAGGTGGCGGTACTGCGTTGCCCACTGGTCATTTCCTCGGCAGGGCGGAGAGCAAGCTCGGCCGTGCCACCAAGGGCATGACCACGATGTTCACGGCGGGCATCTCCGGAAACGTCGCGGGCACCGCGGTGGTGGGCGGTGATTTCGACACTATCGCGGTGATCGCTGGTTCGGCCGGTTCGAGCATCGGCGGGGTCAAGGGCCTCGGGCACGGCAGCCACGGCGAAAACGAGTCGAACACCCCTGGCCGCGGAGAGCCACCCCCTGCGGATCCTCGGCCCGAGGGCAGTCGAACACCCGACACACCGATCGACCCACTCGACGATTCGGAATCGCAGGACGGTGACTCCCCGGAGTCCGAACGCAGGCCCGATACATCAGCAGTCAACGGAAACGGTCATGCCGCCGCCCAGGGTGGCAGGACTGCACGGGTATCGGATTCATCCTCGTCTGGCGCCGCACCTGCCGCTGCGAAGCAGACCAACGGTGTTGCAGCACAGAAGGATTCGTCTGCATCAACACCGCCAACCACCGGTGAGGACCGGTCGGACAGCGATACCGACGGTGCAGCACACGACGGGGATGCTCCGAAGCGGACCCCGGATGAGGTTGCCTCACCGAGTCATACGCCCGAGGGGACGCGCCAGGTCGACCCCGACACCGTCAACGAACCCACAGGCCACCGCCCATCTGCCGCCGATCCGATCACGGGGGAGACGCCTCCCGCGCAACACGCGCATGCGCCGGAGGTGGCGGCGCATACCGATCCCAGCCAATCGGCCGTCGACCCGGTCACTGCACCTTCGACCGACGCCGCGTCCGTCGTCGATCCGGTGGTGCCCAGTGACACGAGCCCGTCTATTGCGGCCACACCCTCCGCGGTACAGGGAGCACCCGCGGCCGCGGCGCCGTCGGCAACGTCTCCTGCGCACACATCGTCGTCCGCGGCAGCGCCGCCGACGCACAACCCCACTCAAGCAGCCGCGCCTACACCTAAACAGACTGGGCCAGAACGCATTCAGGCTACACCGACACCTTCCGCGTCGACGTCGGAGGCGTCGAGTGTGAAGCCGCCTGCCGCCCGCGTCCAAGACACCACCGCCGCCAAGGCGAAGCCGAGTGCACAACCGTCGGATGGTGAACAGGCTCCGGTTGCGCGGTCCACGACATCCGAACAACCCGGGCCGGTGCCCGACGTCGGGCCGGCGACGTCGGACACGAATGGGTCCGCGCCGCGTCGCGCCGACTGTGTCGACCGTGTCGCGCAGGCCCTCTCGCGGCGCCATGGGAGGCCCATCCGGCTCGCACCGTTCTCGACAGCCGAAGGTGCCCCTGCTCGGGTGCTCTACGAAACCTTCCGCTCACGAGCAGAATTCGCGAGCTACCGCAAGATCGCGAGAACCCTGCAAAGACTCGGCCCGGGTTCGTCGGCGATCGTGACCTCATCGTGGGCCGGCGGCCCGGGGCGGGGCGGCCATGCCTACCTCGCAATCAACGAAGGCGGTCGCATCTATCTCGACGACCCCTTCACAGGGGCGCGGACCGGTTGGCCGCCGCACTGGGGGCGCGATGCGGTGTCCCGCGTCGCGGTCGGCTACTTGCACCCCGACGGCAGTGCGCGTCACGAACTCGGTTCGGCTCCACGAGATCTCGCAGCCGCGATCGCTGTGGGCGATGTCCAGGGCCATCCGGGCGGAGCCGACCACGACGCCGGCGCACGGTGGCGTGACGTCACGCCGCAGCGTCGTTTGGCCGACGATGCGTTGACACGACGTGGTGTGCGCAGCGCGGGTGAACTCCGCAATCCGCTCGGGTTGATGGAAGCTGCAGACGAGCGCGCCCGACAGAACACCACTTGGTGGAACGAGCTGTCGGGCGACGAACAACGCGCACTGCTCGACATCTACCCGCATGAGATCGGCAACGCAGAAGGCATTCCCGCTTCGGCGCGGCACGAGGCCAACACCCGCGCACTGGATCAACAGCGCAGGGAACTGCAAGACTGGCGCGATCGCGGTCACCGACTCACCCGGTTCCAGCGACACGAACTCGCGCGCCTCGAGCGCGTACAGCACGCCCTCGACCGCGCAACGGTGATGGCGGACGAGGCGGGGGTCGGTCGACCGCAGTTGCTGGCCTTCGACTCTGGTGCGTTCGGCGGTTCGGGGCGTGCCGTGGTGAGCTTTGGCGCCGATCCTTACAAGGCCGACTTGGTGGCCTGGCACGTGCCCGGTCAAGGCATGACAGTCGATCAGGTCGGGCCCTGCATGGGCGACGCGCTGAACCACTTGCGCTCTATCCGCGCGGAGGATTCATCCGTTTCGGCGTCAACCATCGCGTGGATCGGCTACGACACCCCCAGCGGCTGGAATTCCTGGCGCGCTGCAGGGCACACGCTGGCCCGGGAGGGCGCCAAGATCCTCTACAGCGACGTCCGGTCGTTCAACGCTGCTCGTGACACGTTGGCCGGCGACGGCAGCCACTTCAGCAACAACCACATTTTCGCCCATTCGTACGGGTCCACGACGGCCAGCTACGCGGGTCAGGATGGGCGGCTGGCGAACGACATTCGCACGATGACACTCGCCGGCTCGCCCGGTGTCGGACCGCTGCGGCACGCGAGTGACTTCGGCATAGGCGCCGACAACGTCTTCGTCGCATCATCGTCGCGCGACCCGTTCACCGCGTTGGGCGGGCGAAGACCCGGGTCGTTGGGCCGGATCTTCGGCCTCGGACTGGGCATGGACCCGGCGATGGAGTCCTTTGGCGCGCATCGGGTCACGGCCGAGTTCTCGGGTGCATTAGACCACCGTGGAACCCGCTTCACTCACAATTCGTACTTCCGGTTCGAGGACAGGGGTACCGATCCGCCGGTGCGCAGCGAGTCGCTGGCCAACTTCGGACGGATCGCGACCGGCCATGTTGAAGACCGGGTCGATACCGAGGCCCACCGCACTATCGACGAACGACCTCGGCGACACCTCGGCGGGACCCGGGAACGCACAGTCGAACCCGCTGCCGAACGGCCCCTTGACCTCGACGGCGACACCGAACGGCACCGTGGCGCCCGTGGCCTCGTCAATCCGCGGTGGCGTGGCGAACAGACCAGCGAGCACCCCGCCAGTGGTGAACACGCGCTCGATCACGACGGTCATTCCCCGGAGCCGATAGCGCCGCTAGACACCCGCAGCGACGAGGACATCGCCAATGATCTGTTGCGGGACAGAGGAATATCCGCCGACGATCTGGTGAATCCGTACAGGGACAAAGACCCCGCCTTGGCCGATGCGCGGGCACGTCAGAACGCTGCCTGGTGGGCCGGGCTGACGGAGAACCAGCGTGGGGCGCTGGTTCGCGCGTATCCGCAACAGGTCGGCAGCGCCGAGGGCATCTACACCGAGCACCGCGACGCGGCGAACCGGGCGACATTCAAGACCTATCGCGATCGGGCCGACGAGATCCAGGAGAAGATCAACCGGGGCGAGCAACCCAGCAAGGAAGAGCTGAAGTTCCTGCGGCGGGTCAACAAGATCGACACCGCGCTGCGCAACGGTGAAGCCGCGGCTGCGCGGGCGGGAGTCGGCGGTCCGAAACTGCTCTACTTCGATCCGCTGGAGTTCGGCAGGGACGGACGGGCCATCGTCAGTTTCGGCGAAGACCCTTACAAGGCAGCGAACGTGGCGTGGCTGGTGCCCGGTTTCGGGACCACGATCGACAAGCTGGACGTCAACATGCGCAATGCGCTCAACCTCTTGCAGTCCGCGCTGAGGGAGAAACCGAAACTGTCCGCGTCGACGATCGCCTGGATCGGATACGACGCGCCCAATGACATGGCCACCCCGCGGGTCGCCCGGTCCAAGTTGGCGCGCGACGGAGGCGAGATTCTCTACAGCGACATTCGGGGATTCAACGCTGCTCGCGACACCTGGGCCGGCGATGGCAGCCAGTTCAAGGGCAACCACATATACGGGCATTCTTACGGCTCGACCACCACAAGCCATGCCGGCTACGGCGGACGACTGGGCGAGCACGTCACCACGATCACGTTGCTGGGATCCCCCGGTGCAGGCGACCTCACACACGCCAGCGACTTCGGACTCGAGCCAGGCAAGGTGTTTGTCGCGTCGTCGTCGTGGGATCCTGTCACCGCCTTCGGCGGCCGGACAGCCGGCGAGAGAGTTCGGATCCTTCACGATCGCTTCGGCCTTGGCCTCGGCATGGATCCCGCGATGAAATCGTTTGGTGCAGTGCGTGTTAGAGCGGAGTTCCCGCTCGCCTGGAACCGCAAAGACACCGTCGGCACCCACACCGCGTACTACCAGTACGTGGATCCGGGCACGCATCCTGGAGTGCGCAACGAGTCGCTCGCCAACTTCGGCCGCATCCTGGCAGGGAAGCACGACGCAGTGCGCGAAGAGGCCTACCGCACCGTCGACGAGTCCGGGCGCCGCACCGGCACCAACGAACCCGCGGCGGGTCGGCAGTTGCATCTCGAAGGTGGCGTCGGTCCAGAACACTCGCGGGGCCGTGAGAAGCTCTTCTTGTTCAACCCTCGGTGGCGTGCCGCCGACGCAGGCGAGACCCGCCGCCTGGCCGACCTGCTCAAGACGTTCAAGTTGTCTGACGGGGATGACGTCCCGGCGGATCTGCCGATTGATCAGATCCAACGGACCATCGACCCCGAACTCGCGCGGATCGCACGGGATTTGTTGGGCCACCGGGTACCGCCCGTGGCGGCCGACCAACTGGTCAACCCACTTCACCAGCCCGGGGTCGCCGATGCGCGCGCGCGTGCGAACGCCAAGTGGTGGGGCCAGCTGAACGAGACCCAGCGCCACGCCCTGGTTCACACGTATCCGAACGAGATCGGAAACGCCGAAGGCATCGATGCGGCGGACCGTGACGCCGCCAACCGCGAAATGGTCGGCCTCTTCCGCAAGCGCGCCGCCGCGGTGCAAGCGAAAATCACCGAGGGCGAGACGGTGTCCGACCGTGATTTCGCTTTTCTGCTTCGGATGAACAAGTTCGACACTGCGCTCGAGAACGCGAAAGTGGCGGCCAACCGGGCCGGCTTCGACCGCCCCTTCCTGCTTGCCTTCGACCCACCCGCGTTCAAAGGTGATGGGCGCGCGGTGTTGAGCTTCGGTGACGACCCGTACACCGCGAAGTCGGTGTCCTGGTACGTGCCCGGCGTGGGTGCACAGATGGACAGGCTCGACTATTGCGCGCACGCTGCGCTCAACATCCTGCAGTCCGCCCGGCATGAGAACTCGAAGTTGTCGGCAGCGTCGATCGCGTGGATCGGTTATGACGCGCCCAATGGGATGAACACCTGGCGTGCGGCAGGAAAATCGCTGGCGCGTCAGGGCGGCAACATCCTCTACAGCGACATCCGGGCGTTCAACGCCGCACGCGACACGATGGCCGGCGACGGCAGCCGTTTCAGCGGCAACCACATCTTCGGCCATTCCTACGGGTCGACCACGACCAGTTTCGCCGGAGAAGGTGGCCGGCTGGCGCGGCACGTGCAAACGATCACGCTGATCGGCTCGCCCGGGGCGGGCCCGATTCGGCACGCAAGCGGTTTCAAGATCGGCGACAACGTCTACGTCGCGTCTTCGTCAGTGGACCGAATCGCCCGACTGGGCGGTCTGACACGCACCTCCGACGGGCGCATTCTCGGTTTGGGTCTTGGCACCGACCCGGCGATGAAGTCATTCGGCGCGAAGCGGATCACCGCGGAGTTCCTTCCGGAGATGAACCGGAAAGACACCACCGGGACTCACAACGCGTACTTCGACTTCTTGGAGACAGACGGTCCGCGCAGATGGCTGGTCACCCCGCACTCGCCGATCCGAACCGAAGCGCTCGCCAACCTCGGCCGCATCGCGTCGGGGCATACCGAACGACTTCGCTTCGAAGACCACCGTAGCGTCGATCGGAGCGGACACCGAGTGGAGCCGGCCGAAGGCCGACGGCTGCACCACGACGACGCCAACACGCGTTCTGCAAACACGGACTCCCCGCCGGGCGATGGCCATCGTCGCTTCAAGCTGTTCCGAAAACCACTCACTGCCAACGACTGTGGGCCGCGGGTCCTCGACGAGCTTCGGTCGTTGTATCCGCACCGCAGATTCCGGTTGCGCGTCGATGCCTCGCCCAGTGGTGTTCCGGCCCGGCATCTTTTCCTGGCCGCCAGGTCGGGTTCGCGATTCGCCACCTACGACGAGGTCGCTCGGCAGCTGCAAGAGCTCGGCCGCGGCTCGTCTGCGCTGTTGGTGTCGCGTTGGAGCGGTGACGGTCGCGGCGGGCACGCATATCTCGCAATCAACACCGGCGACGAGATCGTGCTCTACGATCCGCACACCCAGGAGCGCTCCGGCTGGCCTCCCCATTGGGGCCAGGATGCGGTCGCGCGCACGGCCGTCGGATACCTGAAGCCGAACGGCAGGCCGCTCGACCCGCACGATCTCGATACTCGGAAGCTGGGTGCCGCCGACACCATCGGCCGAGTCAAGGGCATGCCCACCGACGGCTCGCTGCACGATGCGCTGGCGCAACGTGTCCCGCCGGTGTCGCCTGGCGAGTTGCGAAATCCCGTCGCTTCCCCGGAAGAAGCATCCGCGCGGGCGCGTGCAAACGCCACCTGGTGGAAGGGATTGTCCGACACCCAGCGGCAGGACCTGATCGACGAATACCCCGACGACATCGGCAATTCCGAGGGTATTCCCGTCGAATCCCGAGACGAGGCCAACCAGGGCGTGCTGCGACGGCTTCGGGTCGAGGCCGATCTCATTCGAACCAGGATCGACGAGTTCGGCCACCCGAGCCGCGCGGACAAGAATTTCCTGGATCGCGTCGACCGGATCGACTTGGCGGTCCGTAAGGCGACCGCGGACGCCGCGGCGGCAGGATTGCCCCCACCAAGGCTGTTGGCTCTCGACCTCTCTGAGTTCAGCGGTCGGGGGCGCGCGGTCTTGAGCTTCGGCGAGGATCCCTACCACGCCGAGAAGGTGTCGTGGCACAGAGCCACCGAACACGTCGAGCGACTCGGCAGGGTCGTGCGGCCCGCGCTGCAGCAGTTGCACGCCGACCACCGGCAGACTGGGTCTGCCGCCGCCGTGGTCTGGGTGGGCGACGAGTCGAAGTCGCCGGGCGCACTGCACAGCGACGTCGCAGCGTTCCACACGGCGCGCCAGGCGCTTTCCCTGGCCGAGACGGGCGACCAGTTCACCGGCAACCGCGTCTACACCGTTCACCCGGTATCGACCACGGAGACCGCGGCCGACCTCTGGGTGCCGCGCGACGAAGGCAGTCTGGTCGTCGCACACCGGGGCGCCTCCCACGAGTTCCCCGAGCAGACGCTGGCCGCGTACAAGGAAGCGCTGCGCCAGGGCGCCGACGGCCTCGAGTGCGACATCCGACTGACCAAGGACGGGCAACTCGTCTGCATCCACGACAAGCGGATCGATCGGACATCGAACGGCACCGGACGCGTCCGCGACATGACACTGGCCGAACTGCAGCAGTTCGACTTCGGCAGCCGTCATCCCAGTCACGAACTCGGGGATGCCCAGGGCGACACCGGAATTCTCACGCTCGACGAGTTGCTGCAGCTCGTCAAGGGGCACGAAAAGCCGGTCACCCTCTTCATCGAAGCCAAGGAGCACGGCGGCAAACTGGAACGCGAGCTGGTTGCGCTGCTGAATCGACACGGCCTCGCCAACCCCGCATCACCGGCTCAAGCCCGTGTGGCCGTCATCTCGTTCTACCCCGACGCGATCTGGCGGGTACACCGGGCCGCGCCCGACGTTCCGACGGTGCTGTTGGGGTCGACCGCCCGACACCTGGCGCCACACGTCGGAGCCAGCGCCATCGGTCCTTCGATCGCGACGCTGCGCGCCCATCCCGAAATCGTCGACATCGCGGCGCGACAGGGCCTGACCACATACTGCTGGACGGTCAACGGCGAGAACGATGTCCAGTTCGCGCGCGATCTCGGCGTCGGCTGGATCGCCACCGATCATCCCGGCCGAACCAGCGGCATCGTGCACGGCGATCCGACCGAGCCTGCGGCCCAGTACCCCGCAGAGCCCCACACCGGGACTTCCGCCCAGGACGCCGCAGAACATGCGGCTGTCGAGGCGCGCCATGCTCGCGCAGTCGCGGATGCGGCACTGGCGCATCGAATACCGCCGGTACGGCCGGACGAGCTGCGCAATCCACTCGGGCCCGCAGAAGAGTCCCGGGCCAGAGCGCGAAACAACGCCGCCTGGTGGGATCGACTGGCCGAAGACCAGCGGCAGGCCTTGATCAAGTCGTATCCTCACGACATCGGCAATGCCGAGGGCATTCCGGCCGCGGCGCGACATGACGCCAATCACCGTGTCGTACAAGAACTTCGCGATCGCGCCGACCATGTGCAGTCCAAGATCGACGATGGTATTCGGCCGACCCGTGCCGAACGCAAGTTGTTGCGGCAGGTGAATCGTCTCGACCTGGCACTGCGGAAAGCCACTGCCGATGCTGAACGTGCCGGCGTCGGCGAACCGCAGCTTCTTGCGTTCGATCCCGCCGAGTTCGGCGGTGACGGGCGCGCCGTGCTCAGCTTCGGTGCGGACCCCTACAAGGCGGACTCGGTGTCCTGGCATGTGCCCGGCGTCGCCACCACCGTGCATTCGCTCTTCGGGTTCTACACCGAGTGCGCGCTCAATCACCTGCAGGCGACGCTGGCGGAGAATCCGAACGCGTCCGCTTCCTCGATCGCATGGATCGGTTACGACACCCCGAGCGGTCTGGGAATTCTGCGTGCCGCGGGGCACAAGCTCGCGCGCACCGGCGGCGACCTCTTGCACAGCGACATCACCGCGTTCAATGCCGCCCGCGACGTGATGGCCGGCGATGGCAGCCATTTCAGCGGAAATCACATCTTCGGCTATTCGTACGGTTCGACCACGACCGGCTACGCCGGGGAAGGCGGTCGGCTGGCGGGGGAGATCACCACCGTATCGTTGGTCGGCTCGCCGGGCGCCGGGCCGATCCGGCACGCCGAAGCCTTCGGCATCGGGGCGGATCACGTTTTCGTCGCGTCCTCGTCGAGAGACCTCGTCACCGCGCTCGGTGGCCGAACACCGCACTCGTCAGGGCGAATTCTGGGCATCGGACTCGGTGTCGACCCCGCCATGGATCACTTCGGCGCGCAACGCATCGCCGCGGAGTTCCCGCCCGCCCGCAATCAACTGTTGACCGGCGGCACCCATCATGCCTATTACCTCAACACCGACACCGGCAGCCGGGTCCGCAGTGAATCGCTGACCAACCTCGGCCGGATAGCCGCGGGAAACCACGAGCAGATCAGTCACGAAGCCCACCGCAGCGCCGATGGCTGGCGCACCTCCGAGCCCGCCGCGCACCGATCCGAGCAGCGGATCTGGAACCCGCGCTGGCGCGACGGCCAGCAGCAAGACGCACGCACTGACCCGGATTTCATTCGGCGACAAGACGAGTACCGCGCACAAGACCCGGCCAATCGTCACGTCGATACCCGCTATGCCGACCCGCTCGGCGACGTTGTCGACAATCCGACGCAGGACGGCGTCAACCGACTGGCGCGTGATCTCTCCGGAACGTACGGGCCCTACCGCATCCAACTCGGCGGCGAGGTCGTCAACGGCGAAGTGCTGTTGACCGGACATATCTTCCACGGTGACACGGAGATCGGAACCATCCAGCGTTCCTTCTACCGCGCCGCCGACGGCAACCTCGTTGCCGACCACCTGGGCCTGGTCATCAGAGAAGAACTCGACAACGTGCGCTTGCGCGGCCGAGGGTTCTCCAAAGCACTGTCCGCGGAGTTGGAGCGCTACTACGTGCATTCCGGCGTGGATCGGATCGGTTTGCACACCCACGACCTCGGCGGCTTCGCGTGGGCTCGTCGCGGTTTCACCTGGGACCCCAATCCGCGCGCGATGCAACGGACATTCGATGCGATCAAGGGCTCGGTCAACCGGCTGAGAGACCACGTCGGTCCGGAGGCCCGGGCTGCCCTCGACAACGTTGTGCGGCAGCTGGATCCGACCAACCCGCGACTGCCCGAGCCCATCGACGTCGCGAACCTCGCTACCCCCGACGAACCGGAATTGGGACGGCGGCTCCTGGACGGTCTGGCTTCGCGCCGGGACGGCACGGGCTTGGATCTGGTCAAGTACATGCCTCGTGAGACACATGTGCGGCCGCCCAACGGTTTCGGAGCGCGGCTGAAGCGATTGTTCCGATTGGGCGGCGATCCGCGGCCGGATCAGGATTGCGCACATCGGGTGGCCGACGAGTTGTCGACGAGGTACTACGGGCGCGACTTCACGCTCCCGGCGGCGCGTTCGCACATGGGTACCCCCGCGTGGACCTTGTTCGAAACCGCCCGCGCCCGGGCAGAGTTCGCGCGCTACGACGACGTGCCCGGCAGGCTTCGCGCGTTGGGTGACGGCTCGTCTGCGATTCTGGTGTCACGCTGGGCCGGTGGGCGCGCCGGCGGCCACGCCTATCTCGCCGTCAACGACGGCGGCGAGATCTATCTGCACGACCCGGACACCGGTGAACGGTCGGCCTGGCCGCCGCACTGGGGGGAAGACGCGGTCAGCCACACGGCCGCCGGATATCTCAAGCCGGACGGCAGCCCCGAGTACGAACTCAACGCTGACCCGCTGCAACAACAACTCGCCGACGCCGATCTCGTCGGTGACGTTCGCGGACACCCGGGTGACTCCGAATTCATGCGGCGCCAAGCGGACTACCGCGCACAGGACCTGACAATCCGTCACGTGGACACCCGCTACGCCGAACCGCTCGGCGACGTGGTGGATGACAGGGCCGACGGCATGGCAGCCGCCCGCAGGCTAGGCGATGACTTGTCGGGTGTGTACGGGCCGTACCGAATCCGCTATGACGAGGTCTTCAAATTCGACAACGAAGTCAGACTGTCCGGCGACATCTATCACGGCGACACGAAGATCGGCAGGAGCGGATGGATCTTCCACCGAGCGCCGGACGGCCACCTCGTGGTCACCAACAGCGGGCTGGTCATCGACGCGAAATTCAAGAGCCTTCGCGGACAAGGGTTTTCGCGCACGCTCACCTCTGAGCTCGAGCGGTACTTCGTGCAGTCCGGCGTGGATCGCATCGAGTTGCACACCCACGACAAGGGTGGCTACGCGTGGCCGCGGATGGGCTACACCTGGCATCCGGGTTCCCGCGAGTTGCACGAGTCGATTGACCAGGTGAGGTCATCGGCCATTCGATTGAAGGAGGTGGTCGGCGCTCCGGCGAGGGCGGTGCTCGACGACATCATGCAGCGGTTGGACCCGAACCATCCGCGACTGCCGGAACCGAGCGAACTGGCGAATCTCACCGCTGCCGGAGAACCCGAGTTGGGCAGACGACTGATGGAGGGCAGTTCCCGCCTCAACCACGGTCTGAACCTCGTCCGGTACATGCCCCGCGACGTGGCCGACGGCGCAACCGCTCAATCGCACCGTGGTTTCGGGGCCCGGTTGCGGCGGATGATCGGTATGGGCCGCCACGACCAGTCGGATCAGGATTGTGCGCACCAGGTCGCCGACGAACTGTCGGCGATCTATCGGGACCACGGCCGTGACTTCCGGGTCGCCACTGCACGCTCGCCGATGGGAACACCCGCATGGGCGTTGTTCGACGCCATCAACGCCAGACCCGAATTTGCGACCTACGCCGACGTGACGGCGAAGCTGCGTCCCGGCTGGACGGCGGTTCTGACGTCGCGCTGGGCCGATGGCCGCAGCGGCGGCCACGCCTATCTCGCCGTCCACGACGGGCACGAGATCTCGCTGTACGACCCGCATACCGGTGAGCGGTCGGGATGGCCGCCGCATTGGGGTCAGGACGCTGTGGGCCGTACGGCGGTCGCCTACCTCAAGCCCGCCGGCAGCGCAGAGTACCCGCTGAATGACAGTCCGCTGCACCGGCACCCCGCGCCCGCCGATGCGGTGGGGGATGTGCGTGGGCATCCGTCCGATCCCGACTTCGTGCGGCGCCAGGAGGAATATCGGTCGCAGGATCCGGCCACTCGCCGAGTCGATTCCCGCTATGCCGACCCACTTGGCCCTGCCGTCGACAGTGCGTCGTCGGCAGGTGCCGGCCGACTGGCCGAAGACCTCTCCGGCGTGTACGGACCGTACCGCCTCGAGCTGGAGGGCCTTCGACGTGGGCCGGCGCAGAGCCTGCAAGACGGCGGCCGGCCGCGAGTCGTCATCGAGGGAGCCATCTTCGACGGCAATCGCGATATCGGCGATGTCGCTTGGTCTATCTACCGCGATGACGACGGCAGCCTCGTCGCCCACCACGAGCTGTACGTCGGCGTGGATGATTTCCGCGGATGGGAGTTCTCCAAAGCGCTCAACGAGGCGTTGGCGCCCTACTATGTGCGCAACGGCGTCGACCAGATAGTGACCACGACTCTCGGCGAGAGTGCATATGCGGCAGCCGATCTCGGGCATACCTGGGATCCCGATCCGGAGTCGCTGCAAATCTCGCTCGACCACGTCAAGGAATCTGCTCGGCTGTTGTCGGCCAGCCTCGACGACGAGGCCAGGGCCGTGCTCGATCAGATCGTGCAGCGGTTGGAGCCCTGGCACCCGCGGTTGCCGGAGCCCGCTGACCTGGCGCACCTGACCACGTTCGGCGAACCGGAGCTGGGCCGTCGTCTGTTGGAGGGCACGGGATCGACTCCCGATGGGACCGGCAGCGGACTGAACTACGTCAAGTACCTGTGGAGCGAGCGACTGCAGTCCGACCAAAACTGCGCCAGCTGGGTGGCAGAAGCACTCTCGGATAGATACGGCACCCCGGTTTCACTCGATACGCCGCCGGCGGCTGAGGGTGTCGCAGCCCGGGCGTTGTTCGAAGCGGCCGGATCCCGCGCTGAATTCGCCACGTACGACGAGATCGCGGCACGGTTGCTCCAGATGGACCCCGGCAAGCCGGGGGAGCCGGGTCCGGCGGCGATCGTGGTGTCGTCCTGGGCGGGTGGCGAATCTCGCGGCGGGCACGCCTATTTGGCGGTCCGCGACGGCGACCGGATTTCCCTCCTCGATCCGTTCACCGGTGAACGTTCGGGTTGGCCACCCTTCTGGGGTGAGAGCGCGGTGTCGCGTACGGCCGTCGGCTTTTTCACCTCCGAGGGCCTGCCAGCGCAGCAGCTCGACGGCAGCGCGCACGAGTTGGCCGCCGCCGACGCTGTCGGCGACGTTCGGGGCCACCCCGACGATCCGGAGTTCCTTCGCCGGCAGGCGGATTACCGTGCCCAGGATCCCACCAGCCGCACGGTGGACACCCGCTACGCGGAACCGCTCGCCGACATCGTCGACAACGCGCCCGACCTGGCGAGAGTCCGCCAGCTCGCCGACGATCTCAGCGGCGTGTTCGGGCCTTACCGCGTCGAGCAATTCAGAGCGGAAGTGTCGCTGTCGAACGAGGTGATCGTCGGCGGCCACATCTTCAGCGGTGACGAGTATGTCGGTTTCATGCAGCGGACCTTCGTCCGCGACGTCGACGGGCACCTGGTCGCCCATCACAACGTGGTGGAGATCGACCAGGAACGGTTCAAGTTCAAAGGATTCTCCCGGGCCCTTTCGGCTCAGCTCGAGGCGTATTACGAGCGTTCCGGCGTGGATCGCATCGAATTGCGCACCGAGCAGGACGGTGGCCATGTCTGGGCGAAGCGCGGGTTCACCTGGAACACCGATCCGGCCAAGCTGCGAGAATCCCTGCAGAGCGTCAAGGACGCTGCAGACAGGCTGTACAACTGGGTCAGTGATGACGCGAAGGCGCTCCTTCGGCGGACGGTTGCACGACTGGACCCCGCCCATCCCCGCCTGCCAGAGCCCGCTGAGCTAGCAGCCCTGGCGGTAGCAGACGAACCCGATCTGGGCCGTCAACTGATGTACGGCACACAGTGGCACGGGGTCAAACATCTGCGTGGTGCTGCCACTGAGTCAACCACGCTGTTGCACAGTGAATCCGATGCCACAGTGGGTCGGAGTGTCGAAGACGGCGCGGAACTTCGCGGCGCCAACTGTGCGCATCTTGTCGCCCACGAACTGTGGGAAATGTACGAGCTCGAAATCGAACTCGACCCGCCTACCGCTTCCGGTGTGCCGGCCCGCGCGTTGTTCGAAGCCGCAGGGACCACCGCCCAATTCGCCACCTATGACGAAGTGGCCAATGAGCTGCGACGGCTCGGTCCCGGGTCTTCGGCGATACTGGCGTCGCGGTGGGCCGGTGGCCGTCAGGGCGGCCACGCGTATCTCGCAGTCAACGTGGGTGGCGACGTCTTCCTCGTCGAATCCCACAGTGGCCGACAACTGGGCTGGCCGCCCTACTGGGGTGAAGACGCCGTCGCCCGGACTGCCGTCGGCTATCTGGACCCTGACGGCGTGCCCCCGCCCGGGCACGAGCTGACCCCCGACATTCCGCTGCGACTCCAACTGGCCGACGCAGCTGCCATCGGCGACGTCCAGGGTCTGCCGACCGATGGCGTCACCGCGCACGCCGACGCCCCAGGAGGAAGATATCCGTCGCCGGACGACGTGGAGCTTGCCGAGTTCCGCGACCGGATCGGGCAATTGGATCCATCGACCATGACGACCGAGGCAATCGCCGACGCGCTGTATCAGCCGGTGCCGATTGATGACGTCACGGGGTTCTACGAGGGCCGGGTCTCCGGATTCAAGACGGGCGAGGTGATCCGGGCGCAGCACCACGTCGCCGACAGTAGGGACAACGCGGTCTTCGTATCCGCCGACATCGCGAATCTCCGCGGTCTCAACCAGGCGTCTGCCGACCGGGTCGAAGCCAACGCCCACTTCTCTGCCCTGGCCGGCATCTTCCATGCCGGACTTGTGGATTCAGGGGCCGACGTGGTGCCGATGCGCGTCGGGGGAGATGAGTTGGCCGCGATCGTCGTCGGTGACATCGACGAAGAGACCATTGATTCGGCGGTGGAGGCGATCCGGGCTCGGGTCCAGGAATACGCTCGACAGCACAACCTGTCCGACATCCCACACCCGAAGCACCCGGGACAACCGGAATACAACGGCGTCGGACTACATATCGGCCACGCCGACGTGCTGCCCGGCCTGGACGTCCGCGACGTCTTCAACCTCGCGGATCTCGGTGTGGACGAGAGCAAGACGAGGAGGAGCGATGTCGCAGGAGGACCGGGACGAGCGACTGGGGCTGACGGGGCTGAACCCGGAGGAGCGGGCGCGGCGCATCGAGGAGCTGCAACGCGAACTGACTCAGAAGCAGCGGGCCGCGCGGGCGAAGTTGGAGGCCGCACGGGCACAGAAGGAGAAGCCGGACGGTCGCTAGCCAGCCGAGTCCGATACCAACAGCCCGAGGAACTCAAACGCGCCGCATTCCTCGAACAGGCGGCCCGCATCGACCGCGACGCGGCGCCGGAAGCCCTTCTCGCCCTGCGCGAATCGCTGCGCACCGACGAGGTGTCCGGTTTCTACGACGGCCGCGCCGCCGCGTTCAAAACCGGTGAAGTGGCTCGGGCTCGCCAGTGGGCGGCCGAAACGGGCGGGACGGGATTCCTGCTGTCGGCGCAGATGGACAATCTGTCCGGCCTCAACCAGCACACACAGAACCGGGCCGAGGTCGCCAACGCGCATTACCGAGCCATCACGGAAATCTTCCGCACCGAGATCGAGGCGACAGGGGCGACGGTCGTTCCGATGAGGACTGGCGGCGACCGGTTCGACGCGATCGTCGTCGGCAGGCTCGACCCTGCCGAGGTGGACGCCGCCATCGCCGCGATCAACGACAAGGTCGCCGCGTACACCGCGCGTGAGGGCCTGTCCGACATCGCCAATCCCTCGAACCCCGAGCAACGCGGCGTCTCCCTGCGCTTCGGCTATGCCGACATCACCGCCCATCGCGACGTCGAGGGCATCGTCCAGTCTGCGGAGCGGCAGATGTTCGGGCGCAACGACTCCGGTGATCCCAGGCGGGTACCGGTGCTCGAGCCCGACGTCGAGATCCCGACGCCCCGACAGCCGGCTGCCGCCGAAGACCTGCCGTCCCCACGGACGCAGGAGGAGTATCGGGCACAGGATCGAACGACTCGCACCACCGACACCCGGTTCGCGGAACCACTCGAAGATGTCCTCGACAACTCCGCAGACCAGCGCACGGTCGATCAATTTGCCGAGGATTTCTCCGGTGTGTATGGGCCCTATCGCGTCGCGTTCCGGGCGGAAGGTGATGGGGACGTCTTCCTCTCAGGCGTGATCTTCCGCGGCACCAGCCCCATCGGCGAAGTTCAGCTCGATTTCTTCCGGGATCCCGACGGCGCGCTGGTAGCAAGCGTCGACTGGATCGAGATCTTCAACGACAAGCTGCGACAGGCGGGCTTCTCCCGGTCACTCATCAGTGAACTGGAGCGCTACTGCCGCAGCTCCGACGTGACCCAAATCCGGCTCGCCACCCAGAACAACGGCGGAATCGCCTGGGCAAGAACGGGCTTTACCTGGGATCGTGAACCGGAGCGACTGGAGAAATCGCTCGACAGCATCAAGGCCTCGGCGCAACGACTGCGAAGCGAACTCACCGGTGATGCTCGCACGGTACTCGACGGAATCGTCGACCGCCTGGATCCGAACCGCTCCGACGTACCCGAGCCCAAATTCCTCACCGAGCTCACGACGCGCGACGTCCCCGATCTGGGCAGTCGTCTGATGGATGGCACTGAATGGTTCGCGGTCATGAATCTTCAGGCCGCTGACAACCACGTCCAAGTGAGCCCCGAGAACGTCTTCGCGCGGGCGCAGGACGAGTACCGCGGGCAGGACCGCGCCGCCCGCGTCGTCGACACTCGCCACGCCGACCCACTCGGCGACGTCGTTGACAACATCGACGATGTCGCGAGAGTCAGACAACTCGCCGCTGACCTCTCAGGTGTGTACGGGCCCTACCGCGTCGAACTGGCCGTGTCGGTCAGTGATCTGGAAGTGAACGGCAAGGTGGTCGTCCGCGGCGAGATACTTAAAGGCGCCAAACCGATTGGCGTCATCTCGCACAGCTTCTTCCGCGATGTTGACGGCAAGCTGGTCGCTCACCACGATCTCGTGACGATCCGTGATCCCAACCTCCGGCAGAAGGGCTTCTCCAGCGCTCTGTACTCGGAACTCGAGCGGTACTACGTGCGCTCAGGCGTCGACCGTATCGAACTGCTGACCGCGGAAAAGGGCGGGTTCGTGTGGGCTCTTCGTGGCTTCACATGGGACCCAGACCCGGGCCGCCTGCGTCGCTCGCTCGACAGCATCAAGGAATCGGCACAGAAGTTGAGGGACGTTGTCGGTCCCCAGGGCCGAGCGGCAATCGATGACGTTGTGCGGCAATTGAATCCCAGGAACCCCCGACTTCCCGAGCCGCGGGGCTTGGCAGCCCTTGCCACCGCTGACGAGCCCGAGTTAGGTCACAAACTGCTCGAAGGTACGCATTGGCGAGCAGTCCGTCACTTGCCGACCGCGGATGTAGATGTGCGGTCGCACAGCGGTCTCGGTGCACGGCTCAAACGGTTGTTCCACTTGGGCGGAAGGCCTCGGACCGACCAAGATTGTGCGCACGCGGTGGCCGACGAATTGTCGGCCATATACCGGGAGCAGGGTCGGGAGTTTCGTCTCGCACCGTCGCGTTCGCCGATGGGGACACCTGCCTGGGCGCTTTTCAAAGCCGCAGGGACACAAGCGCAGTTCACGGATTACGACAAAGTGACGGAAACGCTGCGTCCCGGCTGGACGGCGATCCTGACGTCGCGCTGGGCTGACGGGCGCAGCGGCGGCCACACCTATCTTGCGGTGCACGACGGGGTCGGCGTGTATCTCTACGATCCCGAGACCGGACAGCGTTCTGGTTGGCCACCCCATTGGGGTGAAGACGCCGTGGCGCGGACTGCCGTCGGCTATCTCGATGAAAACGGCATAGCCGTCCACCCACTGGGTGATGTGCCCCTGCAGCTTGACCTGAAGGCAGCCGATGTGATCGGCGACGTGCAGGGCCACCCCGTCGAAGGCGGTGCGCAGCAGCAGTTCGCCGAAGAGGCGCTGTCGCAGCGGATTCCGCCAGTGTCGGCCGCGGATCTGGTGCATCCAAGTGGTGCCGCTGAGTTGGCGGTCGAGAGGGCGCGTGCGAATGCGATCTGGTGGCGCGGGCTGAGCGACGATCTGCGACAGGCCATGACTGCCGACCATCCGGAGGAGATCGGCGGCGCCGAGGGCATCCCGGGTGCTGTCCGCCACGACGCGAACATGCGTGTGCTTCAGGATTGGCTGCGCCATCGCGATCAACTACAGGCCAGGCGCGATGCCGGATTCCGGTTGGGCTTTGCCAGGCAGCGGGAGCTGGATTTCCTCAACAACGTCGACCACGCGCTGTTGCGAGGTGCTGATGCCGCCCGACAGGTGGGAGTTGACGGGCCGTACTTACTGAGATTCGACCCATCGGCATTCGGCGGCAACGGAATCGCCGTTGTTGGCTTCGGCGTGGACCCGTACCTCGCGGAGTCGGTGTCGTGGCATATCCCTGGACGCGGAATGACGATAGAGCAACTCGGTGCCGGCATGGGCTCTGCGCTCAACCAGCTGTCGTCCAGCCTGATCGAGAACCCGACAGTGTCGGCCGCCTCGATCACCTGGATCGGCTACGACACGCTCGCCGAGGGTGCGTCGCGCATCGGCGGCGACCGTCTCTACAGCGACATTCGCGCGTTCAACGCCGGTCGTGATGCGTGGGCGACCGACGGCAGTCACTTCACCAATAACCACCTGTTCGGACATTGCCAAGGGTCGACCGTCGTCGGGTATGCGGGGGAAGGTGCACGGCTTGACCGGGCCGTCCGCTCGGTAGTCCTGTTCGGCTCGCCGGGGATGGGCCCGATCAACCACGCACGCGAGTTCGGTCCCGGGATCGACGTGTATGTCGCGGCCTCCTCGGTCGATTCGTTCACCTGGGAGGGTGGCCGCACACCAGGCTCCAGGGGATCTTTCCTGGACGGTTTCGGCGTCGATCCGGCAATGGAATTCTTTGGCGCCCAGCGGGTGACGGCAGAATTCCAGTTGAACCGGATGTCGAGGGCGGGGGAGTACGACTACCACAACTCGTACTACAAATTCGACGACAAGAGCGTCGGTCAACGCAGCGAACCATTGGCGAACTTCGGCCGCATCGGCGCCGGGCATGGGGAGCGAATCGCCCACGAACGGCACCGCACGATCGTCGATCTGTCCGGCGAGACGCGGATTCACGAACCGGCAGCCACGCGGTCGGCGGTGGTGGATTCTGGGCGACCGCAACTCGACCCGGCCGACAACTGTGCCTACGGGGTTGCCGGACTGGTGTCGACGAGATATTCGAGAAGCGATATCCGGATCGACGTACAGCCTGCACCGACCGGGGTGCCGGCGCGCGCGTTGTATGAAGCCCTCGGGTCACGTGCGGAGTTCATGGACTACACGCGGGTGGCCGAGACGTTACGCCCTGGCTGGTCAGCGATATTGACGTCGACGTGGGCAGGCGTTCGGCACGGTGGGCACGCGTATCTGGCGGTCAATGACGGCGGCACGATCTACCTCGTCGACCCGCGAACCGGAAGACAGTCGGGCTGGCCGCCGTACTGGGGTGAGCGGGCGGTCGCGCAGACGGCTGTTGGATTCCTCGACGAGAACGGCGACCCTGTGCACCGCCTCGATGGCAGCCCTGACGAGCTGGCGTCCGCGGATACCATCGGCGACGTTCAAGGAGGGCCGACCGATCCCGCCAGCCAACTCGGATTGCCGGATTACGAGCCCCGGTCGCTGTCAGACGTCGATGCCCACACGGTGTACACGCACGGTGAACATCGGATGCGCGAGCTCAACGATCAACTCCTGCGCGAGGGTGTGAACGCCGAGGACCGTGCCAAAATCCTGTTCGAGCAACGGAACTCACTACGCGCATGGACGCGTGACCTGATGAGTAACCAGACGACGGCCGCGGTCCTCGCCGCCCACGAGGGCAACCACTCCTTCGCCGATCTCGTAGCCCGCCATGAGGAACGGGGCTTGACCGGCGACGCGGTCTTCGAGGCCATCATCGAAACCGCAACTCATAGTCGGTTTGCGCCGGGCACGTTGTCGGATGTCGAAACCAGCGCCGTGTACCGGGAATTCGAAGACCGGATGCGCGAGTTCAACGAGCGGCTGACGCACGAGGGCGTGTCGGTGGAAGAACGCGCGAGAAAACTATCGGAAGTGCGGAACTCTCTCCGAGCATGGACGCGGGAACTGATGAGCAACCGCGTCGGGGCCGAGTTCCTCGCATCGCACGAGAGCACTCGCTCGTTTGACGATCTCGTCGCCAGGAATGAGGCGAAGGGGCTTGTCGGCGACGACGTGTACGAGGCCATCATTCACACGGCGATCAACAGCCACTACGGGCTGGGCACCCTGGACAGCTTCGAAACACGAACGGTGTACACGAACGCCGAACTGCTCATGCGCCAGCTCAACGAGCGACTCATCGATGCAGGCGCGAGCATCGAGGAACGTGCGCGGATCATGTCGGCGCTGCGGGCGTCCGTGCGAACGTGGACACGTGAACTCATGGCTGACCGAGTTCAGGCGGAGACCCTGCACACCAAGGAACGCAATCCCAGTTTCGAGGACTTGGTGGCCAAGGAACGCGCGAGGGGGCGCGAAGGCGACGAGATCTACCAGGCGATAATCGAGAGCTCCACGCGCAGCCGCCCCAGCGTCAACGAATTCTTCGGCATCGACCCTGACAACCCACCCCCGTTGCCCCCGATGCGAGGTGGAGGCTGATAATGACCCAACCCAGGAGTGATCATCATATGAGCGAGAAGCAGCCGCTCACGCCGCTGCGGTACGACCAGAGTGGCCTGCGGGGAAAGCGTGCACTAGTCCTCGTAGACGAGCCGACGGATGAGATTGACTGGCCCGCGGATCTACCGGCCGGGACCAAGATGGTCGTGATACTTGACGACACCCCGAACCCGCATCACACGCTGCTCGTCCACCCTGTCGACGACGCCGACAGGACCGCACTTGTGGTCTATGACCAGTTGGCGCTTTGCGAGGAGGAGTGATGGACCCACGTCGGATCGAGCTCAACCGGACGCATAGCCGGGAAATGGGTTTGCTGTTCAACCGGTTCCTCGATGCGCATCCCGACGTCGAATCAGAAGTGGACGGCGAGCAGATGACCGCCGAACAAGAGGCGGCGTGGACTGCATTCAGCGCTGAGCTATTCGCTCGGCATCAGGCGGAGCGTTCCGCGCTCGCCGACCAGATCGAGGCCGAACAACGGTCGCAGCGCGATGACCAACGCACAGGAGGTTAGTTAGCAATGGAAGCGACGCAGGCGATCGCGTTGGTATCGGACTGGATCCGGTCCCGCGGTCTCGACTATCCGACGGAAGGCCTGGCAGCCGACCGCTTCGAGGCGGGTTGGAGTGTTTATGCGCCGGTAGAGGTCGACGAAAGCGACCCGATGGCGTTCCTGGACATGCCGGTTGGGCGGTCGGTGTTCCTGATCGGCGACTCGGGGCGGATCGAGGAGGTGTCGTCGTCCGTTCCCCCGCAGCAGGCCGTCGATCAGTTCATGGCCCGCGAGCGCGTTGCCACCCCCGCGCCGCCGTCGCGCGACGGCTCTGATGACGCCGAGTTCATGGCCGAGTTCGAGCGGCAATTCCGGGAGGCCGCCGGCGGCGACTCGGACGCCGTCGCGGACTTCACTATCCTCGACGCCCCTCCCGGCGCCGAGCAGGTGCCGCCCGAGGAGCAGGCCACGGCGGAAGAGGCGTCGCGACTGATCGAGCCGATCGTCCAGCAGTTGGCCCAGCTGGGACCGGCCGGCTGGGAGGAATTCTCGGCGGAGTTCGCGTTCACCGTCACCGCACAAGTCGCCCAACTGCGGTTCTGGTCGGCCGACCGGACAGGGCTTGTCCCAGTGCCCCAGTCGATTGCGGACCTTGTCCGCAGGCAACGAGAGGTTGCGGCTCGGATGCCGGCCGGTCCGTGGTGGCGGCTGCTGCTGAATGTGACCAACGATGGCGAGACCACCATTGACTACGACTATGGCGACGAGCCGTTCCCCGACGACCAACTGTTGGCGCCCGAGCACTACCGCAGCGACCTGGAAGCCTATCCGCGCGAGCGTATTCCGGTGTGGCTCGCTGGCTACGTCGCCGGACCGGAGGCCCAGAGCAGACAGCCGCACCAGGCCGCCGCGGCCTCGGCGAGCGGGCAAGCGGCGACCCCCGCCAACGAATTGCCGTCGCTGCGCGACCTGTGGGCGCGATGGGCGGTGGTGTCGGCGGCCTACGCAGGCATCGGATCGCAGTGGGGACCGCGGATGTATCCTGGGTATGCCTGGTATGAGAGCGACCGCCGCAGTGGCTCAACGCTTTTCGTGCTGCCGGGGGACCGAGCGGTGCTATCCGGAGGGAAGTGGAACTCCGAGCTCCTGGATGCCGCCTACAACGGCGGTGAACCGCTGCCGGACCTCTACGCGGGCGCTCCCGCCTGGGTTACCGACAGCGTGCTCAACACCCGAGTTCGCAACGGGCTGCTGTCATTCTGCTATTGGTGGGTGAACGGCCAGTGGTTCCGCGGCGGCATCGACACGTCCGGAGAGCTCGACGTTGCGCTCCCGCTGATCCACACCCCGGAAGAGACTGTCCAGGCGATGACGAGCTTCACCGGCCCCGGCAGAGAGGACGAGTGTGAAGCGCTGCTGACCGCGGCGCTCAACCACAGCGCGACCACCGCCGACGTCGAAGCGGTATTCGGTGACACACCCGATGCCGATGTCGCCACGGCGATCAACCAACTGAGTATGGCGGGGTTGCTCCGGGAGTGACCCCGGGTCGCCCCGGCGCCGAACCCGTTAGAGCCCCGGCATCTGCATGGGCTGCCGGGGGCGGGGAACCCGCCGGGGTGCCGGTCCGCCGTTCGGATTTGTGCTCTCGGGCTTCTCGGTGGCGTAGGACGTATCGTCGACGTGCAGGTCGGGTTGCTCGCCGTCCTCCGGCGCCCCCACCACGGGGACTGCCGCTTCGGCGTCGCCGATGACGTCCTTGCCATTCTTCTTGCGCCGCAACGCCTTGTTGACTTGGTGGCCCTTGCCGTTCTGATCGCCGCCCCGTTGGCCCGCGGCGGGAGCGCCTGCACCTGGGCTGCCTGCACCATTGGCCAGGCCGGCTCCAGCGGCGGCCGCGGGTACTTTTGCCGCGGCGGTGGCCGGCGCGGTCGTAGGCGTGGCGTTCGCCAATCCTTTTGGCATGGCTCCGACGCCGCCGACTCCTCCTGCACCCTTTCCGGCGCCACCACCGCCGCCGAGGCCTTGGGGTCCGAGCCCAAGCACACCCTCCGGCGGACCCTGTGGCGCACCAAGATTGGGGTCGCCCAGACCTTGTCCTGCGCCTTTAGCCGCATCCAGAGCCTGGCCCAGCGCGTCTTTGCCTGCATTCAATCCTGCATCCATCGCGGACTTGAGCGGGTCGGTGAGGCCGCTCAGTCCGTCCTGTCCCGTCGACTTGGTGGGATCGGTGGTCTGGTTGCTGGGCACTTTGGGATCCGGAATCTTGGGATCGTCAATAGCCTTGATCCCCTTGGTGTTCGGCAGATCAGTCGACATCTTGGGGAGACCCGGGCCGCCGCCAGGACCCACACCTGGTCCGCTGCCTGGACCCGGTCCTGTGCCCGGTCCGTTGGGGTCACCCGAAGGCTTCTTGTACGTCATGTCGGGCGCGGGCGGTAGGATCGGAAAATTGTCCGTCACCGTCAGGATGGCGCCGTTGTAGATGTCGCGAAAGCGGCGCACCGCTTCTTGGTATGCAGTGACGGACCGTTTTAGTTCTTGCATCTGGTCGTACGCCGTCGATGCTGCGACGTAGCCGTCGCTGTTATTGCGCAGTCGCCCGCTATCGTCGAGGTGATATCTCGCGTTGAACGAGTCGATTTCGTTGTTGAGTCCTACAAGGTTGAAGTCACCCTTCTTGAACAGATCGTCGCCGCTGGGGAATCCAGTCTTGACCTTCGTGAATGCTTCGTTGAGTACCTTCAGGCGATTCGAGATCTCGTCCGAGACGGGGGTGAAGTCGTAGATCGACGTCTTGGTGACCTGTTGTGTCGCCGCCTCTGCGGCCTCTGCGCTTACGCCTGACCAACTCCCGGAGATATGCTGTTGCACCAGTTTCTTGAAGGTTTCCGATTCCTTTTTGAGGGCTTCCCCATCCGTCTTCCAGTGATCAGCTAGCTCCGTCATCGTCGAAGGCTCAAGCTTTTCCTGTTCTTCATGCATGAATTGGAAGGTCTTGTCTTCCCAATTAAGAGCTTTCGCGCCGTGCAGTGCCGCGCTGACATCCTGGTATGTGTCGTCGTCGGAGGTGAGCCCGGGGATCTGACCAAGCTTGATGCTGTCGGGCTGATACGGTTTGACTTCGTCGTTCGACTCGAGCTTGTCGACGTCAATCAGATTGCCCTTGTCATCGACTAGGGCGTGGCTTTCCTTGGTGCCGGCCCAGCCGGGATCATAGATCCAAGAACTGTCGTACTCACCACCAAGAGTTGCACCCAGGTAGTTACCGAACCCGCTCATGCTCGACTACTTTCCACTCGACCGTGCAACTAGTCGCCCTCGTGCTGAATCGCGTTTGTCGCGTCTTCGGCTGTCTTCTTCAGATCCTGTGTTTGAGATAGCTGTTCCTTGAGGTAGGCCGTCAGTGCTGAACCGCGCGAATTGAAAGCCTTCTGCACGATGACGGCCAAATCGTTGGTGCCATAACCCGATGTGTCGTCGAGAGCATCGTTGATGAGCGTCTGCAGGCTCGTCTCGTAGTCCTCGAACGTGCTTTTGACCGCTGGAAACGCGTTCTTATCGAGATAGAGTTGCTTCTCACCGGTAGCTTTGTCGAGCGCTCCCCATGGGTTGGTCATGATCCTCCTGTCGATTGTCGCTGAATAATCACAGTGCCACGTTGAACGGAACCGTTACTTCGTCTTCGATGCGAATCAGGATTGCTGCCGAGTTGACGAAGTGCCCCGCTGAATACAACATGATCAGATCGCCGCTCTTGGCTACCTTTTGGTTCATCAAGTAGGCGAGATTGACGCAGAAGTCAGACACCGTCAGGTGCCCGAAACGGGCGGCGTAGGAGTGCAGGCCGGGCGTGGGTCGCAACCCTGCCTGCTTCGCGAGCATGTCGGTGACCTGTTTTGGTTCGATGAACGACGGTGCGAACCAGTCGATATCTGCGGGGTTGACGGCCGCGCGCTGATAGCAGTCGACCACGGTACTGATCGCGATCCGAAAGCTGGCCATCGCGTTGTCTGCGACCGCGCCGGGATTTCGCCGCTCGTACCCTTCGAATCGGGAGGCCCAGTCCGCCAACGTCGGAAACGTCGGATCATCGATTCCGTGATCAGTCGCGCTGCGTATCATGTCGGCCGACGGATTGTGGGAACGCGCTGAGGCGGCGAGGATTCGGGCGAAGCCTGCATGTCTGTTCAACACGGCGCAAAAACCGCTGTCGCCCAACATCGAGCCCTCGGTCGCCGGGTTGGCCGCGTACTCGTAACGGTCGAAATAGAAGATGCTGTCGCCGCCCGTCACCATCGCGTAGTCGCCGGCCCAGCCCGCCTCGAGCACCGCGTCGGCGAGCATCACGCCGAACAGCCCGCCGGAGCAGAACTGCCGGATTTCCGTGGCCGCACCGGCGGTCTTTCGGCCGAGGACCGACTGTTGCAGCGAATTCTGAATCGGCCAGAAGTGCTCGCCTTGGTAGAGGGTTCCGCAGTGAAACGAGGCGGCCATGCTGCTTGCAGCATGCGACAGCACTGAGGTGTCCAATTGGCGTGCCGCTGCTTCCACCATCTCGTGGACCGACTCCGACGGTGTTCTCGACAGGTGCCGAGGGTTTCCGTGCGAATCTGTACCGTCCGGGACGTAAGCCGAAACGACGCTAAGAAAGGCCATCTGAGTCTCGGCTTGACGCTGCGGTGGTGAGTGATTCCGCCACCTTCAATTGGAGCTGCTCGACCTTCTTGAACGTGTCAAGTAGATTCCGGACGGTTGCGGGAATGATCTGGAAAGCGTACGTTCCCTCGTTCACCAGATAGGCGCCGTCATCGGCGACGTTGATCAACGTCAGGTGCTGTGGGTTGCGAAGTTCATAGTCCATTGTGAAGTCGGCGGACCCGCTCAGCAGTATCGATGCCGTTATGTTCGCTCCGCGAAGGACTTCCTCCGGCGAATCGTCCTCGACGCGCGCTTGCCGACGAGCCTTCACGCCTGGCTTGTAGTCGGGCAGCGCCTCGATGACCACCTGCGGAAAATCAACGTTCACACAACCGATGATCTGAATATCGCCGCCGAAGAGAACCTCGTCACTGGGATCTTGCGTGATGACAGCGCAGTATCCATTTGTTCCAATCATCGCGAAGAGGCGGTAGAGCCGGAGTCCGGCGCCATCTTCGATGTGACCGAATCCGTGCATCATGAAAGCCGGGAAGCGAAGTGCCTCGAGAATCCGCAGGCGGTTGGGCGTCAGGTCGGCACGCTGCCGGGCAAGCGCCGCCTTGCGGTCGGCGTCCACCTCGTACATGTACTTTCGCCCGCGAATACGGTACGCGAGTGGGAACGGTAGATGATCCAGACCAAGCGCCTCCCATACACATCTGAAGTCGAAGCCGGTCAGGAACCAAGGCTCGACGTCATGGCGCAACGGCGCTACGTCGTCGGTGATCACAGCGAACTGCCTTTTCCGATGCCGAAACTGCGGCCAGATCGTCCGATCCCGAATTTCGGAGCGCTGGCCGCAGTCTCGGCGTGTGGTTGGCTCAGAAGCCGCCGGCCAGATGGTGGTCGAGCGCCTTCGCGTCGTCCTGCGATTGGTTGCCGCCGTGCCGGGTCTGCGTGATTTCGTTGAGGACGTTGTCCATCATCTGCGAGATCTCGATGTGCTTCTGTTGCAGCGTGGCGGCGGCGTCGCCTTCGTACACGCCATTCAGGGCGGTGAACACCTTGTTCACTTCGTCGCGCAGCGCCTGCGCGTCGTTCGTCCGTCCCTGGATGTCGTCCAGCGATGCGAAGTTGGAACCGTAGTCGTACCGAATGGTTTCGTCCATGGTCACTTCTCTCTTCTAGTTGGAATCGTGGCTGACCAGTGTCTGGATGTCGCTCTTGCCTTTTTCGGCGACATGCGTCAACTGGTTGATGACGTAGTTGAAGTCGTCGTGGTGCTGGGTCATGATGCCGCGGAACGTCGCCGCCCTGCCGCCCTGCCAGGAACTCCCGGTCATGGTCTCGGTGGTGTCCAAGATCCGGCCGGCCAGCGTCTTCAGGTTGTACATCGCCTCGTCGACCTGCTGGATCCGCCGCTGGGCTTCCGTCGGGCTGAGATGGAGCGTCATGAATTCTCCTCGGATGAGTGTGGAAATGAGTTCGGATCTAAGAGCAATTCGAGACTAGAGCTCCTCCCATCTCTCGGCGGAAAGCTCGACAAGCTGGCCGATGGCCTGCCGGATGGCATGGTCGGAGCCGGCCTTGAGGGTCGTCCACAACTGGCCACTCGGTGATGCGCTCGGCGCGCCCACGATGCGACCACGCTTGGTGTAGAACACACCAACGGCGGTGGGGCGGCGGGAGATCCGGCCTTCGGCGTCGTCAAGGGCGTAATACACGATCTCTGCGAACGCCTGCCGCGCCGCCAACGCCGATCCGAGCAGGATCGCGGTGCGGGCGTCGGCGCCGAGGGCGCGGATGCGGTCGGACAGCAGAGCCGAGTCGTGCGTGCCCGACAGGGCATCGGCGGCCGCCTCGAGCGGTGCACCGACCGGATTGATGTCGGCGGCGGGAGAGGCGGGCAGTTGCCGCAGCAATGCGCCGGCCGCCTGCGCCAGGGTTGCTTGGCCCCCGATCGCCTCGATGACCACCTTGCCGTCCACCCGAAGCGCGGAGATGCACTGTGCGCCATGGCGTATCACTGCGACGCGGGCGATGCCGTCGGGGGTGACGAGGCGCATCGCGAGTTCGCGATCCGGTCGTTGCAGCGCCCGGATGAGCGGCACGATCTCGGCAGTCACCTCGCCGTCGGCGATCAGTCCACGCTCACTCAGTGACCGGGTGGCATGGTCGATAGCGGCGCCCATCTCCGTCTCGGTGGCGTGCCGTGGCCTCAGCGCCAATACGACCGGTAGCGCCTGGACTCCCAGTCGCGAGGCGATGACCTGCATTTCGTCATCAGTGATGACGAAATGCGAAGACAGCGACGCGGTCACAGCTTCAACTCCCGGTCAACCCCGATGACCGGGGGAGCGACCCAGCCGTTGTCGACCTGCTCGAGTGCGCCCGCGGGCTCCTCGGCGAAGCCTTCCGGTTGCGGCTGGTCGGGTACCGCGAGTTCGTCGAACACCGCGGTATTCGGTCCCCAACTGACGTTGGACACCGTGAACGGTGAATCGTTCTGTTCGGCAGCAGGCAGCCACGCTTGACCCGAATCCGTCAGTGCCGCACCGGGTTCGCCTGCGCCTTCGAGCGTCGCGGCAGGTTGCGTCGATTCGTAGTCGCCGCGGTGATCACCGCCGCGGCCCATCGCCCCCATCGGACCGTAGGGCGTGCCACCCATTCCAGCGGCACCTGAACCGCCGGCAGCGGCGAAAGTGGTCTTCTGCAGTGCCTTGGCATCGGCGGTCGATTTGACCTCGTTGGGCAGCATCGGCATCAGCGGCACCGCAGGCGCGCCGCCCCCTGCGGCACCTGAACCGCCCGCCGCGCCACCGGACCCGCCACTGCCCCCGCCCCGCTCGGCACCCAGCGCGTTGCCCTTCGACACCTCGGGAGGTACCGGTTGCTCCCACGGTTGGGCGAGTGGCGCGACAGCATCTTCGTATTGCGTCATCACGGCCGCGGCATTGGCTTGGTCGGCGGTCGCCGCTTCGTCGAATTCGGCGAAATTCCCGGTCAGAATCGCGCCGTTGTAGGCCGCGAGCGAGGCCATCATGTCCTGCGCCGCCTTGGCTTCCACGGCCTCGGACACGCTGGGCATGGCAAGCACCGCGACCGTGTTGGCGACCGCGGCCTCTTCGGCCCGCTGACCGTTCCCGGCCGCGGAGAGGCTGGCGGCCTGCAGCCACTTGGCGAACTCCTCGAGGCGTTGTACCGCCGCGTTGGACGCCTGACTGTCCCACACGGTTTTCAGCCGCGTCACGAGCTTGTCGAAATCGGTTGAGATAGCCGCGAATTCGTTCGCCACCCGAATCCACGCGGCACCGGCCTCACCCACCGAGGCCGGTCCAGGTCCGTCTGTCAGATCGCGCGCCAGCTGCTCCGTGCTGCGCGATTCCCAGACGACGTTGGTGAAACCCACTAGCTGATGAAGTCCTGTTCAGCGGCGACGACGTTGTCCGAGTGGCCGCGCAGCGTCGCAGCGACTTCGCGCATCTCGCCCAACCCCTTGTCCGCTGCGGTACCGAACGAGGTGTGAACTTCGTTGAGAGTGCCCGCAACCCGCTGCGAGACCTCGTCCCGCGCCGACGGGGTGACGGTCAGGTTGACCGCCTCGTCGGCCAGCACCCGCTGTGCCCGGTCGGCGAGTTCGTCGAGGTGACGGCTGACGTCGGCCACCTCGTCAGGCTGGATCGACATCCCTGCGCTATCGGCCATTTCAATTCTCCTTACTCATCGCTAGATCCGAAGTTCTACATCAGGAGACTCAGAGGGATCGGCCTCACCGAGTACCGGGGGGGCCGCCGTACCCAGATCGCCGACGATCTCGCCACCCTGGTCGGAAGTGTGCAGAAAGGCCGCCGCCGTGTGGTTGTTCGACGAGTTGTTCGCACCCTGCCCGGCCATTGCGCCATACGGCGCTCCGCCGCCCATCATGCCGCCGGAGCCACCGACTCCACCGACCGACGCCGCCCGTACTGAATGTGGTGTCGCAGCGGGTGTTTCGGGCTGAACCATGGCCGACGACGCGATCGACCGCGGTCCGAGCGCTGCGGCGCCGCCACCGCCGACCCCGCCCACCGCCTGCTCCACCGCCTGCGCCCAGTCCGCCCGCCGGGGCCGGCCCTCCGACGGCCGCGCCCGCAGCATCGACAGCGGGATCGGTGGCTGCCTGTTGGGCGGCTTGGCTCGCCGCCGAGGCCGCACCCGTGCCCGCTTGGATCCCGGCCTGAGCCCCCTTCATCGCCATCGACATCAACGGCGACGCCATGCTCGCCATCGACGCGGACGAGGCCAACTGCGGTGCGGCGGTCACGTCCACCGGCGCACCCGTCGCGGTCACCTGTGCGGCCTGAGTGCCCAACGACGACTGCAGTTCCGTCATCACCTCCGCGGTCGAGGCGATGGCCTTGTTGGCGGCGGCAATCGCGGCCGCCCAACCCCACGGGAAGATGATGTTGGGGCCGATCGCGGCCATGGTGGCCTGAAACTCGGCGATGATTTCGATCAGCCGTACCCGTGCCTGGGCGACATCGGCGGCCGCCGACGTGAGATTGCCCTTCAGCGCGTCGGATTGGGCACCGACCTTCGATCCGTCCTCGATCGCGGTCTCCGTCTTGGCGGCAGCTTTGGTCCCGGCGTCGCCTTTCCACGCGTCGTCGACGGAGGCAAGTGACTGTTTCAACGGGGCGTTCGTCGACTGGAACGCTTGCGAGATGCCTTGCAACATCGCCGTTGGGTCCACGCCGTCGAACAGACCGCTGCCCAACGTGCCAAGCGCATCGGTGACCGGGCTGATCAGCGCGCTCGGATCCACCGGGCTGGCCTGGGGTTGGGCCGCCTCCGGCTGACCCTCCGGCGGCGGAGCGCCTTCCTCCGGTTTCGGTTCGGCAAAAGGTGGCAACCCGAGCCGTTCCAAAATTTCCTTGACTGGCAAATTCAAATAATCTTGCAGACTTTGCTCTTGCGCATGGATGACCGGCGTTGGGTCATAGCCGGGCATGTACTGAGCTAGCTGGCCGGTCGGGTTCACCGGCTGCGGAGGCAAAAGTGCGGCCATGCTGCCGCCGACTCAGGCGCTATCGCTGGCGACGATGGCGGACTGCGACGCGTCAGTGGCGGCACTGACGCCGGCGTGTACCCCGCCGACGAGCAGTGTGCCCGCCAAATTGTTTGACTGCGCAGGGCCATACGCCATCAAGAACGTCGCGCCGATAGGGCCGAGCGCGGCCGCCGCGGCTTGGAGCATCGCCGCAGAGTCAGCCGATCCGGCGGTCGTGATCGCCGCGGACGCGGCTTCGTTGGCTGCTGAGAACGCCTCCATGCCCGGAGGGACGGCGGCAAAAAGCTCACCCATCGTGTCAGTGCCTTCCTGGCTCGGTGCTTTTGATGCGTCTGCACCAGACCAACAAACTATAGCGGCGAAGACCGACAGCAGCTAACTCTTTTTCGGCGCAAATACAATCATCAAAATTGACGAGCAAACAAGTTGAATGCATTCAAATAGCTGAGCAAAGTTCCGCTTGCGCCCTATCGCGGCTCAACCGACCGACTACCTCGAAAAACGTCCGCCAGTGGTGAAGCCACATTCTTTGCCATCTTCGCGCATGGGCGCGAAACGGTCGGGGCGCCAATGGTGTTGACGCGTGTCGGAGGGGCCAACGCGGCCTCGGTGGGCGAACCTACGGTTACGGAAATCGCGAGAGGTCACACGTCGTGCGAAATGAAATTGTCGGGGCCGTAACAAGATTCGGCGCGCAAACTTGCTGAGCCCTCGGCAAAGGTTACACCCAAGCTGAAAACTGTTGCGGCATCGTGCGGTTAGTTGGACCTGCGGCAAACTTCACACCGCACTAGTCGCAAATTCCAAAAAGCCCCGCCATCTGGTGCGTCACCGTCCGCTGATGGTACTGGCAAACGGCCCGGTATACGTGGGGCAACGTCAGGTCTGTTGACGCTCGAAAGTGCCGCCGTCCCAACGTGTTAGGGGTGCCTGTTGTAGCTCCGTCATGCGGCGGCCGAACTCTTCGGACAGAAATCCCTGGCGGTCGGCGGCGACTTTCGCGGCCGCTGCAGCGGTCTCGACGATGAGCTTGGCGAGTCCATCGGCTCCGAGCGTGTGGGCGTTGGGACCGAGCCACAACCCCGTCATCGCGCCGTAGCCGTCGACTTCGACGCTGACATTCTGGTCGCGACTGGTGACCCGCGCCGAGATGGATTGGCAGTGTTCGTCCATCGCGGCGACCAGGTCGCGCTGTTTGGCGATGCGGGCGATCAGCGAGTCGGCCAGTCCCGTCACACCGACCTCCTCCAGCTGGTCGGCAACTCGTCCTCCTCGACTGCTGCCTGTGCTTCGGCCTCGGCGAGATCTTGCTCGGTGGCCAACCGCAGGCTATGGATAGCCGCTGCGCTGAAACCTTTTTCGGCCAGGTCACGGCGGCGCTCGACCTGCGCGCGGGTCGCCGAAAGCCGGCACAGCGCCATGATTTCGCGGGCGAGTTGTTCGGGTGGCTTCTTCAGCTCGACCGGATCGAGCCGAAGCGCAACCGGTAGGCCGCGTTCGGTAGTGAGCACCGACATCGACCCGCTCGGAGATTGCACCGGCTTCTGCGTCATGCTTGGCCTCCTCGACCACCAAACTTAGTACAATCGCGGGCGTCCGTACGGTGCCTGGCGAGACGGAAGTATTGTGCGAAATACTCGTAACCACCGCACTTTTTCGTTCGGATCCGAATGGCCCGGGCCTCGCGTCTGACCGCGCAGTGAGGAGACAGGTCACCGCCGATGAATGGCAGCACTGACGCCCAACGGGTGTTCGATGCCGGTGTGCTATCGCTCGGCATTCCGATTGACGGCCTTGAAACCGACCGCGACATCGCCTACGCGGCGCTGGCGTTCAAACGCGCAACCGAGTACGACCCGGACATGTGCGATGCCTGGCTGGGCCGGGCCGCCGCGGGGGAGGCCACCCCGGAAGTCATCTACCACCTGTACCGAACCAGCAACATCTCACTGTTTCGTGAGCAGCGCCGTCTGGGTCTTGCGGCGCGGGCGTTGTCGGGGCGCTTCGAGACCGGCCTGTACCTCGACTACCCGCTGAGCACCAAAACGGAGATGTGGCTTGCGTACGCAGCGAGCATGATCACCACCAAGGACTTCAACGAGGCGGAACAGGTTCTCGACGAACTGGACAAGTTACGCATGTCGATGCCAGGTGGGGACCCGGATTCGGCACCGATTTGCGCCTACATCCGTGGCGTCCTGCACTTCACCACTCAGCGCTGGCCGGATGTGCTCACCGCACTGAGCAATTCGGCGTCGTTCACCGATCAGTATCTCGCGGCCGGAGCGCATCTGATGGTGGGTTCGGCCTGCGCACAGATGGGGTTGTTCGGCGAAGGGATTCGGCGACTGGATCAGGCGATCGCGGGACCGATTCCGGCGGCGCGCCGCGCGGCCGAATTCTGCAAAGGCCTGACGTTGCGCGAGATGGGCAACGAAGAAGAAGCGCGGGTGATCTTCGAACGCATCTACAGCGAGGAACCGGGCTTCGAGGCGAACGCCGCCGCGCTGCGGGACCCGAAGTATCGGTTGATCATCACCACCAAGGAGATGATCGACTCGCGCACCGACCGGTGGGATCCGGCCAGCGCCCCCAGCGCCGAAGACCTGATGGGCGACGACCTGTCCGAGCGCGGTAACGAGTACCTTCGCGCGGCGCAAGAGGAGTTGGACCGCCAGATCGGCTTGGCGGACGTCAAACTGCAGGTGGCCAAGCTGAAGTCGACGGCGATGCTGGCCAAGGTCCGCGGCGACAAAGGACTCAACGCCGCGTCGCGCACGTTGCACCTGGCATTCACCGGCCCGCCCGGCACGGGTAAGACCACGATCGCCCGCGTCGTCGCTCAGACATATTGTGGCCTCGGACTTTTGCGCACACCGGCGGTCGTGGAGGCCAAGCGAAGCGATTTCGTCGGTCAGCACCTCGGCAGCACCGCGATAAAAACCAACGCACTGATCGACTCGGCGATGGATGGCGTGCTGTTCATCGACGAGGCATACACACTGATTCAGACGGGACTCTCCGGCGGTGACGCGTTCGGTCGCGAGGCGGTGGACACGCTGCTGGCCCGGATGGAAAACGACCGTGACCGGCTGGTCGTCATCATCGCGGGCTACGACGCCGAGATCGACCGGTTCCTCGCCTCCAACGAGGGCCTGGCGTCGCGCTTCCCGAAACGAATCCGGTTCAGCTCGTACAACGCACTCGAGCTTGCAGACATCGGCCGCCTGATCGCCCGTACCCGCGACTCCGAACTGTCGGACGCGGCCTACGAGGAACTCGTCGCGGCGGCGACCTCGCTGTGCCAAGGCGAATCACTCGATTCGACGGGACAGATGCGGCGTGCCATCGATCTGGCCGGTAACGGACGGTTCGTTCGTAACGTGATCGAGGCCGCCGAGGAGGAACGCGAATATCGGCTTTCGGAAAGCCACGGCATGAATCTGCAAGAGCTCGACGAAGCCCAACTGATGCGCATTGAACTCCCCGATATGCAGGCTGCGCTCAAGCAGGTGCTGGGCATGCTGAGCACAAACTGAACGGATTGACGATGACGCAACCGTTTAACGAGCCCGACACCGCACCCCTGCGGGTGCAGTCGCTGCATCCGCCCGAGGAGACTCCGTTCACCAGTGCCGCCGCCAACCGGCCCCGCGCGCTGGCGCCGACCAACAGCGAGTTGGGGCTGGTGCGCACCCGACCTGCACCGAAGAAGGGATGGCGCAAGGCAATCCATCGCGCAACGGGGTTGAACCCTGGCGAATCCGCCGAGGAGACGACCCACCGGGCGATCGTCGACCGGGTCAACCAGCCGCTTCGTGGGGGACCGTTCACCATCGCGGTGTTGTCGCAGAAGGGTGGTGTCGGCAAGACCACGACCACCGTCGGCCTCGGGGCCACGCTTGCCGCGATCCGCGGAGACCGTGTCATCGCGATGGACGCCAACCCCGACTTCGGCACGCTGGCCCAGCGCGGGCCTGACGAGACCGATTCCACGGTGCGCGATGTGTTGTTCGACGACAACATCATTCGGTATTCCGATATGCGGCGGCACACCTCGCAGAACTCGAGCCGGTTGGAGATCCTGGCCTCCGAACGCGACCCGGCCACCTCAGAAGCGTTCTCCGCAGCCGACTATCGCGGCGTCCTCCGCGTGCTGCAGCGGTTCTACAACATCATCCTGACCGACTGCGGCACCGGGCTGGTGCACTCCGCCATGGAGGGGGTGCTGGCCGAATCCGACATGGTCGTCATTGTCGCGTCGCCCGCCATCGATTCGGCGCGCAGCGCGCTGGCGACCATGGATTGGCTCGAGCGGCAGGGGTTCGCACACCTGGTACCCGGCGCCACGGTGGTGTTCAGCGCATCACGGCAAGGTGCACTGGGTCTGGACATGGACAAGTTGTCCCGTCACTTCTTACCCAGTGTGCGATCGCTGCACGTCGTGCCCTTCGACGATCATCTGGCCGAGGGGTCCGAGGTCGACCTGGACAAGCTGAGCAGGCAGACCCGGCAGGCGTTTTTGGAACTCGCCGCAGGCATCGCCGACGGCTTCGCGGCGCTCGGCTCAGGGCGGGTCGCAACTCACGGCCGGAAGGTGCCGCGGTGATACGTACTGCCGACGTACTCCTTCGAGCCGACCGTGCGCGACAGCGGCGTGTGGACGGTGCCGTCGGCAACTGACATCTGCGCTATCGTCTCGATGTCGAAGCGCGGTCGCCAGCCCAGTTCCGCTCGCGCCTTGGCGTTGACGTAGACGCGGTCAAGCTGGGACGGGAAGCGCCACCCGCGCTGGGCCCAGGCTGCGGCGGCCATCGGCGCGCGGCGGTTGAACACCGGGGGCGCATCAGTTCTCAACTGCGGCAGATCTTCTCGCTCGAACGGTGTGGTCGCCGAGATGACAAAGTGCCCGAACCCGAGTTGCGGCGCCCTGTCGGCCGCGAGGAGATGCGCATCGACCGCGTCTTCGAGGGCGACCCGGCGTGAGGCGTACTCGTCGGCTTTGACGTTGTCGTCACCGCGCCCCTCGTGTGCGTGTGGCGCATCGTCGGGCTCTGGAAAGAAGCGCGCGACGCGCAATACCACACACGGCAGTCCTTGGTTACGAAATGCCAACTGGCACAGATCTTCTGCAGCCGCTTTGGTGACGCCGTAGATGTTCTTGGGCACGGCCACGACCGACTCGTCAATCCATGCTGCGGGCTCGCCGGCGCGTGGAACCAGTGCGTCGCCGAAAACCGTTGTCGACGAGGACATCACAAAAGCCTGCACGCCCGCATCGACCGCCGCGTCAAGCAGCGTCAGCGTGCCTGAGACATTGGTGTCGACAAAGGCCTGGCGGGGGAGAAACGCCAACTGCGGTTTGTGCAGTGTCGCGGTGTGCACCACCACGTCGACTCCGGCCATCACCTCGCGGACGAGGCCGGTGTCCGTGATCGACCCGAGGGCGCTTGTCCACTCCGATGGCCTGATGTCCAGGCCGACCACGTCGCGGTTGCGCTCACGCAGGGCGCGCACGAGACCCTCGCCGAGGTGGCCGGAACTTCCGGTGACCAGGATCCGCATGGTCTGCACTCTGCCATCGAATGGGCAGAAGAAGCACTTGCATACTTGGGGTAGGTTACTACATACTCGAAGTATGCAAATGACAAGCCAAGATCTGACAGCCGTCTCGCAGCGCTACTTCGCCGCGTGGGCAGCGCGCGATCCCGACGCGATCGTCGCCCTGCACACCGAGGACACCCAGTTCTGGACGCACCTGGGCGCCGGACCCGTCCGAGGCCGCGACGCTGTGCGTGCGGCCTTCGCGGAGATCTTCGAGCAGTTCCCCGAATTCACCTGGGAGACATATCGCGTGCTGTACGGCGACGACCACTGGATCCTCGACTGGGCGCTGATCTCCGGCGACATCCGCTTCGATTGCCTCGACGTCGTCAACGTCTCACCCGACGGGCTGGTGGTGCGCAAGGACACGTTCGTCGACGCGATGCAGCTGCAGGCCGCGGTGACCGCATGACCACCGCGACACCGGTCGACCAGCTGCCGCTCGTCACCGCCCTGTCCGTGACGCACTTGTTCGACATGCATGTCGATCTGCAACCCGCGCAACTGATTCCGACGCCCGTCGGCGCGCGGATGACGTTCATCACGAACGGTGGCGTGATCGAAGGGCCCAAGCTGCGCGGTGAGCTGTTGCCCGGCGGCGGCGACTGGTTGACCGTCGGCACGGACGGCACGGGACGCGTCGACGTCCGGGCCACCCTGCGCACGCACGACGGCGCGCTGATCCACTACGAAGCGCGCGGCATCATCAAGATCCCGGCCGACGGTGTACAACGGCTGGCCGCAGGCGAAGTGCTGCCGTTCGCCGACACCTACGTCCGCACCACGCCGACATTCGAAACCAGCGACCAGCGTTACGCGTGGCTGTCAGAACTGGTCGCGGTCGGGTACAACATCTTGTCGCCCAATCACATCGACTACCGGGTCTACCAGGTGCTGTGAGACAGGAAAGGCTTGCGCGCCAATCGAATCGGGTGGTGCGTCGCTGGCCGCGGGGGCAGCGCGCGCTGGGTCGGTGGCATGCCCGGCTCTACCGGATCACCGGTGGGCGGGTGCTGCCACGCTGGTTCGCGGGCGCACCGGTGCTAGTGCTCGAAACCGTCGGCAGACGAAGTGGGCAGAAGCGCGCGACACCGGTGCTGTACCTGCGCGAGGGCGACGCGCTCGTCGTCCTCGCCGCGAACGCAGGCGCGGACCGGACTCCCGCCTGGTGGCTCAACCTGAGGCAGGCCGGGTCCGGCGAAGTCGTGGTCGGCAGCAGACGCATGCGGGTGCGGCCGCGGCTGTTGTCGGGCGCCGAGCGCGACCGGCTCTGGCGGGCGTTCGTCGACATGTACCCGCAGGCCGAGTACTACACCCGCTTCACCCGTCGCACGCTGCCGCTGATCGTGTTGCAACCGGAAGGCACATGAGCACCGGCTATGGTCAGGCCGTGGCGACGAAGGTGGCGAGACGAACTCAGGCCGAGCGCACCGAGGCGACCACCACCGCGCTCGTCGACGCGGCCCGCGCACTGTTCGCGCGTGACGGGTTCGACGCCACCTCTCTCGACGCCGTGGCGGCCAGGGCCGGTGTGACCAAGGGTGCGGTCTACCACCACTTCGCAGGCAAGCGGCAACTGTTCGAGGCCGTCTTCAGCCGCGAGGTTGAGCGCGTCGCGACACCGCTCGCGGCCGCCTACGGACGCAAGAAGGATCCGTGGGACGCGTTCGCGGCCGCATGCCGGGCCTTCCTCGACGAATGCCTGGACCCAGGGCTGCAACGCATCATGCTGCTCGACGCCTCCGCCGCGATCGGCTGGGAGCAGATCCGCCAACTGGAGTCGCCGCTGCTGGACATGATGGAGCTGGGCATCTCGCGCGCCGCCGAAGCAGGCCGGATCGCGCCGCGCAAGCCAGGCCCACTGGCCCACTTCTTATATGGGGCGCTCTGCGAAACCGCGATGATCGTCGCCCGTGCCGACGACCAGAGGTCCGCCCATCGCGACGCGGTCGTCGAGATCGGCCGGGTCCTGGAGGGCCTGGCGATCGGCTGATTCGGGGCTCGCGGCCCGACGTGCGAAAATGGGTCGCGTGTTGCGATGGACTACAGCTGGTGAATCCCATGGTCGCGCGTTGGTCGCCGTGGTCGAGGGCATGGTCGCCGGCGTCCACGTCACGAGCGACGACATAGCGGGTCAGCTGGCCCGCCGCCGCCTCGGCTACGGCCGCGGCGCCCGGATGAAGTTCGAACAAGACCAGGTCACCATGCTTGCGGGCGTGCGCCACGGGGTCACCCTCGGCGGTCCGGTGGCGATCGAGATCGGCAACACCGAGTGGCCCAAGTGGGAAACCGTGATGGCCGCCGACCCGGTCGACCCGAGCGAACTCGACGTCGCGCGCAACGCGCCGCTGACCAGGCCGCGACCGGGCCACGCCGACTACGCGGGCATGCTGAAGTACGGCTTCGACGACGCCCGCCCCGTGCTCGAACGCGCCAGCGCCCGCGAAACCGCTGCCAGGGTGGCCGCAGGAACCATCGCCCGCGCGTTCCTGAAGGAAGCGCTCGGTGTCGAGGTGGTGTCGCACGTCATCTCGATCGGCGCATCCAAGCCGTACGACGGGCCGCCGCCGGTGGCGTCGGACCTGGCCGCCATCGACGCGAGCCCGGTCCGGGCGTTCGACGAAGAGGCCGAGAAGCTGATGATCGCCGAGATCGAGGCGGCCAAGAAGGACGGCGACACGCTCGGCGGCGTGGTCGAGGTGGTCGCCCACGGGCTGCCCGTCGGTCTCGGGTCGTTCACCAGCGGCGACAACCGGCTGGACAGCCAGTTGGCCGGCGCCGTGATGGGCATCCAGGCGATCAAGGGCGTCGAAATCGGCGACGGCTTCGAAACCGCTCGCAGGCGCGGCAGCGTCGCGCACGACGAGATCTACCCGGGACCTGACGGCGTGATGCGGTCGACGAACCGGGCCGGCGGCCTGGAGGGCGGCATGACCAACGGCCAACCGCTGCGGGTGCGCGCCGCGATGAAGCCGATCTCCACGGTGCCGCGGGCGCTGGCCACCGTCGACATGACCACCGGCGAGGAAGCCGTCGCGATTCATCAGCGCTCCGACGTCTGCGCGGTGCCCGCCGCCGGTGTGGTCGTCGAGACCATGGTCGCGTTGGTGCTGGCGCGCGCCGCGCTGGAGAAGTTCGGCGGTGACTCGCTGACCGAGACCCGGGCCAACATCGAGACCTACCTGCGTGCGGTGGCGGAAAGGGAGCCGGCTACCGAACCGGCACAGGCGTCGAGCTGATGGCGCCCAAGGCCGTGCTGGTCGGACTGCCCGGTTCGGGCAAGTCCACGATCGGGCGTCGGCTGGCCAAGGCGCTGGACCTGCCACTGCTGGACACAGATGCCGCGATCGAGGAGACCACCGGCCGCACCATTGCCGACATCTTCGCCACCGACGGGGAGAAAGAGTTCCGGCGCATCGAAGAAGAGGTCATCCGGTCGGCGCTGCAGACCCACGACGGCGTGCTGTCGTTAGGCGGCGGCGCGGTCACCACCGCCGGTGTGCGTGAAGCCCTGGCCGGACACACCGTGATCTATCTGGAGATCAGCGCCGCGGAGGGGGTGCGCCGCACCGGTGGCAGCACCGTGCGGCCGCTGCTCGCAGGTCCCGATCGCAGCGAGAAATTCAAAGCCCTGATGACAGAACGGGTTCCGCTGTACCGGCGGGTCGCCACCATGCGGGTCAACACCAATCGCCGCAATCCGGGTGCGGTGGTGCGCCACATCGTCGAGCGCCTCGAGAATCCCGACGCGCCACGCCAACAGCGTCGTCGTCGCCGCAGGCCGCCGTGGCGGCGTGGGCCGTCGTCGCTGACTGCCGAACCAAGCAATGACACCCCGCCAACGCCCGCGGCCGTCGCCGCCCGAAACATGAAGGGACACCGTGACTGAGCCGGTGACCGTCGACGTCCACGTCGAACCGCCGTATCCCGTCATCATCGGGACCGGCCTACTCGGTGAGCTCGAGCGAGTTCTCGCGGGCAGGCACAAGGTGGCCGTGCTGCACCAGCCGGTGTTGGCGCAGACCGCGGAGGCGATTCGAAAGACGCTGTCCGACAGCGGTATCGACGCTCACCGCATCGAGATCCCCGACGCCGAAGGCGGCAAGGAATTGCCGGTGGTCGGGTTCATCTGGGAAGTGTTGGGCCGCATCGGGATCGGCCGCAAGGACGCGCTCGTCAGCCTCGGCGGGGGAGCGGCCACCGACGTCGCCGGCTTCGCCGCAGCCACCTGGCTGCGCGGAGTGGACATCGTGCACGTGCCGACCACGCTGCTGGGCATGGTCGACGCGGCGGTCGGCGGTAAGACCGGCATCAACACCGACGCGGGCAAGAACCTGGTCGGCGCATTCCACCAGCCCGCCGCGGTGCTCGTCGACCTGGCCACATTGGAGACGTTGCCGCGCAACGAGATCGTCGCGGGGATGGCGGAGATCGTGAAGGCCGGTTTCATCGCCGATCCGGTGATCCTCGACCTGATCGAAGCCGACCCGCAGGCCGCGCTCGACCCGTCCGGCACGGTGCTGCCGGAACTGATCCGGCGCGCGGTCGCCGTCAAGGCCGAGGTCGTCGCGGCCGACGAAAAGGAATCGCAGCTGCGCGAGATCCTCAATTACGGCCACACGCTCGCCCACGCGATCGAGCGGCGAGAGCGCTATCAGTGGCGGCACGGCGCCGCGGTCTCGGTCGGCCTGGTGTTCGCCGCCGAATTGGGCAGGCTGGCAGGGCGTCTCGACGACGACACCGCCAATCGGCACCGGTCGATCCTCGCCTCCCTGGGCCTGCCCGTCAGCTACGACGCCGATGCGCTGCCGCAATTGCTCGAATACATGGCGGGCGACAAGAAGACGCGGGCGGGCGTGCTGCGGTTCGTGGTCCTCGACGGCCTCGCCAAACCGGGACGCCTCGAGGGACCAGATCCGTCGTTGGTGGCGGCCGCGTATGCGGAGGTGGCGTCATGAAGTTTCAGACCGTGCTGGTGCTCAACGGGCCCAATCTGGGCCGGCTCGGCCGCAGAGAGCCTGAGGTCTACGGCAGCACCACGCACGACGAGTTGGTGGCGCTGATCGAGCGTGAAGCCGAGGCCTTGGGCATGAAAGCCGTTGTGCGGCAGAGCGATAGTGAAGCCGACCTGCTGACCTGGGTGCACGCCGCAGCCGATGCGGGCGATCCGGTGGTGCTGAACGCGGGGGCGCTGACGCACACGTCGGTGGCGTTACGCGATGCCTGCGCGGAACTGACCGCGCCGCTGATCGAGGTGCACATCTCCAATGTGCATACCCGCGAGGAGTTCCGGCGCCATTCGTATCTCAGCGCGGTGGCCACCGGCGTCATCGTCGGCCTCGGGGTGCAGGGCTATGTACTGGCCCTGCGGTATCTGGCCAGCCTCGACTAGGGCTGTTCCTCGCGACGCACCTCGGTAGTCTCGTCGGCGCCGCCGTCATGGCGCACCGCCGCGAAGACGTCGGTGTCGGCGCGGTCCTCATCGGTGACCGAGGTGCCGTGGTGGCGCGACGGTTCGGGGGCCTTGCGGTCCACCATCCAGCGTCCGAGCGCGACGCCGGCGATCGCGAACAGGAACACCACCAACGCCGTGAACGCCGCGAACGTGGTGACTTCGTTGAGCAGCCCTTCGACGTAGAGGCTCTTGTAGAACAGCGAGATGAACCACGCCACCGCACCGCTCACCACACCGGCGAACAGACCGGCCAGCAGCCAGGTCATCGCCAGATCGCCGCGGCGGTCGGGGTCGGGATTGGCCCGGGCGTCGGCCCGGCCGTCGGAGATGCCCCAGATGAACACGGCGATGGCGAACAGCACGACCAGCACGACGCTGATCAATCCCGCCTTGGTCTCCCACGCGTTGATCATCGCCCCCTGCAGCAATCGCACGATCACCATCAGGGCCGCGAACACCAGTCCGCGCAGTAACCACTTGCTCATGCCTCAACTCCTCCTCGCCCCGATCTCGGAGCTCATGGGGCCACACCTTAGCGAGTAGGTTCTCTAACTGTGACTATTTCACAGCGCCGGGACCGTCTGCGGCAACGGCTTGCGGACGCCGAACTCGATGCGATGCTGGTGTCAGACCTGGTCAACGTCCGTTACCTGTCCGGCTTCACCGGGTCGAACGCCGCGCTGCTGATCCGAGTCGACAGCGAAACGCCGGTGCTTGCCACCGATGGCCGCTACCGCACGCAGGCCGCGCAGCAGGCGCCCGACGCGGAGATCGTGATCGAACGGGCCTGCGGGCCGCATCTGGCCGCGCGCGCGGCCGAGGACGGCGCGCGGCGGGTGGGCTTCGAAAGCCATGTGGTGACGGTCGACGGGTTCGCGATGCTGCGCAAGGCGGCGGGCGACCACGTCGAGTTGGTTCGGGCGGCGGGCACCGTCGAGGCGCTGCGCGAGGTCAAGGACGCCGGTGAGATCGCCCTGCTGCGGCTGGCCTGTGAAGCGGCCGACGCCGCGCTGACCGACTTGGTCGACCGTGGCGGGCTGTGCGCTGGCCGGACAGAGAAAGAGGTGGGCCGCGAACTCGAATCGCTGATGCTCGACCACGGCGCGGACGGGGTGTCGTTCGAGACCATCGTGGCCGCGGGCGCCAATTCGGCGATTCCGCACCACCGACCGACGGATGCGGTGCTGGCCGCCGGGGACTTCGTCAAGATCGACTTCGGCGCACTGGTCTGCGGTTACCACTCCGACATGACCCGAACCTTTGTGCTGGCGCCCGCCGCGCAGTGGCAGCGCGACCTCTATGAACTGGTCGCCACGGCGCAGCAGGCGGGCCGTGACGCGTTGGTCCCGGGCGCCACGCTCAAAGATGTGGACAGCGCTTCGCGGCAGGTGATCGCCGACGCCGGGTACGCCGACAACTTCAACCACGGCCTCGGCCACGGCGTCGGACTACAGATCCACGAAGCGCCGGGGATCAGCGCGTCGGCCGCCGGTACACTGCTTGCTGGCTCTGCGGTCACCGTGGAACCAGGTGTCTATCTGCCCGACCACGGCGGCGTCCGCATCGAGGACACGCTGGTCGTGGGCAGCGACCCCCATAAGGCCCCCGACTTACTCACCCGGTTCCCCAAAGAACTGGCGATCCTTTAAGAGGAGACAACCGAAAGTGGCAACGACCGCTGACTTCAAGAACGGCCTGGTCCTGCAGATCGACGGCCAACTGTGGCAGATTGTCGAGTTTCAGCACGTCAAACCCGGCAAGGGCCCGGCATTCGTCCGGACCAAGCTGAAGAACGTGCTGTCCGGCAAGGTGGTCGACAAGACCTACAACGCCGGCGTGAAGGTGGAGACCGCCACCGTCGACCGGCGTGACCACACCTATCTGTACCGCGACGGGTCCGACTTCGTGTTCATGGACTCTCAGGATTACGAGCAGCACCACCTGCCCGAGTCGCTGGTCGGCGACGCCGCCAAGTACCTGCTGGAGAGCATGCCGGTGCAGATCGCGTTCCACGACGGCGCACCGCTCTACCTCGAACTGCCGGTGACCGTGGAGCTGGAGGTCACGCACACCGAACCGGGTCTGCAGGGCGACCGGTCCAGCGCGGGCACCAAGCCCGCGACCGTCGAGACCGGTGCCGAGATCCAGGTGCCGCTGTTCATCAACACCGGCGACAAGCTGAAGATCGATTCCCGCGACGGCAGCTACCTCGGTCGCGTTAATGCCTGACGGCATTGGGAGCCGGGTGAATGCCTGACCGCAAAGGCGACTCCGGCCGAACTGGTCGGCCCGCCGACCGTGGCCGAACTGGTCGGCCCGCCGACCGTGGCCGCCATCAGGCCCGCAAGCGCGCCGTCGACCTGCTGTTCGAGGCCGAGGCGCGGGGGCTGACCCCGGCGGAGGTGGCCGAGGCGCGAAATGCCTTGGCGAAGAAGGAATCCGACGTATCACCACTGAACCCGTACACGGTCACGGTGGCACGCGGCGTCACCGAGAACGCTGCGCACGTCGACGATCTCATCTCGGCGCATCTGCAGGGCTGGACCCTGGACAGGCTCCCCGCCGTCGACCGGGCCATCCTGCGGGTGGCGGTGTGGGAGTTGCTGCACGCCGACGACGTGCCCGAACCGGTCGCCGTCGACGAGGCGGTCGAACTGGCCAAACAGTTGTCGACCGACGACTCACCGGGTTTCGTCAACGGCGTGCTCGGCCAGGTGATGCTGGTGACGCCGCAGATTCGGGCGGCGGCGGCAGCGATACGGGGTACCGGCGGAGATTCAGTGGGCAGCTGATGGGCGTACCGCAGGATTGGGCACCGTATTCCAGTCTCGAAGAGGCGGCCCGCGTATACCTGCGTGATCCCGAACTGGCGTTGGACCAGATCCGCTCGGTCATCGACCTTTCGGCGATCAAGTCGTTCATCATGTCGCGCGGCTCCAGCGAGGAGTCGTGGGGTGAAGCCGTGTGGCAGGAGGTCGTGCTCACCGACGGCGTGCGGCTGATCATGTGGCGCGCCGACGATGAATTGGCCGGCACCGACGACCGGGAACGCCGAGTGCTCAATGCGTCGGTGCGGACGATTCTGCTGTCGACGATCACCGACCACGTATTGACGGCGGAGTACGAGGTGCTCGGCGACGACACCCGCAGACTGTCGGAGGTGCGGTTGCGGATGTACACCCAACTGGTCACCCGGTCGCGGCAGAAGTCGGCCACCGAAACCGACATCTACTGCGAGTCGTTTCGCTACTACAAGTCCGTCGACGACGGCGGCCTGGCCCAGATGCAACGCCTCCTGCAGTTCGGTCGCGTGCTGTCGCGGTGCATGCAGTAACTGCTGTGTCTTGAGTTCCCCGCGAGGCTGCACTTATCGCGGGAACGTGCGAGTGGACCGCACGGTAACTACAGTCTCGGCGCGACGGGGTTCCGCTCAGCGCGATTGAAACTCGGCTGCGGGAAACGACTGGCGCAATAGCGCCGCGGGCCGTTCTTTTGCCTGGTGATCGCCAGTCGGCGGTGGCGCAATCAGTGCATCCGCGCCGACGTCGCGATGGGCGTGCTGCGCCGGCCCCGCCCGCCCTCTTAGCGTGCTTGACGTGTCAGCTGAGCCGACGCCGATCAAGCGGCCCCGCGCGGATCGTGCGCGTCAGGTCGCCGATGTGCTGCGGCAACAGATTCACGGCGGCACCTACGACGACGGGCTGCCCGCCGAAGCCGAGTTGGCCGCCGAGTTCTTCGTGTCCAGGAACACGATTCGCGAGGCCCTCGGGGTGCTCAAGAACGAAGGCCTGATCGACCGCGGCCGTAAGGTCGGCACGCACGTCGCGGTCCGCAAGTACGACCACGGCCTCGACGCCCTCGTCGGTTTGAAGGAAACCTTCAAGGACTACGGCGAAGTGCGCAACGAGGTGCGCGCGGTGCTGCATCTGGCCGCGCCGCCCGCGGTCGCCCGCCGACTGCGCCTGGAGCCCGGTGCGCAAGTGGTCTTCATCGAGCGGCTTCGCTATCTCGGCGATCTGCCGTTGAGCCTCGACCTGACCTACCTGGCGCCCGATATCGCTGCCGAGGTGCTCGAGCACCCGCTGGAGACCAACGACGTGTTCGCGCTCATCGAGCAGGTCAGTGGGCAACGGCTCGGCTCGGCAACGCTTGCACTGGAGGCGGTTTCGGCCGATCCGCATTCCGCGGCGACGTTGCAGGTCCCCGACGGTGCCCCGCTGCTGATGCTGGAGCGGCTCACCAGCCTCGATGACGGCAGACCCGTCGACCTCGAGTACATCCGGATGCGCGGTGACCGAATCACCATGCGCGGCAACCTGATCAGGAGCGAACCATGACTCTGGTGAACCAACGCGCCGACGTACCCGTGACCATCGACGAGTCCCTGTGTATCGAGGGCTGCACGTTGTGCGTCGACATCTGTCCACTCGACTCGCTGGCGATCAGCCCGGACAACGGTAAGGCGTACATGCATGTCGACGAGTGTTGGTACTGCGGGCCCTGCGCCGCCCGCTGTCCCACCGGCGCCGTCACCGTCAACATGCCCTACTTGATCCGCTGAGGACCCCACACATGAAGAAGCTTCATCTCCGGCTCGTCGCCCTGGCCGCCGGCCTCACCGTCGCGGCCACCGGATGCTCGCTGGACTCGGCGAGTCAGTCATCCGGCAACGTGGTCAACGTCGTGATCGGCTACCAGTCGAAGACCATCAACACCGTCACCGCAGGCACGCTGTTGCGCGCGCAGGGATACCTCGAGCGCAGGCTCAACGACATCACCACCCGCACCGGCACCAAGTACAACGTGACGTGGCAGGACTACGACACCGGTGCGCCGATCACCGCGCAGATGGTCGCCGAGAAGATCGACATCGGTTCGATGGGGGACTACCCGATGTTGATCAACGGTTCCAAGACCCAGGCCAACGACCGCGCCCGCACCGAGATGGTCTCGGTGACCGGGTACAACCCCAAGGGCGCGCTGAACATGGTTGTGGTGGCCCCCAATTCGCCCGCTCAGAAACTCACCGACTTGAAGGGCCAGAAAGTCTCCGCCAGTGTCGGGTCGGCGGGGCACGGCATGCTCGTGCAGGCGCTGGCCAAGGCCGGAGTCGATCCGAAGACCGGGGTCGAGGTGCTCAACCAGCAACCGCAAGTCGGTGCGTCGGCACTGGAATCCGGTCAGGTGCAGGCTCTTTCGCAGTTCGTCGCGTGGCCGGGACTGTTGGTGTTCCAAGGCAAGGCCAAGCTGTTGTACGACGGCGCCGAGCTGAACTATCCCACCCTGCACGGGGTCGTGGTGCGACGGGCCTATGCGGCTGAACATCCGGAGGTGCTCGACGCCTTCCTGCAGGCCCAACTGGACGCCACCGACTTCCTCAACACCAAACCGTTGGAAGCGGCGAAGATCGTCGCCGACGGCAGCGGACTGCCGCAGGAAGTCGTCTATCTGTACAACGGGCCCGGCGGTACGTCGTTCGACACCACGCTCAAACCGTCGCTCATCGAGGCGCTCAAAGGTGCTGTGCCGTACCTGAAGTCGATCGGCGATTTTGCCGACCTCGACGTTGCGGGGTTCGTGCAGGATGCGCCGCTGAAGGCAGCCTTCGCCGAGCGCAACCAGGACTACGGCAAGGCCGTCGCCGACGCCGCGAACCCGTCGGTGCTCGGCGGCACCGACCCGGTCTGCCACGCCCCGGTCAACGATCCGGCCAAAGCCAGTGAACTGTGGCTGGACGGGGCGACGACCACACAGGCCGCGTCGAATCCGACCTGCCTGTTGAAGGCCGTCCGGGACGCGACCGCGAAGGGGTCGAAGGTCCGCGCGGCCTACGTACCCGACACCGAACTGGGCACGCGCTGGTTCGCCGACAAGGCGGCCTGGGTGCGTGACGGCCAGAACTATCTGCCGTTCGGCACGCCTGCAGGCGCGCAGCGCTACGTCGCGGCGCATCCCGGCACTGCCGTGGTGGATTACGAGCAGGCGTTGGTGGGGGCGGTATGACCACCACTGATGCTGTGCCGGGCGTACTCGAAACATCGGTCGCGCGTCCGGTGGTGCGACGCCCGAGGCATGCGTCCCAATGGCGCCGCCGTTTGATCCGGCTGGCTTCAGTCATCGCCGCCATCGGGCTCTGGCAACTGCTCACCGCCAATCACATTCGGGTGTGGCTGCGGTTCGACACGCTGCCGACGGTCACCGAGATCGCAATGGCGTTCCTCAATCGCCTTGGTACACAAGAGTATTGGCTTGATCTCGGGCAGTCGCTGATCCGCATTCTGACCGGCTTCGGGCTCGCCGCGGTGATCGGTGTGGTCACCGGAATCCTGTTGGGTCGGTCGGCGGCGTTCGCCGACGTCTTCGGTCCGCTGACCGAATTGGCCAGGCCCATCCCGGCGATCGCAATGGTTCCCGTCGCGATCCTGCTGTTTCCGACCGATGAGGCCGGAATCGTGTTCATCACGTTCCTGGCCGCCTACTTCCCGATCATGGTCAGCACCCGCCACGCCGTGCGCGCGCTGCCGACCATATGGGAGGACTCGGTCCGCACCTTCGGCGGCAACTCGTGGGATGTGCTGCGCCGCGTGGTGTTACCCGGCATCCTGCCCGGCCTGTTCGGCGGTCTGTCGGTCGGCATGGGGGTGGCCTGGATCTGCGTGGTGTCGGCCGAGATGATCTCGGGGCGCCTCGGTGTCGGCTACCGGACCTGGCAGGCCTACACGGTGCTCAACTATCCCGACGTGTTCGTCGGCATCATCACCATCGGCGTGCTCGGCTTCGGAACGGCCGCCGCCGTTGAACTGATCGGCAGGCGTGCCACCCGCTGGTTGCCCCGCGCTGAGGAGAATGCTCGATGACGACGGCTGTGGCCCAGGGCCTGCGGCTGGAACTCGACGACGTCCGGCTGTCCTACACCGGAGCGCCGGTCGTCGACGGGCTCAGCCTGACGGTGCAACCGGGCGAGATCCTGGTGCTGACCGGACCGTCGGGATGCGGCAAGTCGACGGTGCTGCGAGCGCTCGCCGGCCTGCTGCGTCCGGACGCCGGCCGGGTGCTGGCCGACGGGCAAGAGGTCACCACCACCTCGCGCGACCGTGGCATGGTGTTCCAGGACAGCGCGCTGTTGCCTTGGCGCACGGTGCGTTCCAACATCGAACTCGCGCTGCAACTGCGCGGCGAGCCACGCGCTGAGCGGCGCAAGCAGGCGCAGCGTTGGATCGAGGAAGTCGGACTGACCGGTTTCGGAGACTATCTGCCCAAGAGCCTGTCGGGCGGTATGCGCCAACGCGTACAGCTGGCACGTGGGCTTGCCGGTGCCCCGAGGGCGGTGATGATGGACGAACCGTTCGCCGCGCTGGACACCCAGACCCGGGCCGCCATGCAGCGGCTGCTCATCGACACCTGGCGCGCACACCCGACGACCATCGTCTTCGTCACCCACGACGTCGACGAGGCGCTCATCCTCGGCGACCGGGTCGCCGTGCTTGGCCGCGTCGGCCAACCGGTGCGCGCCGTCATCGACGTACCGGAACCGCGCACCGACCAGGTCGGTCGGCAAGCGCTCCGGGCGGAAATCATCACGGCCCTTGATCACTCATGATGCAGATACCTGAACTGGCCGACACGGCTCGGCTCGATTGCGATGTGCTGGTGATCGGCGGCGGCACAGCGGGCACCATGGCGGCATTGACCGCCGCCGAGCACGGCGCCCGAGTCCTGCTGCTGGAGAAGGCGCATGTGCGCCACTCGGGGGCGCTGGCGATGGGCATGGACGGCGTGAACAACGCCGTCATCCCCGGCAAGGCCCGGCCGGAGGACTACGTCGCCGAGATCACCAGGGCGAACGACGGAATTGTCAACCAGCGCACCATCTATCAGACCGCGACACGCGGCTTCGCCATGGTGCAGCGCCTGGAGCGCTACGGCGTCAAGTTCGAGAAGGACGAACACGGCGAGTATGCGGTGCGCCGAGTGCACCGCTCCGGCTCCTACGTGTTGCCTATGCCCGAAGGCAAAGATGTCAAGAAGGCGTTGTACCGCGTGCTCCGGCAACGGTCGATGCGCGAGAAGATCACGATCGAGAACCGGCTGATGCCGGTTCGGGTGCTGACCGACGACCTGGGCGAGCGGAGCGACGGGACAAAGCAGCGCAGGGCCGTCGGTGCCGCCGCACTCAACTCCCGCACCGGCGAATTCGTCGCCGTCGCCGCCAAGGCGGTCATTCTCGCGACCGGCGCCTGTGGACGCCTCGGCCTGCCCGCGTCGGGCTATCTGTACGGCACGTACGAGAACCCCACCAACGCCGGTGACGGCTACTCGATGGCCTATCACGCAGGCGCCGAACTGTCCGGCATCGAATGCTTCCAGGTCAACCCGCTGATCAAGGACTACAACGGGCCCGCCTGCGCGTACGTGGCGAACCCGTTCGGCGGTTACCAGGTCAACGCGCTCGGCGAGCGGTTCGTCGACTCGGACTACTGGTCGGGTCAGATGATGTCCGAAGTGAAACGGGAGATCGAATCGGCACGCGGCCCAATCTATTTGAAGGTGTCGCACCTGCCGGACGAGACGCTGACGGCGTTGGAGAACATCCTGCACACCACGGAACGGCCCACCAGAGGCACGTTCCACGCGAACCGCGGGCACAATTACCGCACCCACGACGTCGAGATGCACATCTCCGAGATCGGTTTGTGTAGCGGCCATTCCGCCTCGGGGGTGTGGGTCGACGAACACGCCCGCACCACCGTGCCCGGCCTGTACGCGGCGGGCGACCTGGCGTGCGTCCCGCACAACTACATGATCGGCGCGTTCGTCTACGGCGACCTGGCTGGAGAACACGCCGCATCGACGCTGGCAAGCGTGCAGGCGCCAAGGGAACTTCCGGAAGATCAGCTCAAGGAGGCGCACGAACTGGTCTACCGCCCGCTGCGTCAGCCTGACGGCCCACCGCAACCGCAGGTGGAATACAAACTCCGCCGATTCGTCAACGACTACGTGGCACCGCCCAAGACGGCGACCAAGTTGTCGATCGCCGTGCAGACCTTCGAGCGGATGCACGATGAGATCGCGGAGATGGGTGCCACCACACCGCACGAACTGATGCGCGCTGTCGAGGTGTCGTTCATCCGCGACTGTGCGGAGATGGCCGCCCGCTCGTCGCTGACCAGAACCGAATCACGGTGGGGGCTCTACCACGACCGTGCCGACATCCCGGATCGCGACGACGAGCAGTGGCGTTACCACCTGAACCTCCGCAAGAGCGCCGATGGCTCGATGGAATTCCTGAAGCGGCCCGTCGCCCCGTATTTCGTGCCGGTGCCCGGCCTCGAACACCTACCGTCCGACGATCCGGTGCAGCACGTCGACCAACCTGGGATCGCCGCCGGAAAGGCGCCCGCCACCACCACGTCACGCGTGCACGCCGCCGGTCCCAGCCAGCCGCCGTCGCCGCGGATCGTGGAAGTGCTTGCGCTGGAGTCACCTTCGGTCGCCGACCTGGACGGCTATCTGGCTGACTCCGATCCCGGTGTGCGCCGGACCGCGGTCGCAACGCTGGTCGAGAATCTGCCGGACGGCTACGCCGGCGCACTGTTCACCGCACTCGGTGACGGCGACGCGGAGGTGCGCCGCATCACCGCGGACAGTGTGCGCGAGCTGGTCGAGGTGTTGCCGTCGCCGGAAGTGGTTGCGGGACAATTGGATTCCTCTGATCCGGTGGTTCGTGCTGTCGCGGTGTACTTGCTCAGCGCCCGCAGGGCCGGCGAGCGGGAGCAGTACCGGCGCGGGCTGGCCGATACCGACCATCGGGTGCGCATCGAAGCCGTGCGGGCGCTGGTCTCTGTGGACGACGCCGTCGGGGTGGCCGCCGCGGCGGGTGACGACAATCGCGAGGTCAGGATCGCGGCTGCCAACGGGCTTGCCACTCTGCGCGCAGGCGCCGACGCAGTGCGCCAGTTGGTCGGCGACCGTGACCCGCTGGTGCGTTCGGCGGCGCTGTCGGCGCTCGGCGCCGTGGGTTGCGGCGAGGACGATCTGCCCGAGGTGCGGCGCGCGATCACCGAGCCGGCATGGCAGGTGCGGGAGGGCGCGGCCAGGGCGCTGGCCGGAGCGGATCCTGCCGTCGCCGTGCCGACGCTGGCGGGCCTGCTCGCCGACCAGCACCTCGATGTGCGGAAGGCGGCCGTCCTCACCCTGAGTACGTGGGCGGGCGCCGACTCTGCGGCCCGCGACGCGCTGCAGGTCGCACTCGACGACGCCGACGCCGACGTCCGGGCGTACGCAAGGAAGGCCCTTGCGGCTAGCTGAGTTGGTTGACCACCGCCGCGGTGTCCAGCCAGACGTTCTCCCGGCTGATCAACCCGTCGCGGAATTCGAAGATGTGCAGGATGCGGAAGCTGATCCGCCGACCATGCCCAGGCATCCCCAGCATCGAACCAATTACCGCGCCCGTCATTTTTTGTTCGAGGATCATCGTGTCGTCGGCGAAATAGCGGTGCAGTACTTCCTCTGCCTCTGCTCGGAAGTTGGCCGTCAACTCGTCGTAAAAGGCTCTGGCGCCGTCCTTCCCGTGGTGCGGGCTGCCTGGGAATCCGACGACGTCATGCTCGACGTCGTCCGTATACACGGAGATCGCGGTGTCGACGTCACCCGCGCCCTCGGCGCGGATGTGCCGGGAGACCAGTTGCTCCATCGCACTGTGGTCCATGAAAGTTGTATATACGTTGTGGGCAACCCGGTAACGCCTTCTAGGCTAAATCGGTGCGATTTGCGTGGCCCTTGACGGGCCGCACCGAGGAGATGCAGACGATCGCAGCCGCGATCGCCGATCCCGCTGTCGCCGGGATAGTCGTGCACGGTGCGGCGGGGGTGGGAAAAAGCCGAATCGCGAGGGACGCCCTGCAGGCAGCGGCTGCCGAGGGCTGCGAAATCCGCTGGGCCGTCGGCACGTCTGCGGCCAAGGCGCTGCCGCTGGGCGTGTTGGCCGCATGGGCTGATTCGTCATCGTCTGACAGTCTGGAGCTCGTCCGGGGTGCAATCGAATCACTGACTGCCGCGCCGCCGCATACGCCCGTGATCGTCGGGGTGGACGACGCGCATCTCGTCGACAACCTGTCCGCGTTCGTCGTTCATCAGATAGTGCAGCGAAGGGCTGCCAAGGTGGTCCTCACGGTGCGTGACGGCGAGCCGATTCCCGATGCGATACAAGACATTTGGCGTGTCGCGCAGTTTGACCGGCTCGACCTGCAGCCGCTGTCCATCGACGAGACGTCGGCGCTTCTGGCGGCAACGCTGGCTGGGCCCCTCCACGCGGAAGCCGCGCTACGGCTGTGGCGGCTCACCCGTGGCAATGCGCTTTATCTGCGCAACATCGTCGAACGCGAGATCGAAGACGGCCGACTGGCTTTGCGGGACGGCGAGTGGCAATGGTTCGGTGACGCGGTGCTACCGCCCGGCCTTGTCGAACTGATCGATTCCCGGATGGGTCGACTGCCGGCAGCGGTAAGTGACGTCGTCGACGCGCTCGCCGTCGGCGAACCGCTCGAACTCGGCGCCCTGACCAGGATCACCGACGCCGCAGCCATCGAGGATGCGGATACTCGCGGCCTCATCACGCTGAACGACTTCGACGGCCGGATCGAGGTCCGGATCGCGCACCCCCTCTACAGTGAGGTCCGCAGAAAACGGGCGGCCGCCACCCGGCTGCGTCGGCTGCGCGGCCTGGTCGCCACCGAACTCGCCGCGTGCGACGATCGCGACGACATCCAGGTACTGGTTCGCCGCGCTTCCTTGAGCCTGGAGTCCGATTTACGCCCTGACGCGGATCTTCTGATCAAAGCGGCGCGTGGTGCCCTTTGGCTTGTCGGTGTGGACTCGTCGAGCCAACTGACGAGTGCGGCATCTTGGGGCGATCGGCTGGCGCGCGCCGCTGTCGCAGCGGGAGGTGGCGCCGAAGCCCATTTCATTCGGGCATACGCGCTGTCGTGGCTCGGCCACGGGGAAGACGCCGAAGAGGTCCTCGAGAACATCCCACACAGCGAGGTGGCTGGCGCCGACCAGGCCAGACGCGCGTTCCTGCAGGGGTTCAACCGACTTTTCGCTCTCAAGGATCCCGAAGGGGCACGACGGCTCGTCGACGACGCGGCGCATACCGTGCCGCCTGGCGCACAGGGTTACATCGAGGCCTTTCGATGCGTGTACGCGGCCGCGATGGGAGCGATGACCGCGGTAAACGCGCCGACGTACGACTGGGATTTCGGCCGCCTGCCCGACACGGTCGCGGCGCGGGTGACGGCGTGGGCGGTCACTGTCGCCCGCGGTGAAGCGGGTCGCACGACCGAGGCGGTGGCGACCGCAGTCGCCGGATATCCCATTCCGATGCGGTCGTTCGTCATCATCACCGACGCTCACGTCACCGCTTTGGTGCTGGCGGGTCGGATCGCCGAAGCCCAGAAGGTGGCGGATCTGCTTCGGGGAAGGGCGAATGAAGCTCTCGCCGTCACGCAGCCGTACATCGCGGTCATCGGCGCTGTAGCGGGGCGTGCCGCACTTGGCGCGGGCTTGCTGCGTGAGGCGCATTCCCTCCTGCACGATCGGCTGGTCGAGACGTACCCTGGCATGGCCAACGGCTGGGGTTATCGATGCCAGATCTCGCGGACGATGACGATCGCGATGCGTGGGATTGCTTCGGAGGCATCGCGGGCGATGGCCGCGCTCGAGGAGCGACGACATCCGGCCTGGCGGTACCTGGACTACGAGTACGCGCTGGCGCGTGCATGGGTGGCTGCTGCGCAGGAGGCTGTCAGCACTGCCGTCAGCGAGGCGTTACGGGGTGCCGAAACAGCAAGGCGCAACGGGCAGTTCGCCGCCGAAGTGATGTGCCTGCAGATTGCGGCACAATTCGGGGATTGCTCTGGGGAGGCGCGCCTCGTTGACTTGGCGAACATCGTGGAAGGCCCGCGCGCCGGACTGGCTGCTCGCTTCGCGCACGCGTTGTCTGGCAGCGACGCTGCCGAACTACTCGCGGTGTCACAGGACTTCGAAGAGATCGGCGATCTGATCGCGGCGATGGATGCCGCGGCGTACGCATCCCTGGCTCATCGCGAAGCGGGCCGCAGGGGGTCGGCGTTGACGTGTTCGGCGCGCGCCAATGAACTGGCGCACCAGTGCGGTGACGCCAGTACGCCAGTGCTTCGCAGGGCGGTCACGTCGTTGCCGTTGAGTGAGCGCGAACGCGAGGTCGCCGCGTTGATCGGCCTCGGGTTGTCCTCGAGCGCGATCGCCGAGCGGTTGACGCTTTCGGTGCGCACCGTGGAGGGACACATCTACCGGGCGATGGGCAAGACCGGCGCCGCTGACCGGGAGGAACTGGCCGCGATGCTGTTCGCCAGCCACGCGAGTGGGCGGGAAATGACGCCCGAGAAAATCGAGTAGACGGCTACTCACTGCCTGTCCCGGAAGTCGGCGCAAGCTGATGGGGTGGCCGATGAACTAACTCCACACGAGCGGGCACTGCGCAAGCTCCCGCTCCCGTACTCCCTGGCGCTGAGGTTGCGAGACGCGGGCGTCGCGCCCGAAGTCGTCAGCGAATACGTCGGCGTCGAGGTGCAGGCCCTCGAGGGCGTATACCGCATCGCGGAGGCCAAGCTCAGCGCCGCACAGCAGTGCGGTCAGACGTCCGCGTAGTCCGGCAACGCGATGGCGTCGGCGGTGGTGAACCACTTCTTCTCGGCGATGGGCCGGAACGGCCAGCGCTGCATCCACTTCATCACTTGCGCGGTGATCGCGATGTCGCTGGCCGACTTCGGCAGGTAACCGTCGATGCCGTTGGGCAAGTCCTGGCACCGGTCGATGTAGGGCCGCATCACCGACTCATATCTGCTCAACGCCACCGGAATCCGGTCGGCGTCCAGCGATGCGGCAGGCCCGAGTTCACCCGCCAACACGTACGCGCCCACCAACGCAAGGCTGGTGCCCATCCCGCTCAGCGGTGAGGCGCAGTAACCCGCATCACCGACCAGTGTGACGCGGCCCTGCGAGATGGTCGGCATGTGCACTTGACTGAACGAGTCGAAGTAGAAGTCGTCCGCCGTCTCGGCGGCCGCCAGCAGCGCATCGGACTGCCAGCCTGCGCCTGCGAAATGCCGTGCCAGCAGTGCCCGTTGCTCGTCGGAGTTGCGACGGTCGTAGGCGATGGGTTCGGAGCGGAACGCGAGCCCGGCCTTGCACAGCGCCGGATCGTGCGAGGGGCGCATCGAGGCATTGAGACCCGGGGCCTGATACATCAGATACCAGCCGTCGAGGCCGACGGTGTCGGGTGCGGTGAACCACGCGTTGTACCCGCCGAGCGGTTTGACGAACTGTTCCTCGGGGCCGAAGGCCAAGCGCCGCACCGCCGAATGAGGCCCGTCGCACCCGACGACCAGATCGGCCGACACCGTCGAGCCGTCAGTCAGCGCGGCGGTCACCGCATCAGCGCCCTGATCGAGTTGCTCGATGCGGGTGCTGAAGCGGTATTCCGTTTGGTCTTTCGTCGCTTGGTACAGCACGTCGACGAGGTCGCCGCGCAGGATCTCGAGCTTGGACACCAACCCGTTCCCGTTGAACGCGGTGACTGGCATCTCGGCGCGCCGACTGCCGTCGGCTTTGATCCATGCGACGCCGCGCTGGTCCAGCGAGCGCTGCCGCATCTGCTCGATCAGCCCCATCCGGCTGACCACATCGCCGCCCGCACCGCGCAGGTCGACGGTCTGGCCGCCGGGGCGAATGCCGTCGGCGAGTTCGACGACGGTCACCTGGTAGCCACGATTGGTGAGCCAGAACGCCAGTGCAGGCCCGGCGATTCCGGCTCCACTGATCAGGATGGACGGCATTTAGATTTCGAGGGCTTGGTACGTGCGGCGGACGAACTTCGGTTGTGTTGACTGCAGTTTCAGCAGCGCGGTGTTGCCCGCGACCGCGGCGGCCGCATCGGCGCCGAAGTCCGGCAGATTCTGGATCAGGTAGATCAGGATCAGGTCCTGGCTCGGATCGGCCTGCCACCACGTGCCGTACGCGCCGGGCCAACTGAAAGTGCCGAGACCGCCGGGGCCGAACAGCTGACGGGACCTGGCGGGGTCGGTGACCACCGACAAGTTCAGCCCGAATCCGCGGCCGATCCAGAACGGCATGCCGAGGAACGGATGTTGCTTCTGTTCGTCGGTCAGCCGGTCGGTACGCATCGACCGCACGGACTGCTCGGACAGCACCCGCACACCGTCGAGTTCCCCGCCCGCCAACAGCATTCGGGCGAAGCGCAGATAGTCGTCGGCGGTGGAGAACAGGTTCGCACCACCCATGCAGAACGGTGGCGGCGCGATGGGGGGTGGCCCCATCGCGTCGTGGCTGAGGGTGTCGTCGTCCTCGAGCTTGTACATGGTGGCGGTGCGGCCGCGGTTGCGGGCCGCCACGAAGAACGCGGTGTCCGCCATCTTCAGCGGCTCGAAGATCCGCTCCGCCAGCACGTCCTGCAGGATCTTGCCTTCGATGCGTTCCAGCAGGATGCCCAACACATCGGTGGCGTTGCTGTAGGTCATCCGGTCGCCGGGCTGATGCTGCAGCGGCAGTGCCGCCACCTCGGCCAGCCAGCGCTCCGGGTTCTGCCGCGGCGAAATCTTCGAATAGGCCTTGGCCAGTGGACCGGTCACCGAGAAGAAATAGGCAAGCCCGCTGCGGTGGGTCATCAGATCGTCGACGGTGATCTGTCGGCGCGCGGGGTGCGTCTTGTCGAGCGGGCCGCCCGGGCTGTCGAGCACCCGCATGTCCGCGAGTTCGGGCAGCCATTTGGCGACGGGATCGGTCAGGGCGAGCTTGCCCTCGTCGATCAGGCTCATGGCCGCTGCGACCGTCACGGGTTTGGTCATCGACGCGATACGGAAGATGGTGTCGCGCCGCATCGGCAGGTTGGCGTGCACGTCCCGGTGGCCGAGCTCGTTGACCTGGAGGACCTCGCCAGAGCGCCAGACCAGCGTGACGGCCCCGGCCAGGAAACCGGCATCGATGGATTCGCGGATGGACGCCTGGTTGGTGTCAAGCTTCATCGGCGTCAGCGTACCCAGGGGCAATTCGAGTATGCGACTACCTAATCCCGATCGCCGCCCGCGGCAGACGATGGTTGCGCGGCGCTCACTGCCGTTTCGCAGCCTGACTTGGGAGGTGGGCATGATGGGTTACGCCAGGTATGTCGGTCGAGTCGGCGGGTTGGCAGTGGCACTAGGGGTCGGGATGGCCGTCGCGACCACACCCGCGTTTGCCGATCCGTCTGATTCCGAATCGACGACGTCGACGACGTCGTCGTCATCGGAGGCGAAGGCGCTGGATTCCAAGGCGGACGAGCCAAAGACCGCCGACGAGCCAAAGGTCGCCGACGAGCCGACGGACACCGACAGCACCACCGCAACCAAGAAGGCCACCGCGACCTCACCGGCCAAGGACAAGAAGTCGGGTTCGGACAAACCCAATGCGGCCAGGACGGCGAAGAAGCCGAAGCGAGTCAAGCCGAGCACACCGTCGGCCGGCGACGACACCGATGACCGGTCGGCGACCAGCAATGCCTCGGTAGCCCCGCGCAAGTCGCAGCCGGCAGACCCGCCGGCACCGACCGGTAAGCCGGTCTCCGACACGGCGCCCGCGCCGGTGTCGACGACGTTGCAAGCCGTGACGGTGCAGGACGCGCCGAAGGTCGATCCGGCGCCGAAGCCGGAGCTGACGCCGATGGCGTCGAATCTGCTTGCGGCCGTCGGGCTGGACTCATCGGCCGACGGTGACACTCCCGAGGTACCCGGCGAGTCGCCGCTGCTGTTGGCCGGTCTGGCGGCGTTGCGGCGGCAGACGCAGAAGGAGTCCGTCGACGACGTTGGCTTCTCGAAGGTGGCGGACGACCGGGCGCAGACGAGCTTGATGGTGGCCGCCGCGGCGGTGAACTCCGCACCGACGGCGGCCCCGGTCGTGGGCGTACCCGATCAGGCCACCGGCGCAGTGGTTGTCGCGATGAACGCGACTGATGCCGAGGGCAATTCACTGTCGTACGTCGTGACCGGTCAGCCCACCGGGGGCTCCGTCGAGGCGCTGAGCAGCGGCCAGTTCCGGTACACGCCGACGGTGGCGTCGCGACTGGCGGCGGCGTCGACGTCGACACCGGATTTCGACTCGTTCACGGTCACAGTCAGCGACGGCCAGGGCGGCGTCACGCCGGTCACCATCACGGTCCCGAAACTGCCTGCGGTGTGGGCAACTCAGGCGTCGGCGTCGAACGTGACGGGCAGCAAGCCATACGGGGTGGCGTTGGTGGGGGACCTCGCTTATGTGGCGAATCAGGGCACCAACACCGTGACGGTGGTCAACACGAAGACCGGTGCTGTGGTTGGTAGTCCGATTGTGGTTGGCACTGCGCCCACTGGAGTGCTGGCCAACGCCGACGGCTCCAGGGTCTACGTGACCAACCGGACCAGCGGGACGGTGTCGGTGATCGACACCGCGAACAGGGCGGTCACATCGGTGAAGGTGGGGTCAAGCCCAGAGTTCATGACGCTCAACGAGAATGGCACCAAGCTGTATGTCACCAACTACGGTTCCAGCAGTGTGTCGGTGATCGAAACGTCCACGTTCAAAGTCCTCGACGTCAATCCGTCGACCACGACTGTCGATGCGATCAAAGTGGGCGCCTATCCGCGAGGAATCGCGTTCACGACGGTCAACGGCCAGCCCCGGCTGTATGTGGTGAGCCGTGCAGGCAATTCGGTGTCGGTGGTCGATCTCAACACCTACAAGCTCATCGACGCCAATCCGTCGACGACGACGGTGGATTCGATCAAGGTCGGGTCCACGCCGGAGATGATCGCGATCCGCGACGGCTACGCCTATGTCACCAACTACGGGTCGAACACCGTCTCGGTGATCAACGTCACCACCAACAAGGTCGAGGGGGCGGCGATCGCGGTGGGTTCCAGGCCTGCCGGGATCACGGTGAGCCCGGACGGCAGCCTGCTGTACGTGGCCAACGGTAACGACACGGTCAGTGTGATCAACGCCAAGACCCGTTCGCTGGTGAGCACCGTGCAGATCGACACCGCGCCGGAGACCAACTACCACATCGTCGCTGTCCGCGCCGACGGCAGCCTGGTCGTCACCGACATGGCCGACAAGGCCGTCCGTGTGGTCAAGCTCAACCGCGGTAACACCGCACCGGTGGCGATCAGCGATCCCACTGTGGGGGCGGCGGACTCGAACGGCGCGATCACCGGTTCGGTGAACATCAAGGACTGGGACGGCGACACGCTCACCTACAACGCCATCAGCGGGCCGAGCAGGGGCACGCTGACATTCAACCCGGCGGCGGGTACTTACACATACACACCGACTCAGGCGGGCCGCGACGCCGCTGCCCAAAATCCCGGCCTGACAGACACATTCACCATTCGTGCTACTGATCCTGCTGGAGCCTACAGGGACACCGCTTCGATCATTGTGACGATCCTGCCGTCGGTGATCTCGGGGCAACCGAGCGCAGCCCCGTACCGAAGCGTCGATCCGTTGACCGGTGAAATCCGTGGGCCAGTGGGTGTAGTCGGAAGTGGCCTGAGCTATACGGTCGTCGGCGCACCTACCAACGGTTCGGTGAGGATCACGTCACAAGGCGACTTCGTCTACAACCCAACTTTGGCGACCAGGCTGGCGGCCGATCTGACCTCCGGACCAGACACCGACAGCTTCACGGTGAAAGTCACCGGCGCGCAGATGAATCAAACGGTAACCGTGACGGTGCCTGTCGCACCGGCCCGCATCACAGTGGACAGCCAGTTCGCGCCCACGCTCGGGACCTCGCCCGCAGGTGTCGACATGAATTATCGGCGAGCCTGGATTGTGAATCAGGCCGATGGCACCATGTCGATAATCGAGGTGCCACACGGTTACACGGTGGCCACTCTCCCAGTCGGGACATCGCCGACGTCGGTCGCGTGGGACTTCGATTACGCCTGGGTCACCAATCAGGGATCCAATACCGTCTCAGTCATCGACCTTGTTTACAACCCAGGCGCAACGCAGACGCTGTCGGGTTTCAACCAGCCCTCGGACGTTCTGCTCGACTACCCTGGCATCGTCTTCGTGTCCAACAAGGGCAATGGCACGGTGGTTGCCGTCCACCCGCAGACCAAACAGGTGCTGCGAACCTTCCAGGTCGGGCAGAGTCCGACGAAGATGGCGCTCACCGGCGCCCACATCTACGTCGCGAACTCCGGCAGCAATTCCGTGTCGATGATCGACCTGGAAACGAACACGGTGAGCGCGCCGATTTCGGTGGGCGTCAACCCAACTGGACTGGCGGTCAGCCCCGACGGCAAACGGGTGTATGTAAGCAACCAAGGCTCGAGTACGGTGTCGGTGATCAACGCGGTCACCAATACTGTCGTGGGCTCGCCGATCGCCGTGGGAGTGCAGCCAACGAGTGTCGTGGTCAGCCCGGACGGCAGCCTGGTCTACGTCGCCAACAGCGACGACACGGTGTCGGTGATCGACACCCGGACAAATTCGGTGATACGTACGGTGGCGATCGACCCGAATCCCGAAATCGGTTCGCATTCCATGGCGTTGAGTCAGGCATCGAATTATCCGTACCGCGACGACGACCGGATCTACGTCACCGACGCGGTCGACCGTACGATGCGGGCACTGGCGATCACGCCGTCGCCCGCGCCGCAACTGCCGGCCACCACGACGGAGGTCACCACTGGCAGCGCCCCGGGGAGTGTGGCGGTGGTAGGCAACTACGCATATGTCGTCAACGCCGGCACCAATACGGTCGCCAAGATCGACACCACCACCAACACCGTCGTCGGAGGTCCGGTGGTAGTCGGAACGTGGGCGACGTCGATTGCGGCGAGCCCGACGACGCACGAGGTCTTCGTCGCCGACTACTACGACAACAAGGTGTACGTGATCGATACCAACACCGATACGGTCGTGCGTGCCATCGACGTACCCGTTTCGCAATACGAGTACGCGGAATGGTGGAATGGCTTGACCGGCATCAAGTCCAGCCGGGATGGCCGCCGACTCTTCGTCACCTCGGCGGACAACAATCTCACGGTGATCGACACCGCGAGCAACACAGTGGTGGGAATAGTGACGGCCGGCGCGGACATGGAAGTCAGCGCGAACGGCAGCTTGCTCTACCTGACCACTGGTGGCGACGCCATCTCGGTGTACGACACGGCGACGATGGCGCCGGTCGGGGAAATCCATGTCGGCCCTTACCAATACGACGGATCCCGGCAAATGGCGATCAGTGCCGACGGAAAAATGGCGTACGTGACCACCAGCGTGGTGGTCGTCGAGCCCGTCGACTTCTACCACACCGATCAAGATGTCATCAGGGACAACAACAACAATTTGTGGCGGGTCTACGGCAGATACGACGCGGTGTCGGTGATCGACATCGACCCGGCCAGCCCGAAGTACAACACCGAAATCGCGAGCATCCCCGTGGTCGGCGGCGCCGGCGATATCGCCGTCAACTCCGACGGCAGTCGTGTGTACGTCACCGCTACGGACGGCAAGACGGTCACCGTGGTCGATCCCAACACCAGAACCGTGCTCGGGTCGGTGACCACGAACCAGACCCCGTACGGCTACCAGATGGTCGCTGTGGGCGGCAACGGCACGCTCTACTTGACGAACGGGTTCGACAGCAACGTGTACGCGGTAACGCTCGGTTCGCTCAACGTGTAGCCGTCCGCGAGTGCTAAGCTCGCCGGCGAAGTTCGACGTCCTTTAACGATCCGTCCAGAGAGGCGGAGAAGGAGGTCAGGGTCACTTGGGCGCTCATGCAGCCTCATCAGGCACCGACCGGGAGCTGATGTCCGCAGCGGACGTCGGCCGGACCATCTCCCGCATCGCCCACCAGATCATCGAGAAGACCGCGCTCGACGGCTCCGATGCGCCGCGCGTCATCCTGCTCGGCATCCCGACCAGGGGCGTCACGCTGGCAACGCGACTGGCGGGCAAGATCGAGGAATTCGCAGGCGTCACCGTTCCGCATGGGGCGCTGGACATCACGCTCTACCGCGACGACCTCGACTTCAAGCCCCCGCGTCCGCTCGAGGACACCTCGATCCCCGCGGGCGGCATCGACGGGGCGCTGGTGATCCTCGTCGACGACGTGCTCTACACCGGACGGTCGGTCCGCTCGGCGTTGGATGCCCTCCGCGACATCGGCAGGCCGCGCGCCGTGCAGCTTGCGGTGCTGGTCGACCGCGGACACCGCGAACTGCCGCTGCGCGCCGACTACGTGGGCAAGAACGTGCCCACCTCCCGAGCCGAGAACGTGAAGGTCCGGCTCTCCGAAGATGACGGCCACGACGGCGTATCCATCGCACCTCAGGGGGGGCCTCAACGATGAAGCATCTGCTGTCCGCGGGCGACCTGTCCCGCGACGACGCGCTGGCGATCCTCGACGACGCCGACCGCTTCAGCCAGGCGCTGCTCGGCCGTGAGGTCAAGAAACTGCCGACGCTGCGCGGCCGCACCATCATCACGATGTTCTACGAGAACTCCACCCGCACCCGGGTCTCGTTCGAGGTCGCAGGCAAGTGGATGAGCGCCGACGTGATCAACGTCAGCTCGTCGGGTTCCTCAGTCGCCAAAGGGGAATCGCTGCGCGACACCGCGCTGACGCTGCGCGCCGCAGGCGCCGACGCGCTGATCATCCGCCACCCCGCATCCGGGGCGGCGCAGCAACTCGCCGAGTGGACTGCCCCTTCCGGCGCCGATGGGACCGGTCCGGTGGTGATCAACGCGGGCGACGGCACCCACGAACACCCGACCCAGGCCCTCCTTGACGCGCTGACCATCCGGCAGCGGCTCGGCACCATCGAGGGCAAGCGGGTGGTGATCGTCGGCGATGTGCTGCACAGCAGGGTGGCGCGGTCGAACGTGCTGCTGCTGGCCACGCTCGGGGCCGAGGTGGTGCTCGTCGCGCCGCCCACGCTGCTGCCCGTCGGGGTGGCGGACTGGCCTGTCACCGTCTCGCACGACCTTGACGCGGAACTGCCGATCGCCGACGCGGTGCTGATGCTGCGCGTGCAGGCCGAGCGGATGAACGGCGGCTTCTTCCCGTCCGCCCGCGAGTATTCGGTGCTCTACGGGCTCTCGGAGAAGCGCCAGGCGATGCTGCCCGGCAACGCGGTGGTGCTGCATCCCGGGCCGATGGTGCGCGGCATGGAGATCGCGTTCTCGGTGGCTGACTCCACGCAATCGGCTGTGCTGCAACAGGTTTCCAACGGCGTGCACATCCGGATGGCGGTGCTCTTCCATCTTTTGGTCGGCGCAGAGGAGGCGGTCGGCGTATGAGCGTGTTGATTCGCGGGGTGCGACTCTACGGCGAGGGTGACCGCGTCGACGTGTTGACCGCCGACGGCCAGATCGCCGAGATCGGGCCCGACCTGACCCCGCCCGACGACGCCGACGTCTTCGACGCCACCGACCAGGTGCTGCTGCCCGGCTTCGTCGACCTGCACACGCATCTGCGGGAACCGGGCCGGGAATACGCCGAGGACATCGAAACCGGTTCGGCGGCAGCGGCTTTGGGCGGCTACACCGCGGTGTTCGCGATGGCCAACACCAACCCGGTGGCCGACAGCCCCGTCGTCACCGACCATGTCTGGCACCGCGGTCAGCAGGTCGGCCTCGTCGACGTGCACCCCGTCGGGGCGGTCACGATGGGTCTGGAGGGTAAGCAGCTCACCGAGATGGGATTGATGGCCGCGGGTGTCGGCCGGGTGCGGATGTTCTCCGACGACGGCGTCTGCGTGCACGACCCGCTGATCATGCGCCGCGCCCTGGAGTACTCGACGGGTCTTGGCGTGCTGATCGCCCAGCACGCCGAGGAACCGCGCCTGACGGTCGGGGCCGTCGCGCACGAGGGTCCGATCGCCGCCCGGCTCGGGCTGGCCGGGTGGCCCCGCGCCGCCGAGGAGTCGATCGTCGCGCGCGACGCCCTGCTGGCCCGCGACGCAGGCGCCCGGGTGCACATCTGCCACGCGTCCACCGCGGGCACCGTCGAGCTGCTCAAGTGGGCGAAATCACAAGGGATTTCGATCACGGCGGAGGTCACTCCGCATCACCTGCTGTTGGACGACAGCCGGCTGGCCAGTTACGACGGCCGCAACCGGGTCAACCCGCCGCTGCGTGAGGCGTCCGATGCCGCGGCGCTGCGTCAGGCGTTGGCCGACGGGGTGATCGACTGCGTCGCCACCGACCACGCCCCGCACGCCGAACACGAGAAGATGTGTGAGTTCGCGCACGCGCGACCCGGCATGCTCGGGCTGCAGACCGCGCTGTCCGTCGTGGCCGAGACGATGGTGCGGACCGGGTTGTTGACGTGGCGCGACGTCGCCCGGGTGATGAGCGAGAACCCTGCGCGCATCGTCGGATTGCCCGACCAGGGCAGGCCCCTGGAGATCGGTGAGCCTGCCAATCTGACCGTCGTCGACCCCGACGCCACCTGGACCGTCGAGGGCGTCGCGCTGGCCAGCCGGTCGGACAACACCCCTTATGAATCGATGGAGTTGCCTGCGGCCGTCACGTTGACGCTACTGCGCGGCAAGGTGACGGCGCGGGACGGGAAGAGCCCGGCGTGAACGGCGAGCGAGTAGCGCAGGCGGATCGCGCATGAACACCGGCACGCTCGTCACGATGCTGGTGATCGCTGCCGTGTTGGCGGTGCTGATCGCCTTCGCGATCCGGCAAATGATGCGCGGGTGGCTGCGCCGGGCCCAGCGGCAGGCACAATTGATTGGCACCTTGCCGCAGCTACCGGATACCGTCGGTCCGGCGTTGGTCCCCCCGACCAAGGGTCTCTACGTCGGCAGCACGCTGGCGCCCAGTTGGCTGGACCGCATCGCGGTCGGCGACCTCGGGTATCGCGCCAAGGCAGTGCTGACCCGCTACCCCGAAGGAATCATGTTGCAGCGCATCGGAGCCGGACCGATCTGGATACCCGACGACGCGATCGAGACGATCCGCACGGAGAAGGCACTGGCAGGCAAGGTGATCACGCACGAGGGCATCCTGGCCATCCGGTGGCGGTTGCCATCGGGCGCCCAGATCGACACCGGGTTCCGCGCCGACAACCGCGACGACTACTCCAAGTGGCTGGAGGGCGCGGCATGACGTCGAAGGCGGTGCTCGTCCTCGAGGACGGCCGGATCTTCACCGGCGTGCCGTTCGGCGCGGTCGGGCAGACGCTGGGTGAGGCGGTGTTCTCCACCGGCATGTCCGGCTACCAGGAGACGTTGACCGACCCGAGCTATCACGGGCAGATCGTCGTCGCGACGGCACCGCAGATCGGCAACACCGGATGGAACCACGAGGACGCCGAAAGCCGCGGCGACAAGATCTGGGTGGCGGGCTACGCGGTGCGCGACCCGTCGCCGCGGGCGTCGAACTGGCGGGCCACCGGCACGCTCGACGAGGAACTGGTCCGGCAGGGCATCGTCGGCATCGCGAGCATCGACACCCGCGCGGTGGTGCGGCACCTGCGCAGCCTGGGCTCGATGAAGGCCGGCGTGTTCTCCGGCGATGCCCTCGCCGACCCCGACGAACTGCTGACCAGGGTCCGCAGCCAGCCGTCGATGCTCGGCGCCAACCTCGCGGGCGAGGTGAGCACCGACTCGATGTACACGGTGGAACCCCAAGGGCCACACCGGTTCACCGTCGCCGCGATCGACCTGGGCATCAAGACCAACACACCGCGCAACTTCGCCATGCGGGGCATCCGCAGCCATGTGCTGTCGTCGACGGTGGACTTCGAGCAGATCGCCGACCTCAAGCCCGACGGTGTGTTCCTGTCCAACGGCCCCGGTGACCCGGCGACCGCCGACCACATCGTGGGTGTCACGCGCGAGGTGCTCGGCGCAGGCATCCCGCTGTTCGGCATCTGCTTCGGCAACCAGATCCTTGGCAGGGCACTGGGCCGGTCGACCTACAAGATGGTGTTCGGCCACCGCGGCATCAACGTGCCGGTCATCGACCACGCCACCGGTCGGGTCGCGGTGACGGCGCAGAACCACGGATTCGCGCTCGAAGGCGAGGCGGGGGAGCGGTTCGACACCCCGTTCGGGGCCGCCGAGGTCAGCCACACGTGCGCCAACGACGGCGTCGTCGAAGGGATCAAACTCGTTGACGGACACGCCTTTTCGGTGCAGTACCACCCCGAGGCGGCCGCTGGCCCGCACGATGCGAACTACCTGTTCGACCAATTCGTCGACCTGATGGCGGAAGGCAAGTGATGTTCGTGGCGAGCGACCGCTGTTGTACAGAAATCCGCGGCGTGTCGCGTGCACACACGGTCGCTCGCGGGGACGGGGGCCACTAGTGCCGAGGCGGACAGACCTCAACCACGTGCTGGTGATCGGCTCTGGGCCGATCGTCATCGGGCAGGCCTGCGAGTTCGACTACTCCGGCACCCAGGCGTGCCGGGTGCTGCGTGCCGAGGGCCTGCAGGTCAGCTTGGTCAACTCCAACCCGGCGACCATCATGACCGACCCGGAGTTCGCCGACCACACCTACGTCGAACCGATCACGCCCGCATTCGTCGAACGTGTGATCGCGCAACAGGCCGAGCGCGGCAACAAGATCGACGCGCTGCTGGCCACGCTCGGCGGGCAGACCGCGCTGAACACCGCCGTCGCGCTGTACGAGAACGGGGTGCTGGAGCGCTACAACGTCGAGTTGATCGGCGCGGACTTCGAAGCCATCCAGCGCGGCGAGGACCGGCAGCGGTTCAAAGACATCGTCGCCAAGGTCGGCGGCGAATCCGCCCGCTCGCGGGTGTGCTTCACCATGGACGAGGTCCGCGAGACGGTCGCCGAACTCGGGTTGCCGGTCGTCGTCCGCCCGTCGTTCACGATGGGTGGCCTGGGGTCGGGCATGGCGTACTCCGCCGACGACGTCGACCGGATGGCCGGTGACGGACTGGCCGCCTCACCGAGCGCCAACGTTCTGATCGAGGAATCGATCTACGGCTGGAAGGAATTCGAGCTCGAGCTGATGCGCGACGGCCACGACAACGTGGTCGTCGTGTGCTCGATCGAGAACGTCGACCCGATGGGGGTGCACACCGGCGACTCGGTGACGGTGGCGCCCGCGATGACGCTGACCGACCGGGAATACCAGACGATGCGCGACCTGGGCATCGCGATCCTGCGCGAGGTCGGCGTCGACACCGGCGGCTGCAACATCCAGTTCGCGGTCAATCCCGCCGACGGTCGACTGATCGTCATCGAGATGAACCCGCGGGTGTCGCGGTCCAGCGCGCTGGCGTCCAAGGCCACCGGCTTCCCGATCGCCAAGATCGCCGCCAAACTCGCGATCGGATACACCCTCGACGAGATCCTCAACGACATCACCAAGGAGACCCCGGCCTGCTTCGAGCCCACGCTGGACTACGTCGTGGTCAAGGCGCCGCGGTTCGCCTTCGAGAAGTTCCCCGGCGCCGACCCGACGTTGACCACCACGATGAAGTCGGTCGGTGAGGCGATGTCGTTGGGACGCAACTTCATCGAGGCGCTGGGCAAGGTGATGCGCTCGCTGGAGACCAGTCGCGCCGGGTTCTGGACCGCACCCGACCCCGACCTGTCCGTCGACGACCTGCTGAAGCGTCTCAAGACGCCCACCGACGGTCGGCTGTACGACATCGAGCAGGCGCTGCGCTTGGGCGCGACGGTGGAACAGGTGGCCTCGGCGTCCGGTGTCGACCCCTGGTTCGTCGAGCAGATCGCCGGGCTGGTGGCGCTGCGCGCCGAGTTGTCGGACGCGCCGGTACTCGACGAGGCACTGGTGCGGCGCGCCAAGCACTACGGACTGTCCGACCGCCAGATCGCCGCGCTGCGACCGGAATTGGCGGGCGAGGTCGGCGTGCGGGCGTTGCGTCAGCGGCTGGGCATCCACCCCGTCTTCAAGACCGTCGACACGTGTGCGGCCGAATTCGAGGCCAAGACGCCCTACCACTACAGCAGCTACGAACTCGACCCCGCCGCCGAAACCGAGGTCGCCCCGCAGGCCGAGAAGCCGAAGGTGCTCATCCTCGGCTCCGGGCCGAACCGGATCGGCCAGGGCATCGAGTTCGACTACAGCTGTGTGCACGCGGCGACGACGTTGAGCCAGGCCGGTTTCGAGACCGTGATGATCAACTGCAACCCCGAGACGGTGTCCACCGACTACGACACCGCCGACCGGCTGTACTTCGAACCGCTCACCTTCGAGGACGTGCTGGAGATCTACTACGCCGAATCCGCCTCGGGCGAGGGTGGTCCCGGCGTCGTCGGCGTGATAGTGCAACTCGGCGGGCAGACCCCACTCGGGCTGGCCGAACGCCTCGAGCAGGCGGGTGTGCCGATCGTCGGCACCAGCCCCAAGGCCATCGACCTGGCCGAGGACCGCGGTGCGTTCGGCGAAGTGCTGACCAACGCGGGACTGCCCGCGCCGCGGTTCGGCACGGCGATCAGCTTCGAACAGGCGCGGCGCATCGCGGCCGACATCGGCTACCCGGTGCTGGTGCGGCCGTCCTACGTGCTGGGCGGGCGGGGCATGGAGATCGTCTACGACGAGGAAACCCTGCAGCGCTACATCACCCGCGCCACCCAGTTGTCGCCCGAGCATCCGGTGCTCGTCGACCGGTTCCTCGAAGACGCCATCGAGATCGACGTCGACGCGCTCTGCGACGGCACCGAGGTGTACATCGGCGGCATCATGGAGCACATCGAGGAAGCCGGCATCCACTCCGGCGACTCGGCGTGTGCGCTGCCGCCGGTCACCCTTGGCCGCAGCGACATCGAGCAGGTGCGGCGCGCCACCGAGGCGATCGCGCACGGCATCGGCGTGGTCGGCCTGCTCAACGTGCAGTACGCGCTGAAGGACGACGTGCTCTACGTGCTGGAGGCGAATCCGCGCGCCAGTAGGACGGTGCCGTTCGTGTCCAAGGCCACCGCGGTGCCGCTGGCCAAGGCCTGCGCGCGCGTGATGCTGGGCACCAGCATCGCGCAGTTGCGCGACGAGGGCATCCTGGCCAAGACCGGCGACGGCGCCACCACCGCCCGCAACGCTCCGGTCGCGGTGAAGGAAGCGGTACTGCCGTTCAACAGGTTCCGCAAGACCGACGGTGCGCAGGTCGATTCGCTGCTCGGCCCGGAGATGAAGTCGACCGGCGAGGTGATGGGCATCGACCACGACTTCGGCAGCGCGTTCGCCAAGAGCCAGACCGCCGCCTACGGTTCGCTGCCCGCCAACGGCACCGTGTTCGTGTCGGTTGCCAACCGCGACAAACGCTCGCTGGTGTTCCCGGTGAAGCGCCTGGCCGATCTCGGGTTCCGCGTGCTGGCCACCGAGGGCACCGCAGAGATGTTGCGCCGCAACGGCATTCCCTGCGACGAGGTGCGCAAGCATTTCCAGGAGCCGGGTGAGGGCAGGCCCGCAAGCTCCGCGGTCGACCTGATCAGGGCCGGCGAGGTGGACATGGTGATCAACACGCCGTACGGCAACTCCGGACCGCGCATCGACGGCTACGAGATCCGCTCGGCGGCGGTGGCGATGAACATTCCGTGTGTCACCACGGTGCAGGGCGCGTCCGCGGCCGTGCAGGGTATCGAGGCGGGTATCCGCGGTGACATCGGCGTGATGTCGCTGCAGGAGTTGCACAGCGCGTTGGGGTCATGACCGGTTTCGGGGCGCGGTTGGCCGACGCGGTGTCGCGGCGCGGACCGCTGTGCCCCGGCATCGATCCGCACAAGGAACTGCTGCGCGCGTGGGGGTTGCCGGTCGACAGCGACGGCCTGGCCCGGTTCTGCGACATCTGCGTGGCGGCGTTCGCCGACTTCGCGATCGTCAAACCGCAGGTCGCGTTTTTCGAGGCGTTCGGCGCCAAGGGGTTCGCCGTGCTGGAGCGCACCATCGGCGCGCTGCAGTCGTCAGGCGTGCTGGTGCTGGCCGACGCCAAACGCGGCGACATCGGATCGACGATGGCGGCGTACGCCGACGCGTGGGCCGGCGACTCGCCGCTGGCCGCCGACGCGGTCACCGCATCGCCCTACCTCGGGTTCGGGTCGCTGCAACCGCTGCTCGACACCGCCGAGGCCCACGGTCGCGGGGTGTTCGTGCTCGCCGCGACGTCCAATCCCGAGGGTGCGGCCATTCAGCAGGCCAAGACCGACGACGGCACCGTCGCACAGTCGATCGTCGACTCCGCGGCCGCGGTCAACCGCGCGGCGTCGCAACCCGGTTCCGTCGGCGTCGTCGTGGGCGCCACGCTGGCCGAACCGCCCGACCTCAGCGCACTCGGCGGGCCCGTCCTGGTGCCCGGCGTCGGTGCCCAGGGAGGACGACCCGAAGCGCTCGGCGGCTTCGGCGGGACCGCACGCGGCCAGTTGCTCCCCGCAGTGTCACGCGACGTGCTGCGCGCAGGGCCGGAGGTCGCTGCGTTGCGGTCGGCCGCGGAACGTTACCGTGACGCGGTCGCATACCTGGCGTAACGCCCTCTGCGGCAACGTGTTTCAGCGCGCCGACCTGCCTGGCCGCGACCACCATAGAACGGATGCCTGGGACCGTCGACGGCCAACGCGATCAACCGTCCGATGCCCCCGATGAAGAATGCCGCCGCCACCAGGTTGATCAGCGCACGGTTGCGCGCGACGTCGCGCGCACCACAGCAGCGCGTCACCGAAACAGAAAAACAAGGCGGCGAAGAACCGGTCCTCACCCGCCATCGTCGGGTTCACCGCCACGCTGCCGAAGTTCGCGCGCGGGCCCACCGCGAAGTGGGCGAGCGAATGGGGGCCACGACGATGCCGAACAGCCTGCTCGTCGGTGAGTAGGTTGCCTAACGTCGTCTACTACGCACTGTAGTTGTGCTGTCGGCGGGCGCCAAGGGCCCGCGACGGCCCAATTCGGATAACTTCTGTCACATCCGGCGCAGGAGTCACAGCGATGTTATTTGCATCGCGAAAAGTTCGCGGTCGGTCACCTGTCAACCGACCGGCTGCGACACGCCCGACGCACCATGACCAGGGAAAATTTTATTTTTCTTGGCGGCCCGATCCCGCATCGCGCCCTCCCTCACACCGGGCCCTGATCTGTGATGGGCGACACAATTCGCGAAAACCATTGATATGCAGGCTTTTCCGCCGATTGTCCGGAAAACGCCGAGGCGCGGCCCTCGCGAATCGCCGAGGCCCGCGACACGCACGCGCGCTCTACACGCTGGGCTTTTAACCCGGTAACCAGGGGGTGGCGTTCGCTTTCGTCAGATTGCGTGGGTACGGTCGTGCTCGCTGGCTGGTTCTAGGAGGTTTCTAGGTCAGCCGAGACAAAACAGATGATGGTGACGAGACGGAGGAACCCGTGGCCCTTCCCCAGTTGACCGACGAACAGCGCGCGGCAGCGTTGGAGAAGGCTGCTGCCGCACGTCGAGCACGTGCCGAACTCAAGGATCGGCTCAAGCGCGGCGGCACCAACCTCAAGCAGGTGCTCAAGGACGCCGAGACCGACGAGGTCTTGGGCAAGATGAAGGTTTCTGCGCTCCTGGAGGCGTTGCCCAAGGTCGGCAAGGTCAAGGCGCAGGAAATCATGACCGAACTCGAGATCGCCCCGACCCGCCGTCTGCGCGGCCTGGGCGACCGTCAGCGCAAGGCGCTGCTGGAGAAGTTCGACTTCACCAGCGACTAGTGAACTCCGGCCGGGGGGTCGGACAGCGATGAGCGCTCGCGCGAAGAGCAGAATCCTGCGATGAGCCGAGTTGTGGTGCTGTCCGGCCCGTCTGCCGTCGGGAAGTCCACGGTTGTCCGCTGCCTGCGGAAACGGGTTCCCGACCTGCACTTCTCCGTGTCCGTGACTACCAGGGCGCCCCGCCCGGGTGAGGTCGACGGCGTCGACTACACGTTCGTTACCGCCGAACAGTTCCAGCATCTGATCGCCGACGGCGCGCTGTTGGAGTGGGCGGAGATCCACGGCGGCTTGCACAGATCCGGTACACCGGCCGCGCCCATCCGGGAGGCGACCAAGGCCGGACGGCCGGTGCTGATCGAAGTCGACCTCGCGGGCGCTCGCGCCGTGAAGAAAGCGATGCCCGAGGTCGTCACGGTGTTTCTGGCCCCGCCCAGCTGGGAGGAGCTGAAGAGCCGGTTGTCGGGACGGGGCACCGAATCCGCCGAGGTGATGGCGCGCAGGCTCGACACCGCGAGGGCCGAATTGGCCGCGCAGGGTGACTTCGACGAAGTCGTGGTGAACAGCGAATTGGAATCCGCCTGCGACGAATTGGTATCCTTGCTGGTGGGCAACAAGCCGGGTACGGCGCAGTCGAGCCCGAGAGCCACCTAAACCCCCAGGAGATTTTCTACGTGAGCACCCCGCACGCCGACACGCCGCTGGCCGCTGTGGACGACCTCGACCCGTCCGCCGCCAGCGCGTACGACACGCCGTTGGGCATCACCAACCCGCCCATCGACGAGCTGCTGTCCCGGGCGTCGAGCAAGTATGCGCTGGTCATCTACGCCGCGAAGCGTGCTCGCCAGATCAACGACTACTACAACCAACTCGGCGACGGCATCCTCGAGTACGTCGGTCCGCTGGTCGAGCCGGGCCTTCAGGAAAAGCCGCTGTCGATCGCGATGCGCGAGATCCACGAGGATCTGCTCGAGCACACCGAGGGCGAGTAGCTAAGGCTCTGCGGTGAGCGACCGCAAGCGGATCATCGTCGGCGTCGCCGGTGGCATCGCCGCTTACAAGGCGGCGACAGTCGTCCGTCAACTCACCGAAGCGGGCCATTCCGTCCGCGTCGTGCCGACCGAGTCTGCGCTGCGCTTCATCGGCGCCGCGACGTTCGAGGCCCTGTCCGGTAATCCTGTGCACACCGGCGTGTGGGACGACGTCCACGAGGTGCCGCATGTCCGGTACGGCCAGGAGGCCGACCTGGTGGTGGTCGCCCCCGCCACCGCTGATCTGCTGGCCCGCGCGGTCGCGGGCCGCGCCGACGACCTGCTGACCGCGACGCTGCTGACCGCGCGATGTCCGGTGATGTTCGCGCCCGCCATGCACACCGAGATGTGGTTCCACCCGGCCACCGTCGACAACGTCGCGACGTTACGACATAGGGGCGCAATCGTTCTCGAGCCCGCCTCGGGTCGGCTCACCGGAGCCGACACCGGTGCGGGCCGGCTGCCGGAGGCCGAGGAGATCACCACGCTCGCAGGCCTTCTGCTGGAACGCGGCGATGCGCTGCCCTACGACCTGGCCGGCGTCAAAGTGCTCGTCAGCGCCGGAGGCACCCGCGAAACAATCGACCCGGTGCGCT